>JAJYHM010000018.1 GCA_021784755.1 Pseudomonadota bacterium
CGGGGCGGACCGCCCGGTCAGCCCATCATCCTCTTTGACTATGACCCGAGCCGTTCCCAGGAGGTGCCTTTGCGCCTGCTCGAGGGCTTCCGGGGCATCCTCCAAACCGATGGTTGCGCCGGTTACGGAGCGGTTGTGCGCGCCCAGGGGCTCGTCCACGCAGGGTGCGCCGCCCATTGCCGGAGGAAGTTCGACGAGGTGATCAAATCCCAGGGCAAGCACCGAAAGAAAGGCTTGGCCGAGGAGGCGCTCGCCCAGATCCAGGCGCTCTATCGGATCGAGAAGGAGGCGCGCGATATGGGGCCCGAAGACCGGCAGCAGTACCGCGCCCAGCATGCCAAGCCCCTGTGGGACACCCTCCGGACCTGGCTTTCAATCCACCGCCCCGGCGTCCCGCCGAAGACCGCCTTGGGCAGCGCTCTTACGTATCTGGCGAACGAATGGGACAAGCTCGTCGTGTATCTCACCGATGGGCGTATCTCGATCGATAACAACGCGACCGAGAACGCCTTGCGACCCTTCTGTGTGGGCCGCCGCAACTGGCTCTTCAGTGACACCGTGGCCGGTGTCCAGGCCTCCGCCAACCTGTACTCCTTGATCGAGACCTGTAAGGCCTGCGGCCTCGAACCCTATCATTACTTGCGCCGAATCTTCACCGATCTCCCCCGGGCCCGCACCGTCGAAGACCTCGAGGCGCTGCTGCCCATGAACCTCACCTCCGACCCGACGTTGCACCGATCCGGCCGCTGACCGCCCCACCGTATTCCGTCGCGCTATCACGTCCGTCCTGTCCTCGCACGTCGCTGCCCTCTCGAAGAAAGACTACCGGACCGAGATCACCGCGGGGAGGGTGGGGTTTATGGAGCGCATACAGAATTTCTCACTGCTGTATTCAGGCAAGGCACCCGTTCTGGCGCCGTTTTACGACACGCTATCGACAGCGGTGTATCCAACACTGACGCAGAAGATGGCGATGAAGATCGGCAGCAAGTACGAGCTCAACGAAGTCCGGGCGCGGCACTGGAATCAATTTACAGAAAGCGTCGGGCTTACCAAGGCGCAGGCCAAGAGGCGCATTCTGGAGTTGGCAAAGTCATTGCCGGCCACGGCGCGCAAGCTCCAATCTGACCCTGGACACAGCTTTGCCGGTAATGCCGTGGTTGAACGAATCAACGCCTTGATTGAACAACGCTGCACGCTGACGATCCGGCGGCTCACCGATCCCGCCGCCAAAAATGATGGAGCCCCCGAACCCTCTGTCTAAACCACCATACGGACGCGGATTTGATTCCGGTGTACGACTGCAAACGATCCATAATCCACACCCTGCCGCCACTCAGCTAACCCCGTTACGCTCCCGCCATCGTATTGATGGAGATCCGGCGCCGGGGCGAGAGCGTTGAAGAATACCTCAGCGTATCCCAAGTCGTTGAGCGAGGACCGTGCGAACGAAGTCGCTATGGGGAGATGCCCCGACGATCAGTTGAACGATCTGTGTAGTGATATCGCGCTCATCGCGTCCCGCCTGGGCGGCGGCTTGCATCAATGCATCGTATGCTCCCAGAACGTCCATGCCTGTCAACTCGTAACCGTAACCGAGCGCCATCCAGCGCAAAGCGCCAAAACCCGCGGCCATGGCGAACTCAGGTTGCTTGTCGGCAAAATCCCTTGCCGCCCGAGTCAAAGTGCGCGGGTCGGTGGGACTCGTGTTCGCGAGATCAATGGCCGTGTCGAACAAACCGGCGTCCTTGGCGGCGGCAAACCACTTACCCTCCTCGCCGGGTGTGCTCGCGACCAGATCGCGCAGGATTTGCTTCGGCTGCTGACCTGGATATTTCTTGACAATGGCCCGGAAGGTCGCGATGTTCGTCGCACCCAGGTTCGCTTCGATGGCATAGCGCCGATAAGCTTCATCGGCGAGACCTGACGCTAACAAGATTTCCTCGCACGCCTGGGCAATCTGCCAGCCAGGGTCATTCAGTCCGCGGGATGCCTCGGCGTATCGGATCGCCTCCGCCTTCTTTCCTTGCGCCGCGAGCGCCATGACACCCCATCGGCGGTTGTGCCACCACTGGAACGGCGCCCGCTCAAGCAAGGACAGCAATTGTTCATGGCGACCGGCGTAAAACAAGGAGGCCAAGCAGGCGCTCGTCCCTTTGAAATAACCGTGCCCGGGGGTTTGCGAACCCCAAATCCGCTCGACCACCGGGAAGAACTCGTCGGCCCAGGCGCTCGCCAATTCCGGTGTCGCGCAAAGCTCGCCCCAGTAGTCGCCCAAGGCTTCGATATAGGGGATGTTGTCGTCCTGTAAAGCATCCCATAAACGTTCCAACCACCGCTGACGGCGTTCCGTGCCAACATCGGCCTTGGCGATGATCGGAACCAGCGTGCCTATGGCCTTGTTGACGGCAGACCCCAGCGCCCCGGAGGAGCTATCGACCCCTTCCAAGGCAGGCGATAATTTCTCCAATAAGGACACCGCGCCGTCAGCGGCGAGAACTGGCTCCTTACGCGCAACCTGCCTGATCTCCGACAAGGCCTCCTTGATCCGCTGAATGGGAGGATCTGAACGCCACCCGAAGGCCTGGCGTCGGAAACGCGAAGTGAACTGCCATTTGTGCCCGTTCGCCATTCAGGTGCCCCCCATAAATCCCGTCGCCTCTTTCTGTACATCATATGCCAGCGGGCCACCGGTATGGGCTCGTGAGGATGGTCGCGGATACCGGGCCAGTCACCCAGAGTCTCAAGGGAGTCGTTGCAATCAGCGGCAAGCGATCCGCGCCCGCGATCGTCCGGGGATATTGGGGTCGACATAGATCGAGAATCGCGCATTTCGATTCCTCGCGAACGCCCCGGTCGGCCCGAGAGCGCTCCTTGCAACCACCCACCACGGCCTGCGCGGCCCCCTTCCGGGCAAGCCCGCGTCTTGAACTCGCACTTCCTCCCGACCACATCAGAGACTCTTCACTTTGGTCGAAGGCGACATGCGCCTGAAGATCTGCGCGGCCTTGATTCTCATGGCACTACTCCTGAACCCGGCATCTCGGAACACCACATGCGAGAGCTTGCGCCTAGCGAGCTCCTTCACAAAGCCTTCGTCTACACTACCGTCTCCATCAAAGCATGCGGCAAGCACCCCATCACCGACCAGGAACACTTCTTTTCCACACACCGTCTCCGTGGCGATGGGCAAGGTGAGGTCGACACCACAATCCAGCATCACCTGGACCAGGAGGTCTTCCGACGTGCGGTCGGGGTTTATGTGATCCCCCTGATGAGCGGGGCGTGCCTGGTCCTGCGCCTGGGGCGCGTAATAGACATCGGCCATGTCGGACCTGTCGACCTTCAATACCCGAAATCCCCAATCCAGGGGTGTCCGGCGAGAAGCCAGGGTATCGGCATTAGCTTTCAACATCTTAGCCGCCCCGCGGCGCAGCCGTTCCTTCGCGATTTCGGCGATATTCTCATAGCCCGCATGGAAGGCGGCGGAGTTCTTGCCACAGGGCTCGGGCCATTGCACCATGATGAAGCGCCGATCCGCACCGTCTTCGATATTCAGTTGTAATACGGCGTGCGCGGCCGTGGAGGCGCCTGCGAAGAAATCGAGAACTATTCCCTCATTTTGGCATATCGTCTGGATCAATCGCTTGGCCACGTAAACGGGCTTGGGGTTGTCGAATGGGACGCCTAGCTCCGCGAGAAGCGCGTCATCGCTCCCCCCGAAATATAAGAGCGAAGGAACATTCTCCAGGAGATGATCCTTGAGCAGATATTTCCGGGTCGGTTGGACTGTCTCGTCGACGCCAAAAAGTATTTGCCCGGACCTCAAAAGCTCATGCATGGTAGCAGGGGGATTGCGCCAGCCGCGGTCCGGAACGGGACAGGGCTTTCCCGTAACGGGGTGAACGAGAGGCCGGAAATACTCGTCCGGCGCCTTCTTCTTGTTGGGCCAGGCCATGGATACGGGCCGGAAGACGTCGCCATTTTCGTCGAGTTGGTTATAAGCTTTCTCGCCCCCGGTCAGGTCCTGTTGCTTGACCCAATCCCGATAATCCTTTCTTGCTCTTTCTGTGGCACCGCCCTCGCGCGCCACGATCTGCTTGGCGCGCGAGAGCATCCTCTCGGCGTTCTCCTTGGGGCGCTTGAATTCGCATGCCCGCTTGAACGCTTCCCTGTCTTTACAGTAAAGGCTTATGAGCTCATGTTGCTGTGCCACGCCCGCGGCATCGCCCTTGGGATTCCTCTTATCCCAGACGATGGTGCCCAGATTGTTGGCTTCGCCGAATATTTCCGCGAGGACCTTTTCCAGGTTCGGATACTCGTTCTCGTCGATATGCACGACGATGACGCCGTCTGGCCGCAACAGATTGCGTGACAACTTAAGTCTCGGGAACATCATAGACAGCCAGTTCGCATGAAAGCGTCCGCTGGCCTCGGAGTCCGTGACAAGCCGGTTGCCCTGTTCGTCCACTTGATCGGTGCGCGAAAGGAAGACATCGGCGCTGTCGGCGAAGTCGTCCGCGTAGACGAAAACGTTTCCGGTGTTATAGGGAGGGTCGATGTAGATCATCTTAACCTGGCCCCGATAGGTTTCCTGAAGGAGCTTCAGCGCATCCAAGTTATCGCCTTCGACGAAGAGATTCTTTGTCGTGTCGAAATGGACGCTCTCTTCCCGGCACGGCCGCAACGTTTTGGCAATCGGCGTGTTGGCGGCAAGGAGCGCCTCGCGCTTGCCCGGCCAGTTCAGATGGTAGCGCTCTTGCGGCCCCTCGACGATCGACCCCGAAAGCTCCTGGCGCAGCCGCTCGAAGTCCACCGCAAGCCGCAGCGCGCCATCATCGCCACGGTATTCCGTCACGCACCCCGGGAACAGTTCGCCTAAGCGCGCGACGGCATCTTGAGCGAGGTCGGGGGAATGCCTTTTGAGTTTTTCCACGGTCGATCCCTCGCGCGAACTCCCGACTACACCCGGACGGGGCCGGCGCCTTTTCGCCGATTCAGGGGGTCTTCTCGCCGATCCTGTCTTCAGGACATCCAGCGACGTTTTGATGGCATAGGGCACAGGTGTCTCGCAGGCTCCCGCCGCGCCCGTCGCCGCTCGTGGCATGCCTTCATACAGGAGGTTTCCATTCGAAGCCGATGGACGGAGGCGCACCCCTGGAACGCGCGATCTGTGCGTAGGCTGCATCCTGCCGCGATCGGGGCTATGCCCCCGGCTTCGCCATCCCGAGTCACCGCCATTATGCCACGCCCCATTGTACCGGTACGAACCATCCACCGTCGCTGGCCGACACTGTAACCTTAGCTGGTCTGTCGCAGCCATTGCGGCGTGGTGCGCGGGGAGATGTGTCCGGGAGAGCCGGTCACGCTTGATCGCTTCATGATGGAACGCGAGGCACCCGGACACCTTGCGCGCCGGGTCCCGCGCATCCTGACGCGAGATGGATGGAGTCCATGCGCGCGGGCGGCGTTCCGCCGAGGCCTACGCCCGGCGCATGTTCTGGCTGGAGGGATGGATGGATCGCCTGCGAGTGCCGACTAGAAGCGCGGCTTGTGGCGCGAGGCCTGATAGCGCTCGATACCGCTTGTGATCTCGGCGCCCACAGCCTCGCCGTCGACCCAGCCCTCGATCTTCACCCACTTGCCGGCCTCGAGATCTTTGTAGTGCGCGAAAAAATGGCTGATCTGATCGAGAAGATGAGGAGGGATGTCCTTCAGGGATTGGTAATGGCGGTAGGACACACAGAGCTTGTCCGCCGGGACCGCGAGGATCTTCATGTCGATACCCTTCTCGTCGGTCATCTTGAGCATGGCGACAGGCCTACAGCTTATGACCGAGCCGCTTATGAGCGGCGCTGGCGTCACGACCAGGACGTCCACCGGGTCGCCGTCGTCCGACAAGGTGTGGGGGACGTAGCCGTAGTTGCACGGGTAATACATAGCGGTGTTCATGAACCGGTCCACGAACATCGCCCCTGTTTCCTTATCCATCTCGTACTTTACGGGCGGCCCGTTGGCCGGGATCTCGATGACAACATTGACGATCGCCGGGGCCTTGTCACCCGGGCCCACTCGATCCAAATTCATGCTAGGACTCCTTAGGAAAAATGCTTTTTCAGTTGCGCACTACACCGTACCCCGGACACCGCTGGCGCGGGTCTCAGGACGATTTGGCAGGATACACGATCGGCAGGACGTCCGTGAAGAAGTCTGCCTTGGCTCGATCACGTAGGCGCTGCGGAATGGAGGCCCGCACCTCGATGCTCATGGTGGTAAGCGAAATGTCCACGATCAGAACAAGCGGCGGGTCCCAACCGAACGGGGGCGCGGCCTCATCACTTTGCGGGGAATCGGAAGGCGGGATTGGCTCCTCCGGGCGGGGTCGGAAGTGCCGCCGCGCCACCTCTTCAAGCTTGTGCGCGATATCGGCCGGGTTGGGTGTGATGGCCACGTCGAATCGAAAGACAATGCGCGCCCAGTCGTCCGGCAAGGAGCGTATGAGCCCTCCGGTTATCACGACCCCATTGGGCACCCGGAACAGCTGTCCGTCGTCCAGGCGCAACTCGGAATAAAAGAGGTTGATATCGCGCACGACGCCGCGATAGCCCTGAGCTCGCAATTGATGCGGATAGGTCTCCGGCATCATCGGGAACTGCCAGGCGACGATCTGGACATGGTCACCGACGTCGAAGGGCTTGAAAAGCGCCACCGCAAGGCCGCCGAAAAAGTTTCCGAAGAACGACTGGCCCGCGACGCCTATCACGACCGAGAGCATGGTGCCGCCAACCAGGACTCCGCTGAACGTCCCCCCGACGACCATGATTATGAGCAGGACGAGGCCCGCGTAGAGCAAAAGCCGGATGAGATAGATACCCGTGACGGAATCCTGCCAGGCCAGCTCGTAGCCGCGCGTGGAACGCGCCATCTGCTCAAGCCGCGCGGACCTATGACGTGCCATGGCGCGCTCGATGCCGCGAATGACGCGCAGCCCGGCCAGCCCCACGACGAGGATCCGAAGAAGGCTCACTTCCTCCGGCGGGACCTTATAATGCTGAGCGGCAAAGCCGATGCCGGATAAGGCCCCTACCGCGAGCGCGATCCATACCACAGTCGTCCACGGCAGCGCGCGCAGCAGGCGACGCAGTTGCCATTTTTCGGGGATGTGTCCGTTGGTCATTGCGGCCAAGTATACCGTATCGGCGATCCTGGAGAGACTCTGACCTCGGCCGCTCCCTGCGGAATTGACGGTTTCTGGTCATTGCAGTAGGGTGACAGACGATGGATGAGGATGACCTGTGACCGAAAATACCCCCCTTCCGAACTTCGAAGCGGCTTTGGCCGAACTTGAGCAGATCGTGCATCAAATGGAAAACGGCCAACAATCGCTGGAAGACGCGCTCTCCACATTCCAGCGCGGAATGGAGCTCTCGCGCCTGTGCGAGGCCGGCTTGAAGAACGCCGAACAACGCGTGGAGCGGCTCGTCTCCGAAAACGGAGGCTATCGCGTGGAACCCTTCAAGGCTGGCGAACAGGGCGAGTGAGCGCAGTGTCCCAAGACCAGTTGAAGCGCTATCGCGAGCGGGCGGAGGCGGTGTTGGCGCGCGTCCTGCCCTCCGCCCAAACCTCACCGCCCGACCTGCACGAGGCCATGCGCTACGCCACCCTCGGGGGTGGCAAGAGATTGCGCGCCTGCCTCGTCTACGCCACGGGTGAGGCCTTGGGCGCGAGCCTCGAGGCACTCGACTCCGCCGCCGCCGCGGTCGAACTGATCCACGCCTACTCCCTCGTGCACGATGACCTGCCGTGCATGGATGACGATGATATGCGCCGCGGACGCCCAAGCTGTCACAAGGCCTTCGGGGAGGCTACGGCCCTGCTCGCCGGCGACGCCTTGCAGACCCAGGCCTTCGCGGTCCTGGCGCGCGCGCAGGCGGTGTCGCCGCATGCCCGCATCCGCATGGTCGAAGAACTGGCGCAGGCCTCTGGATCGCTCGGCATGGCCGGCGGTCAAGCGCTCGACCTCAAGGCCGGACCTGAGGCCACAGTCGAGATCCTGGAAGAGCGGCATAGCCGTAAGACCGGCGCCCTCATCCACGCCAGCGTGCGGCTCGGGGCGTTGGCCGCGAATCCCGAGATCCCCGTGGCCCTGGATGACTACGGTCGCGCCCTGGGGCTTGCCTTCCAGATCGCAGACGACCTGCTCGACGTGGAGGGCGTGGCGCTCGTGGTCGGCAAGACCGTCGGCGCCGACGCGGCAGCCGGCAAGGCGACCTTCGCCTCGGTTCTCGGTGTCGATGAGGCGCGTCGGCGCGCCCGCGCACTCCATGACAATGCCCTCGCCAGCCTCCGCTTTTTGGGAGATAATGGCGGGCTCCTTGCGACCATCGCGCAATACGCCGTCGAGCGAGATCACTGAGGCACAATGAAAACCGGGCAATCGCTGCTGCGTTCTATCGATTCCCCCGCAGACCTCAGACGGCTGCCGGAGGGGATCCTCCCGCAACTTGCCGACGAGCTGCGCGAATTTCTCATTACGAGCGTAAGCCGGACCGGCGGCCATCTCGCCGCCGGACTTGGGACCGTCGAGCTTACGATCGCGCTGCACTATGTGTTCGATACGCCGGAAGACCGTCTCGTGTGGGATGTCGGCCATCAGACCTACCCTCACAAGATCCTGACCGGGCGTCGCGAACAGATGGGGACACTGCGCAAAGCCGGCGGCTTGGCCGGCTTTCCAAAACGAACAGAAAGCCCATACGACACCTTCGGCGTAGGACACTCCAGCACCTCGATCAGCGCCGCGCTCGGCATGGCGGTGGCCGCCAAAGAGGCCCAGAAGACACGTCAGGTCGTTGCGGTGATTGGCGATGGCGCACTCACCGCGGGCATGGCCTTCGAGGCCCTGAACAACGCCGGCAGTATGGACGCCGACCTGCTCGTGGTTTTGAACGACAATGATATGTCCATATCGCCCAATGTGGGCGCCCTCTCGAGCTATCTCGCCCGTATCCTCTCGGGGCGCGCCTATACGAGCGTGCGCAGCGGCAGCAAGACGGTCTTGAGTACTGTGCGGCCGGTGTTCCAATTCGCCAAGCGGATCGAGGAGCACATGAAGGGCATCATCATGCCCGGCACCTTGTTCGAGGAGCTCGGTTTCAACTATATAGGCCCGATCGACGGGCATGACCTCCCGACCCTGATCCCGACACTACGGAACATGCGCGACCTGAAAGGTCCGCGCTTCCTGCATGTCATCACCCGCAAAGGCAAGGGCTACACGCCCGCCGAAGGCGACCCCTGCGTCTATCACGGGGTAACGCCCTTTGATCCGCGCACGGGCAAAATGGAAATCAAGGCCTCGGGCAAGACCTACACACAGATCTTCGGCGAATGGCTATGCGATATGGCGGCCGAGGACCCGAAACTGGTCGGCATCACGCCGGCCATGCGCGAAGGCTCAGGGCTGGTCGAGTTCTCTGAACGCTTTCCGAGCCGCTACTTCGACGTAGGTATAGCTGAACAGCATGCCCTGACGTTCGCCGCGGGCATGGCCTGCGAGGGCCTGAAGCCTGTGGTCGCGATCTACTCGACCTTCCTGCAACGCGGCTACGATCAGGTCATCCACGACATCAGCCTGCAAAACCTCCCGGTCATGCTGGCCGTGGACCGCGGAGGCCTAGTCGGGGCCGACGGGCCTACCCATGCCGGCAGCTTCGATCTGAGCTTCATGCGCTGCCTGCCGCACTTCGTCATCATGGCCCCGAGCGACGAGAACGAATGCCGGCAGATGCTCTACACGGCTTATCGGTACGATGGGCCGACCGCGGTTCGCTACCCGCGCGGCACCGGACCGGGCGCGGCCGTGGAACGTATCATGACTGCACTCCCCATAGGCAAGGCCGAAGTCCGGCGGCAGGGGGCACGTGTGGCACTGCTCGCCTTCGGTTCAGTCCTGACCGCGGCCCTGGGCGCGGGCGAGACCCTGAACGCCACGGTCGTCAATATGCGTTTCGTGAAGCCGCTGGACGAGGCGCTCCTCGTACGGCTCGCCCGCTCCCACGAACTCTTCGTTACCGTCGAGGAGAACGCGGTGGCGGGAGGGGCGGGGAGCGGCGTGGGCGAGCTTGTGGGGCAACTCCAACTGCCCGTGCGGGTCCTGAATCTCGGCCTGCCGGATTGCTATTTGGAACATGGCACGCCCGCGCAGATGCTGGCAGACGTCGGGCTCGACGCCTCCGGCATCGCTCGTCAGGTCCGCGATGCCCTGCCCGAACTTGCCCGCACGTCGGAATCGGCTTAGAATACCGATTCGTTGACTAAATCACTCAGGATTGACGCCCCGCTATGATCGCAGCGCCTCCCGGTGCGCGAGCCGACTGTATCGCCGATGTGCAAAACAGTGCCGACTCGCGCCAGATCGCCATAGACAAAGTCGGCATCAAGGACATCCGCCATCCCGTGCGCGTCAAGGACCGCAGCCAAGGGGAGCAGCACACGATTGCGCTCTTCAACATGTACGTCGAGTTGCCCCACAACTTCAAGGGCACACACATGTCGCGGTTCGTCGAGATCCTGAACCGTTACGAGACCGAAATATCAGTCGAGTCTTTCCAAGACATGCTCGCCGAGATGGCCCAGCGGCTCGAGGCTGACACAGGCCACATCGAGATGAGCTTCCCCTACTTCGTGATGAAGACCGCGCCGGTATCAGGCGTGCGCAGCCTCATGGACTACGAGGTGAGCTTCCTGGGCGAGATCCGCAATGGGCATAGTGTCACCACCATACGCGTGATCGTGCCAGTAACCAGCCTCTGCCCCTGCTCCAAGGAGATCTCGGAGCGCGGGGCACACAACCAGCGTTCGCATGTCACCCTGACAGTCAGGACCAACCAGTTCGTCTGGGTCGAGGACCTGATCGATATCGTGGAAAAACAGGCGAGTTGTGAGCTGTACGGGCTCTTGAAGCGCCCGGATGAGAAATTCGTGACTGAGCGTGCCTATGACAATCCGCGGTTCGTCGAGGACATGGTCCGTGAAGTCGCGAGCGTCTTGAACGCCGACCCGCGGATAGACGCCTACACGGTCGAGTCCGAGAATTTCGAGTCGATACATAATCATTCGGCCTACGCACTCATCAAGAAGGACAAGACTACGGCCGTCTAGCTCTAAAGAGGCCTTGCACATTGCCTCGTTCATCTGTTAGCCTCCTAATAGTTAGGTTCAAAAGGGGCGAGCGATGGGGCTTCCTCACGAGTCCTTTGCGGGGACACTCCACGAAACCGCGCGGCTATGGCGGACCGAATTGGATCGGCGCCTGCGACCACTTGGCCTGAGTCAGGCTAAGTGGCGTATGCTGCTCCACATCTCCTGCAGTGAAGACTGTACGCAGGCCGAACTTGCGGCACGCCTTGGCGTCGAAGCGCCGACCGTCGTGGGCTTGCTCGATCGGCTGACCGCGGACGGCTTGGTGGAACGGCGAGAATCACCGCACGACCGCCGTAGCAAGACGGTGCACCTCTGCGAGGGGGGTCGGGCGCTCATGCGACCGATAACCGAGGTGGCCGAAAGCCTGAGCCATGAACTCCTCGCCAACCTCACCGAAGAGGAAGTGGCGGTGAGCACCGCGGCCCTCAAAAAAATCCGCAACCGGCTGCTTAATCTCTAGCCTTCATTTTCATACAGGTCCGACCCACACTATGTCCCGACTGTCGCAGATGGCCCGCGCCCTACTCCGTCAAAGGGCCTTACTGGCCTTCATCGCCATCCTGCTGCTCTACGGAGCCTACGTCTATTGGCGCAGCTTCCAGCATTACGTCAGCACAGATGATGCTTATGTAGGTGCGCACGTCGTCTCGATGGCCGCGCAGGTCTCGGGACCGGTCTCACAGCTCTTTGTTCACGACAACGAAACAGTGCGCGCCCACCAACGCCTATTCGAGATCGATCCGCATCCCTATCAGATCGCGGTCCGTGCGGCCCAAGCCGCGGTCGATCAACGTCAAGCCCTGCTCATCAACGCCGAAGCCATAAGCGGCCGCACCCGGCGCATGGCGGCACACCGGTTCCTGTCGTCGCAGGCCTCCGAGACGGCGCAAGCGACTGTCAAGGCCGACCAAGCCGCGCTCGAAGCCGCCCGCGCGGCACTTGCCCGCGCCAAGCTCGATCTCGCACATTGCCTGGTGCGGGCACCGACCGCGGGCTCTCTGAGCAATATGCGGCTGCGTCCCGGCGCCTATATCCAGGCGGGCACGCCCCTTTTTGCCCTCATCGCGAGCCGCACCTATTGGGTGACCGCCAACTTCAAAGAGACAGACCTGAGTCATATCGCGGTGGGCGATCGGGCACACATCCACATCGATATGTATCCAAACCACCTGTTCCGCGGTAAAGTGATCGGCATAAGCGGCGGCAGCGGCACAGCCTTCTCGCTGCTACCGCCCGAAAACGCAACGGGCAACTGGGTCAAGGTCACGCAACGCGTCCCAGTACGCATCCTGATCCAAAACCCGAGCCCCCGTTGGCCGCTGCGCATCGCGACGAGCGCGAATGCGACGGTTTTTTTCCGCGCCGCGCATCAACGCTGACGAGGGACACCCATGGTCTTCCGCACCATGCTCCTTTGCTACGATGGCACACGCGAAGGCCGGACGGCCCTCACACAGGGGGCTGAACTCGCCGTCGCCTGCGGCGCCTTCGTGCACCTGCTGGCCGTCGTTCGCACGAGCGCCACGGCGATCGTCGGTGAATCCTTATCCACCGATGCACCCTTCGCACAGCAGACTCGCCATATCGAAGAGATATTGGCCGAGGGCGTCGCGAAACTGACCGAGCGCGGCATCAGGGCCCAAGGCCACTTGGCCCTGGGCGAACCCACAGACGAGATCGCGCGAGCCGCCAAGACCCTGCAGGTCGACCTGATCGTCCTCGGCCACCACACGCAGTCGGGATTCGCCCGGTGGTGGCGCGGCTCGGTCGGAGTGACGCTCCTCGATCTGTCCACATGCAGTATCCTCGTCTGTATCGAAAACCCGACCCCTGAACCCGGGCCGTGAGTCCGAGACAGCGACTCCTCATCACCATCGCGGTCATGGCGACGACTGTGATGCAGGTGCTGGACACTACCATCGTGAACGTGGCCCTGCCGCATATGCAAGGCCAGCTCGAGGCGACCCCCGACCAGATCACCTGGGTACTCACGAGCTACCTCGTGGCCTCCGCGATCTTCATGCCGCTCACAGGATTCTTCACAGACCGCCTGGGTCGGCGCCGTTACCTTCTCATCAGCATCTTCGGTTTCGTCGCCTTCTCCGCGCTCTGCGGCCTGGCGATGTCGCTGCGCCAAATCGTGGTCTTCCGCCTCCTGCAGGGCGCCTTCGGGGCCTCCCTCGTCCCGCTCTCGCAGGCCATCCTGGTCAGCGTCTATCCGATCGAGGAGCGTGGCCGGGCAATGGCGATCTGGGGCATCGGGGTAATGATAGGACCCATCCTCGGGCCCACGCTGGGGGGCTATCTGACCGAGGTCTTGAGCTGGCGCTGGACCTTTTTCATCAATCTACCAGTCGGCATCCTCTCCTATGTACTGGCACTCACATCAGTGCCGGACACCCCGCGCGGGAAGCGCGACATGGACTGGGAAGGTCTCATCTACCTGGGTCTGTCCATAGGCGCCCTTCAGTTCCTTCTTGACCGCGGGAACGAGTACGGGTGGCTGGGCTCGATGCGCATCCAGCTCGCCGCCGTAGTTGCACTCGCGAGTCTCGGGGCCTTCTCCGTCCACAGCCTCACGCCTGGCGGCCGACGGCTCTTCGATTTACGCATCCTCGCCGACCGCAACTTTACCGTGGCAAGCCTCCTGCTGGCGATCTTCGGACTTGGCATGTACGGATCGATGGTCATGCAGCCGCTCTTTCTTGAGGAACTCCTGCATTACCCGACACTCACGACCGGGCTTGTCATGGCGCCGCGCGGTATCGTAAGTGCAGTCAGTATGCTCATCGTAGGCCGCCTCATCACACGCATGAGCCCACGGGTCTTGATCACCACCGGCATTCTCCTAAGCGGCGTCGGGACCTGGGGCATGACCCGCTATGACCTCCATATCAACGAATGGGACGTCATATGGCCGGTCCTCATTCAGGGACTCGGTCTGGGGATGATTTATGTTCCGCTGTCCACGGTGGCCTTTGCAAGCCTGCCACGCGAGTCGGCCTCCGAGGCCGCCGGGCTCTTCAGTCTCATGCGCACCGTGGGCTCATCGATCGGCATCTCGCTTGTCACGGCCGTTTTTATTCGCCACGGCCAGATCGCCTGGAACGCGATCGGCGGCCACATCACCGCCTTCGGCACAGCCACCGCCGCCTATCTGGCACCGCTCCACCTCCTCCCCCAAACACCAGAAGGCGCCGCGATACTGACCGGCACTCTGAACCGACAGTCACAGATGGTCGCCTTCGATGCCGCGTTCTGGTTCATCGCGCTCAGTTTCGCCACCATGCTGCCCTTTGTCCTGCTCGTTGGCAAACACAGGCTCGGCGGGGAAACGACGCCCGCCGTCGCCGCCGACTAGGGAACAGGCCCCGCATGCCGCTATACTAAGGGCCTCGAGCGCGGCGTGTTTGCGAGATGAGCCGTGCGGACGGCGACACGGCCCGTGCGCCCCCGAATCAATGGCCGAGACCTCTCTTCACTCATGAAACCTCTTGCGATTTTCCGACATGCGCCCGGCGAGGGTCCGGGTTATCTGGCCGAGGTCCTGAACCGCCGGGACGTGCCTTATACGATCATACGAGTCGATCAAGGCGATGCGATGCCCAAGACCGCGCGCGACTACGCGGGCCTCGTCTTCATGGGCGGGCCCATGAGCGTGAACGACCCGCTCCCCTGGATCCCCCAGTCCTTGGCGCTCATTCGCGAGGCCCGCGGGTCGGACCTGCCGATCCTGGGCCATTGCCTGGGGGGTCAGCTGATCAGCAAGGCGCTGGGCGGTATGGTGGGGCCCAACCCGGTGATGGAGATCGGCTGGGGCTTGGTCGAGGCCGTCCCGGGAGCCGCCTCGGTGGATTGGCTGAAGGGGCTCCCCGACCGTTTCGAGGTCTTCCATTGGCATGGCGAGACTTTCACCGTCCCGCACGGCGCCTCCCCCCTTCTGACCAGCCCTTTCTGCCGTCATCAGGGCTTCGTCATCGGCCGGACACTGGCCTTGCAATGTCACATCGAGATGACCGCCCGCATGATCGACGCGTGGGCGGGCAGCCCGGCGGGCCGCGCCCTCATTGCCTCGCCGTCGGTACAGACCGCCGATAAGATGCGTGACGATGCGAGCCACAAACTCGCGGCCCTGCACCAGGTTGCGGACATCGTCTACGCCCGCTGGCTGGCCGCGCTATGCGCATAGGGATCGACCTCGGCGGCACGAAGATCGAGGGTATCGTCATGGATGGGAACGGTCGCGAGATTGCCCGCAGGCGGGTACCCACGCCCGCTGCGGCCGGCTATGACGCCATCTTGGGGGCGGTCGCAGACTTGGTCGCCGCGCTCGAGTCCTTGGCCTCTGCACCCTGTACGGTGGGCATAGGGAGCCCAGGGGCGATCTCCCACAAAACGGGCTTACTCAAAAACTCCAATACCGTCTGCCTGAACGGACGGCCGCTGCGTGAAGACCTGGCCGCGCGCCTCGGCCGCCCGATCCGCCTCGAAAATGACGCCAACTGCCTGGCCTTGAGCGAGGCTCGCGATGGCGCAGGCCAAGGCCTGCGATGCGTATTCGCGGTCATCCTCGGCACCGGTGTCGGCGGGGGACTTGTGATCGACGGCGCACTCTGGCCGGGCCGGCAACACATCGCTGGGGAATGGGGACATAACACCCTCGAGGCCGACGGGCCGCCTTGTTATTGCGGGCGCTCGGGATGCGTGGAGACCCTGCTATCGGGCAGCGGCTTCGCGGCAAGCTATAGGTCCCTGGGCGGACAGGAAGGGCTTGCCGCTCCCGAGATCGTGGCGCGCGCGGGGCACGACCCGGTCGCGCAGGCGGCACTCGATCAGTACGGCGCACGGCTCGGGCGGGCGCTCGGCGCCGTCGTCAATATCCTGGACCCCGACGTGATCGTGCTGGGCGGCGGCTTGAGCGCGGTGAGGGCGCTCTATACGTTGGCGCCTAAGGCCTTGGCAAGCGCCGCGTTCACCGATGAGCTCGCGACACCCATCGTGGCCGCCCGCCACGGTGCCGCCTCCGGCGTACGAGGGGCCGCCCATCTGTGGCCGGCCCAGGACCCTAGGCGCCACGAGCCTCCGCGTCGACACGGACCACAGCCGCCCCCCGATCCCCGCGACTAGATTCGTATATCATGGCAACTGGGTGATCGCGCGCGGGCTGTGGCCTTGAAGGCGCGGCCCCTTCGAACAATAATCTCTTAAGGATGCTCGTATAGCCATGCGGACACAGGCGCTACTGCTTGCCACTCTCAAGGAAACCCCGGCGGACGCCGAGATCGTGAGCCACCGTCTCATGCTGCGCGCCGGCATGATTCGCAAGTTGGCCTCAGGGCTCTACACGTGGCTGCCCATGGGCCTGCGCGTACTGCGCAAGGTGGAAGCCATCGTGCGCGAAGAGATGAATCGGGCCGGCGCCCAAGAGGTCCTGATGCCCGCGGTCCAACCCGCCGAGCTCTGGGAGGAATCGGGGCGCTGGCAGCACTATGGGCCGGAACTCCTGCGGCTGACCGACCGCCACGACCGGCCTTTCTGCTTCGGTCCTACGCACGAAGAGGTGATCACCGATTTGGCGCGGCGCGAGATCAAAAGTTATCGGCAGTTGCCCATGAACTTCTACCAGATCCAGACCAAATTCCGCGATGAGGTGCGTCCACGCTTCGGGGTGATGCGCGCCCGCGAGTTTCTCATGAAGGACGCCTACTCCTTCCATGCCGACAAGGCGTCCCTCGAGGCCACCTACGAGGTCATGCATGCGACCTATCAACGCATCTTCACGCGCTTAGGGCTGCGTTTTCGGGCGGTGCGCGCCGACACCGGCAGCATCGGGGGCGACGCCTCCCATGAGTTCCATGTCCTGGCCGACACGGGCGAAGACGCAATCATCACCTGCCCGGCCTGCGACTACGCGGCCAATGTGGAGCTCGCGCGAAGCGCCGCGGGCGCACCGCGGGCACTGGCGGCGACTGCACTTACCGAAGTGGACACCGGCAGCGCGCATACGGTCGAAGAGGTGGCAAAAGTCCTCTCGGTCCCCCCCACTCGCGTCCTAAAGACGCTCTTCATTCGCGGCGCGCGCGGCCCCATTGCCCTGTATGTGCGCGGCGATCGCGACATCAACCCGGTCAAGGCCGCCAAGGTGCCGGAGGCCTTGAGCCCCTTGACCTTCGCGAGCCCTGCGGAGGTCCGTGCCGCCGGCGGCGTACCGGGCGCGGCGGGACCGCGAGGACTTGTCGTACCGGGCTACGCCGACCCCGAGGCCCTGGCCCTCTCCGACTTCGTGTGCGGCGCAAACCATGAGGATCGACACCTCACGGGTGCGAACTGGGGGCGCGATCTTCCGGAACCGCAGACCTTCGATCTGCGCGAGGTCACAGCCGGCGACCCCTGCCCACAATGCAGCGCGAGCCTCGAGCGGGGCCGCGGCATCGAGGTGGGCCACATCTTCCAGCTCGGAACCAAGTACAGCACCGAGATGAAGGCGACCTTCCTGGACGACGCCGGCCGCGCCCAAGCCTTCATCATGGGCTGTTATGGTATAGGCGTGTCGCGGGTCGTGGCGGCCGCCGTCGAACAAAACCATGACGAACGCGGCATCGTCTGGCCGGCACCCATCGCGCCCTTCGCAGTCGCCATCGTCCCCATAGGGCTCCACAAATCCCCGGAGGTGGCGCAGGCCGCACGGATGCTCTATGAGGATCTGCGCGCCGACGGGATAGACGTCCTTTTGGACGACCGAGACGAACGCCCGGGCGTGCTGTTCGGCGACATCGACCTGATCGGCATACCGCATAGGCTCGTGATCGGTGATCGCGGATTGAAGACGGGCACCATTGAATACAAAGGCCGCACGGACGCCGAGCCCCAAAACTGGCCGATCGCCGATGCGCGCGCCCTCATCGCCCAAAGGCTGGCGCGCTAGGACGCTCGCGGTCGCCCTCCTCGCGGCGCCCGTGGGCATGGCTGCGCGGGGGCCCTGGGGCCATATCCCCATCCACCGCGACGCCTTCCCCGACCGCTTCGCAGCCGAGGTCTGGCTTGCCGACATGTCGCAGCGGCTGTCGGCGCTGGTCCCGGCGCGGCGTTTCCGCCTGCAGCTGCTCGAAGACGTCCGCTACGCGGCGCTGCGCGAGGGGCTGCGGCCGCGCATCGTACTCGCCGTGATCGAAGTCGAAAGCAGTTTCAATCCCTATGCGGTATCCCCGCAGGGCGCGCTCGGTCTCATGCAAGTGATGCCCTTCTGGACAAAACGGCTGGGGGAGCCCGCCGCCAATCTCTTTCGGGTGCGCACCAACCTGCGCATGGGCTGCCATATCCTTCGGCATTACCTGAATCGCCACCAGGGCGATCTCTTCGCCGCGCTCGCCGCCTACAACGGCAGCAACGGCCTGCCCTATTATCCGGACCGCGTCTACCGCGTATTCCACGCACGCTGGTTTCGTCAGTAAGAAACTCGCCCAACACCTGCGTGATCGACGGCAAAGACTGCTCCCCATGCATGCATGGGGAGCCGCGAGCCTGCGCCCCACTTCTTTGCCCACGGACGCACTACGACGCACCATCACACGAATCTCAAAGCCCGTCGGGCCTATCGGCCTCCTGCAGGATATTGGCCCCCAAGATATAGGCGTGCAGGCTCGTCGGCCGGAATGTGACCAACACGCCTTGGCAATCGACGCCCTCCTCGGATATCGTGAGGCTGGTGACGAGAACATCGCGAATCTCGGGATTTCTCTTGACGAATTCCAGACACGGGTTCAGTTCATCGAGGGCCCGGCGTGGCCGATCGCTCCACTTTATCTCGGTTACCCAAAGCGGCCTCTGGTCGGCGCCCGCAAGCGCAACCATGTCCACCTCACCCCCAGACCATCGCGCGTAATGCAGGTCCACCGATCTGCTATGTTGCCACTGGCTATAAATCGCCGTTTCGGCGAGCGCCCCCATGGTATCGGAGGTCATGTCGAGCCGCCCAAAGAGGGCGGCGCGCATCGATGGGTTGGCGAGATACACCTTGAAGTGTACAGCTCGCTTGAAGCGCTTGGCATTTTGATCGACGCGCTCGACTCTTCGCACGAGAAAGGCGGCCTCTAGATATTCAAAGTATCGCCGAACTGTGTTTTTCGCCACACCGGACGACTGTGACAACCCCTCGATGTTCACCTCGTGGCCGGTATTATAGGCAAGCGTAGTGAAAAGCCGGTTCAATTCCTGTATGTCGCTGATCCCGTACAGGCTCGGAAGATCACGCAACAGCACCTTGTCGATGATATCGCTCTTGATATATTGGTCCGGGTTTTTTTGTATCGTCTCGGAGAACACCGCCTCAGGGTATCCTCCAAAATTCAAGTAATTGACGAATTCGGCGTTGAGTTCGTCTATAGATGTTGTCACATAACGTTTCCTGCCGCCGGGCCCCTCAACGGACTGGATCAGCGCCTCCTCCCGACCTATGAAGGCAAGGTATTCGGCAAACGTGAGGGGTGGCAAGATAAAGTCACTAAAGCGGCCCGCCCCCGACTCGCGGCTTTTCAATCGCAAGGCCGCGGCTGCGGATCCCGTCGCGACGAACCTCACGCCCGGGTAGGAATCCACCAACGATTTCAGGTGAACTTCCCAGTCTCTGAGATACTGGACCTCGTCGAAAAACACGAAAAGCGACGCGTCATGAGGGTGGCCGAATCGACCGCGGAAGTAGGAGAGGAGTTTTTCTAGCGCAAGCCCGGTATAAAGGGGCGTCTCGAGAGATGCATAAAATATCCGGCTGCTCGGTATACCGTCATCAAGAAGCTGCCTCACCGCTTGATATAGCATGACAGTCTTGCCAACCCGCCTTGGCCCCATCAAGACGATCGCACGGTTAACGCTGATATCCTTGACTATGTGGTAGAAGGGCCAGAAATACTTCCGGCGTGGCTCGTTCTGAAAGGCGAGCCGAGTTGCGGGTCCCGCGGGGCCCCACCAAGGGTTATCGAATGCGATCCGGTCGACGACGTCCTGCGCCTTGATTTCCAGCACCTTTCCCTCCGTTCCGGCCCGCAGAATGCCGCCATTTTAGGCGAGCAAGGCATTAAGATCAATCGACTGATCTTAATGAAGGGGCGCCCACGGAGGCGCTCCCCACCGAGGCCTGCCGGCTTCGGATTCAAGAGCCAAAGTCGCCAGGAAACAAGCCAATCAGGAACGAATAACTGTTGCGAAGAGGAAGACACGGCGGGGGGTCTCCGCGATGGACGAGGCATGCGGACGACTTCGCCGCGACGCCCGTGGCCAGTCATCAAAGTTCATCTATCGGTCGCCCGACACAGCTGCACTCAATCGTCGTCATAACGCACGGAGAAGCCCTCGGGGATGTGCGCATCCGTGGGTGCAGGCCCCTGCTCCACGCATGCGACGTGTGCGCCGATGGGGCCTCGGGACATCAACCTCATGAGACTCTCGAGCGCGGCCTCGGGTCCGCATGCCAGGACCTCGACCGAACCATCCGCGCGATTGCGGACCCAGCCTGTCACGTCCAAACGGCGGGCCTGGTCGCGGACATAGGCGCGAAAACCAACCCCCTGGACCCTGCCCCTGACCATCAATCGGACGCAGGCCATACCCTCCTCCCCAAGACTCTTCGCGCCCCGACGCCGCGCGCCTATCCTCGCACACGACCTTTGCCTTATCCAGACGACGGGGAATTCGCATGAGCCTGCATCTCGGCGACATCGCCCCAGGCGTTGCCCAGGATTCCACGATGGGACCGATAACATTCCACAAATGGATCGGCATGCGCTGGGCGGTCCCGTTTTCGCATTCCGCCAACTACACCCCAGTACGCACGACCGAGATTGGGAACACCGCGAAGCTCATGGAGGAGTTCAAGCGCCGCGACGTGTAGGTTCTTGCTGTGAGCGTCGATCCGGTCGATACCCATAAAAGACTAGATCGCCCGCACTCCAGGCAAGGCAGCGCTCGCCGCCAAATTCCCCGAAGGCTATCCCGAGATCAAACCCTATCTGCGTATGACGCCACAGCCCACACACTGATCCGCAACGATCAGCGGGTGACGGAGAACAAGACGCGCGCCTCACGCACCGACTTCCAGAAGGCGTAGCCAGCCACCGGTACCAGCACGAGCACAAGCACGATGAGGCCGATGCCCACGTGCGCGAGGTTATGGACGTGCAGGCCGGTTGCAACGGATATCGAGGCAAGCCTCGGATCGACGAGTCCCAGGATACCGGCAAGGACGAAGCCCACGCCGCCGCCGCTCAGGGTGCGGCCCGCCATCTTGCGCGCCACATAGACCCGCGCCCTCTCGTCGAGCTTACGTCGCGCCATCCAACCACCGAAGAGCGCACCCAGGAGCATCTGCGTAAGCATCGTGCCCAAACCAAAGAGGAGACCCGGCAAGAAACCGAGATAGGGGCTTGGCATGGCCGGGGCCAAGACCGTGTAAACGATGATCGCGAACGCCCCGGTCCCCCAACCGGCGAGGAAACCATGGACAAGCGGCATATAGGTGGGCAGCGCCGCGGGCTCCTGGTCAGCCGTCTCGTGCTCGAGGGCATGACTGTGAAAGATGTGCGGGATGCGCCCCTTGCGTAATATGAAAAGCCCGGAGCCCACCATGACGACGCCCACGACGACGTAGACTGCGAAACTCCAGCGGGCGCCTACGAGAAAGCTCGTCATGGCGAAGTAGGCGAGCTCGGAGGCGATGGCCCGCTGAAGGGTAAAGGTGAGCGAAAACAACAGTCCCGCCCTGAGCCCACCACGGATGGAATAGGATCCAATGGCGTAATTGAAGGTGATGGGCCAGGTGTGTTCGTCGGGCGTCACCCCGTGCACCATGCCCAGAAAAAAGGCGGTGGCGAGCGCAAGCCCTATGCTAAGACCCGCGAGTCCCGGATCCCAAAGATTCAAATCGCCGATCGCCACCCTACCGTGCCTCGTCCATTCGCGGAATCGGCTACTTTAACGACTACGGGCGCCCGCGCCAACCGCGAGCACGGGGAGCTTGGCGGATGCACCCGCCTCCTCGCGCACGAGACGCGGGACGAGATAGCCCGGAAGTCGCACGCGGAGGGCCTCCAGGAGGCCCATGGCGGAGGCCTCCTCGACCGCGAAATGCGCGGCCCCCTCAACACGATCGAGCATGTGCAGGTAATAGGGGAGGACACCGGCCTCGAACAGGCGCTCACTTAACTGCGTGAGGGTCTCGGCATCGTCATTCACGCCGGCCAGCAAGACCGACTGGTTCAAGAGCGTCACTCCCGCCTTGCGTAATCGCGCACAAGCCCCTGCGACCGCCTCATCGATTTCGCGGGCGTGATTCACGTGCAATACCATGACGACCGAAAGCGATGTCCGCCCGAGCCAGTCGAGGAGCGCCTCATCGACGCGACTGGGGATCACGACCGGTACGCGGGTATGAAGCCGCAACCTCTTTATGTGGGGCACGCCCTTCAGGGCCCGCGTCAGCTCGGCGAGCTTGTCGTCACCCAAGGTCAGGGGGTCTCCACCGCTTAAAATCACCTCCCGGATCGACGGGTCGGCCGCGAGGTGGGCCACGGCCGGCCGCCACCGGTCGCGCGCGGCATTGGCCTTTGCATACGGAAAGTGTCGACGAAAGCAGTACCGGCAATGGATCGCGCAGGCGCCGGTGGCGGTCAGCAACACCCGGCCTTCATATTTGTGGAGCACGCCAGGCACAAGCTGGGCGGCAAGATCGCCGACCGGGTCCCGGGAGTCGCCGGGCGCTATGACCTCCTCGAGGTCGAGCGGCAAGATCTGGCGCAGCAAGGGGTCCTGCGGATCACCCGGGGTAATGCGCGCGAGATAAGCGCGCGGCACGCGCAGCGGGAACAGATGATGGGCCCGGCGCGCCGCCGGAAGCAGGTCGCTTGGCAACTCCAGGGCCCGCAACAGCTCTTCCGGATCGCAAACGGCCGCGGCCAGCTCGGCCCGCCAGGGCGCCTGCCCCGTTGAAGAAGTTCCATGTATCATAGGCGCGCACTGTCCGTGTTCGGCCCACAAAAGGCAAGGGATGCCGGCCAGACCCCATTCAAACCCGAGATTACCATGAGCACCTATAGCACCAACGAATTCAAAAACGGCCTCAAGATCATGCTGGACTCCGACCCCTGCTCGATCATCGAGAACGAGTTCGTGAAACCCGGCAAGGGCCAGGCCTTCAATCGCGTCAGGATCCGTAACCTGAAGACCGGACGCGTGGTCGAACGCACGTTCAAGTCCGGCGATACCGTGGAGGGCGCCGATGTCGTCGATGTGGAGATGCAATACCTCTATAGCGACGGCGAGTTCTGGTACTTCATGTCGCCCGAAACTTATGAGCAGTTGGGGGCCGACAAAACCGCCGTGGGCGACTCCGCCAAGTGGCTGAAGGAACAGGCGCTGTGTCTCGTGACGCTCTGGAATGGCGTGCCGCTCAGCGTCGACCCACCGGTCCACGTCATCCTCAAAGTCGCAGATACCGACCCCGGGGTGCGTGGCGACACAAGCGGCGGCGGCGGCAAACCGGCAACCCTGGAGACGGGCGCGGTGGTGCGCGTGCCACTTTTCATCAACGTGGGCGACAGCCTCAAGGTAAACACCCAAACCGGCGAATACATTGCCCGCGCCAAAGAATAGCAACCAATCGGCACTCGAAGGGCCAGGCGGCGCTCTCACACAGCTAGACGCCCTGCGCGGCCGTGCCGCGCTCCTTACGCAAGTACGAGCCTTTTTCGTGGCGCGCGGCTATCTGGAGGTGGAGACGCCAGTGCTCGGACGTTCGGGGGTGGCTGATGCCCAGCTCGCCCAGTTTGCCCTGAGCGACCCGGTCTATGGCAGCCTTTATCTCCAGACCTCGCCGGAGTACGCCATGAAGCGTCTGCTGGCGAGCGGGAGCGGGTCGATTTTCCAGATCACGAAGGCGTTTCGGCAAGGCGAGGTGGGACGCTTCCATAACCCCGAGTTCACGCTCGTGGAATGGTATGGCGTGGGCTACGACCACCTTCACCTTATCGACGAGGCCTGCGCCTTGATCGCGCGACTCGCCCCATCCTTGATGCCCGAGGCGCGCCTCGTGAGCTTCCGCCAGGCCTTTCGCGATAGACTAGGCGTCGATCCGATCGACGACCCCACGGGCCTCTTGCGGGAATGTGCGCATGCGTGCCTCCCCTCAACGCGCGAATTGGTCCTGGACGATCGAGACGCCCTCCTGGATCTCCTCATGAGCCAGGCCGTGGCCCCGCACTTTCCAACCGACGCCATGACCGTGATAACAGACTACCCGGCAAGCCAAGCGGCCCTTGCGCGCATCAATTCCCAGGGGCTTGCGGACCGCTTCGAGATCTATTGCGGGGCGCTGGAACTGGCCAACGGCTTCCACGAGGAGGCGAACCGCGACGAATACGCTGCGCGGTTCGCCGCGGAGGCCCGCAAGAGGCACGCGCGGGGGCTACCGGCGATTGCGCAAGACGAGCGCCTGCTCGCGGCGCTCGCCCAGGGCGATTTCCCCGAGTGCGCAGGCTGCGCGCTCGGTTTCGACCGGGTGCTGATGCGAGCCTTGGGCGCCGCGCACATCAACGACGTCCTGGCCTTTCCGATCGAACAGACTTAATGACCTTTAACTTTCCGCCTAAGGAGGCCACGTGAGCGCGCTCTTTTCATCCTTCCGTCTCCGCTCGCAGACATTCCGCAACCGCATCTTTGTATCGCCGATGTGCCAATACTCGAGCATCGACGGCTTCCCCACGGCTTGGCATCTCGTGCATCTCGGCAGCCGGGCTGTAGGTGGCGCAGGGCTCGTCATGATGGAGGCCACGGCGGTGAGCCCCGAAGGCCGCATAAGTCCCGGCGACCAAGGGTTGTGGAGTGATGCCCACAGCGAGGCCCTGAAGCCCATCGTCCACTTCATCACGTCCCAGGGTGCGGCCGCCGCCATCCAGATCGCCCACGCCGGCCGCAAGGCCTCGACCGACGCCCCCTGGCGCGGGGGACGCGTGCTGTCGCCGGCCGAAGGCGGCTGGACTGCGCTCGCGCCAAGCCCGGTGCCGTTCGCGCCCGGATATCCGCAGCCCCAGGTGTGCAGCGACGAAGACATAAAAGGCGTCATCCGCGATTTCGTCCACGCTGCGCGTCGTGCCCACGCGGCCGGATTCGACGTCCTCGAATTGCATATGGCCCATGGCTACCTCCTCCACGAGTTCCTTTCGCCGCTCGCCAACCGACGCGAGGACCGTTACGGGGGTAGCCTCGAGAACCGCCTGCGATTGCCGCTCGAGGTCACAGACGCCGTGCGTGCAGCATGGCCGGAGGCCAAACCCTTGTTCGTCCGCGTATCGGCGACAGACTGGGTGGACGGCGGCTGGGATATCGAGCAATCGGTGATCCTTGCGCGCGAATTGAAGAAGCGCGGGGTCGATCTCATCGATTGCTCGAGCGGGGGCATAGTTGCGAACGCACAGATCCCTGCGGGCCCCGGGTTCCAGACGCCGCTCGCGACCCAGATACGCAAGGAGGCCGACATCCCGGTGGGCGCGGTCGGACTCATAACGGATCCCCTGCAGGCCGAACAGATCGTCCGCACAGATCTCGCCGATTGCGTCTTTCTGGGACGGGAGCTCTTGCGGGACCCCTATTGGCCGCTGCATGCCGCGCGCGCCTTACAGAGCGACTGCCCATGGCCCGCGCAGTACGAGCGGGCGCGGATTTGAAGGCGGTTCGAGCCCTCAACCGAGGTGGTAGATCAGATTGAGCGTGGTGAAGGTCGTGGTCTGCGCGTAATGAACAAGGGCCGTCGACGGCAACCACGAGTAATGGATGACCTGCTCGGAGAACTTGAGTGCCAGATCGAAGATGAGCGTGGTCGTCACCCCGCTCGTCGACGTGATGAGCGTGCCGCTCGGAGTGCCCATGACACTCACGTGTTCACTGAAACGCGTCCCCGGGCGCATGTGCCACACATAGTCCATTGCGAGATCCACCACGGGCTCGACTTGCGAACCGCCGCTTGCCGGAAAGAAGTTCTGCCGGGCGCCCCCGCCGGCCTCGAGATCGAGATGCATCCTCCGGGTGTCGATGACTTTGCGTCCGGCATTCATGGTCTCGACGAAATAGTGGTTATAACCGTCGAAGAGATTGCGGTCATAGCGCACCGCGCCGACGACGAAATCCACGGGCGCTGATCGGAAGGCACGGCGCACATTGAGCGTGGCTAGTAGCCGATCGACTCCCGCCACCCCATTGTAGGAAAAGTAGTTGTAGGAAAGGTTTGCGCCGTAGCTCCATACACCGACGTTGTCGCGAATTCGGTCTGTGGAATTGAGACTCGTTGTAAGCGCAAGCCCCGAAGATGACGACAAACCGGCCCCGAACGCACCATGCCAGCCGGGTTGCGGGAGGCGTTTCGCAGCGCTCGCGGGCCCGACTATGACGAAGGCCATGAGAAGCCCGGCGGCCACGGCGAGCCGCAGACGGCCTGAGTGAGTCCTCATGCCCGCGCGGGGTGTGGCCCGGGATCGGGCCTATCGATGACCTGCGGGCCCGCTTCGCGACCGGCAAACCACCATGCCCGCCCCCCCCAACCCCGGCGCCAAACCTTACGCCTGCTGGGCGACTGCCGATCGCGCGCGCCTTTAGGCCACGCAGCCGTACAAGCCTCGGTGCCAAAGCGCCGGGACGCATGGTCTTTTTGTGGACTTTCCAAAATGGGAGACTTTCCGTCTTTTTTTGTCTGACTTCCCGCCACCTCAGAGGTTCCCTGGAGGGCTCCGGCACTGCGACGACGATCGAGATCAAGCCCCCAACAGGATTTACCGCACGGCCCCGGGGGCTTAAGGCCCCCACTCGCTCCGGCGCTCGCTGCCGCAAGCAATGCGGCCGCCCATTCCTCCAACAAAAGCCACACAGACTATGGGGGCCTCTGCGCCGTCGTGAGAGACCAACCTGGGGATAAGCCGCAAGCCTACGGCCGGCGATGATCGCCGTGAGACCACAGGGAAGCCTGCAGGGCCCTCCCCGCCTCCAGAGGCTACGGGGAGCCACGTAGCTGGGTCAGGCCCCGGGGCCCGTCCCTGCCGCCTTACGCAATGCGGCGATCGCAGCCTCGAGGCCCAGGTGACGGCGGGCATTCAGGAACTCGAGCAACACCGCGAGATCTGACGCCAGCAGTTCCAAAAACGGATCGAGCTCGCCTCCGCGGCCGTCGGCCACGTACCACAAAGCCCGGTCGAGACCCATCAGGGCCTGATGGGGGCTGACGCCCGACTCCGGGGCCACAAACGTCGAGGAGCTGGCCGGTTCCGACAGAAACTCTGGCTCGAACAAGACCTCGGCCCCGGCATCGGCCTCGGGCTCGCCCTCCTCGGCCAACGTCACCCCGTCCAAAACCAATTCCTCAGCCCCACCCAGGGTATCGCTCAACGCCGAGCCGCTCGCGCGATTGCCGCCCAAAGCCACAGCGCGTTTCAGACGCTCCTCGGCGATCTGACGAAGACCCTCGAAACCGTTTGCGCCTTCCTCCGACGACGCCACGCCCACACTGATGGTCAAGGTCTTGCCATCCGCCGCAGGGCGATGCGCGAAAGCGCTCACCAACCTTTGCCCCAAAGCGAGCGCGCGGCCCTTCGATACGTCGCTTGCCAGTATCCCGAATTCGGTCCCGCCGAGCCGGGCGACTGCCGTGACCTCCGCGCCGGCCTCATCCCGCAGCACGGAGCCCACGTGTCGCACGACGTCCTCCATCCGCTCGTCCCCGTATTCCCGGTAGAGTATGCGGACCCGATCGAGGGTCGCGAGCAAGAGAGTGAGTGGTCGCTGCGCTGACGCCTCGCGCCACAAGGCCTCCCCTTGATCATAAAACGCGCGCCGGCCGAGAAGGCCCTCATGAGCGGCCACATCCTCGGGTACCGGCGGCTCGAAGCGCATGTAGGCCTGGGTGCACGCCTGAAGCTGGGAGAGATTCAGTGGCTTGGTGATGAAATCGGTGGCGCCGCAAGCAAACGCGCGGGTTTTGGTCTCCTCATCATCGGCGCCTGTGATCACAATGATCGGAAGGTCGCGTATATGCGGATCGTCACTCGCGCGCACACGGCATATGAAGGCGTAGCCGTCGAGCCGCGGCATCTCGATATCGGTGATCAGCACACCGACGTCCGGGGCCTGCGTCAAAGCCTCCCACCCGGCTTCGCCGTCCCCGGCGACGGCGACGTCGAAGTCGACTTTCAACATCTTGCTGATGGCCTGACGGATCACCGCAGAATCGTCCACCACGAGAACCCGGCCACTATTGCGCGCCGTCACCACCGCCGTAGTCGCACTCACGCTCACCCCTAATTAGCGGCGAAGATTTTAAGGCCCACGGATCAAGGCCTTGCCCCCCGCACATCCGTCCTTTGACCTTAGAACGAAAATCGCCAAAGTCAAATGACGGCGCCGAGGAATCGGTCGCCTAGATGTGCCGAATGCAGACCTTAAGCGACCTGAGAATCGGGAGCGAGCCTAGCCTGAGCGACGAGATCGACCAGCCCGTTCAGTGTGCGCGCCTCCACGAACCGCGTATCGTCTATCGTCGTCCCAAGGCGGCTCTCGAGCGCCAGCAAAATGCTAATCGCATTCACCGACTCGATGCCCAAATCGCTATAGAGATCCCTGTCAGGAGGGACCGGCCCCGTGAGCTTCCCGTAGGTCTCGACGATCGACATCACATCCTTGCGTATATCGCTGATATCCGGCATAAAGCCACTCCTTACTGCGGTTCCTGTCTTTCAAAGTTGCGCCCCTCGACACGAGGCCTGGCTACCCAACGACCATCCCTAGCCGGCAAGGTGCGGCCACTCTAGGAGCGCGCGTTGCGGCTGTCAATCCAACTCAAATGGCGTGGCCCTGAATCAGGTTCACGACCAAAATCACCAGCGCAATGACGAGCAAAATATGAATAAAGCCGCCGAGCGTGCGTGCGCTCACGATACCTACGAGCCACAACACGAGTAGAATGACGAAGATGGTCCATAACATAGCAGTTCCCTCTGCACTAGCTGCAGCCACCTTAGGACGCGCCGTAAGCGAGGTCAATCAGCCTCCCCGAAAGGCGTTTACCCGGACGGAGCCTGATGGGACACGAACATACCATGTCCAATAGTAATGACCGCAAACAGACGATCCGGTTCTTCACTGAAGAGGAACTCGACGCGCTCGAGGCGACAGACCCGGACACAGCCTATCGAATCGCGCGCGCCCAGGCGATCGCCGCCCGCGACCGTCCCGCACCGACTTCGGCCGCCGAGGCAGGGCCGCCGGACCGCACTGCGGTCGAGCACGCTATTGAGGACGTGCGTCGCATCCTGCAGCGCGATGGCGGCGATATCGAGCTCGTTGCCATCGAAGGGACGCAGGTCCGGGTGCGCATGAAAGGTGCCTGTGCCGGCTGCCCGAATTCAGTCCTGGATCTACGCAATGTCGTCGAGAAGATCGTGGGCGCGGTCCCCGGCGTATCCTCCGTCGTCAATAGCTTCTGAGACCTGGCGCCTGACCTGGACCGCCCGATGGCGCTAGAATAGCGCCATGGAAAACTATATCGACCCTGACATTCGCTGCCCTGGCCCGGAGTCTCTGCGACCCGATGCCGTCATCATCGAAGGGCGGACGCACAGCGGGCGCAGCTGCCGGATCATCGACAACACCTGCTCGGTAGCGCACGCGGATCTCGTCGAGGTTCTGGAGGGGCTCATCGCCGCCCGCCGCTTCGGGACCGCGGCGCTCTCGGCGCACGGCGGTCACACCCTTGCGATCGGACAGCCCGCGGCGACCCATATCCAATTCGGCGACACCCTCTACCGCCTGCTGCTCTATCCTTACGAAGCCCGTATCGAGCGCTTCTGAAGGGCCTCTTGCGGCGCGCGGACCGCAAGCGCCCGCCCGAGCAGACGCTCCAGGACCGCGAGCGGCGCGCTCGAGACGTCCCGCAGGCAATGCACCGGCACGTGAAAGGTTTGCTCGAACAGATACTGTCCAGCCATAGCCGCGTGCGGGACCTGGTCTGTGAAGACCATCCAGGTCGTCGCGGTTGGGAACGATACCTCGCACTGGCGGCAATGGCGCTGATAATGGTCATCGCCCTTCATGGCGTCATGCAAGGCCAGCATGTAATGGTCGTAGTCGCTACGGTAACCCGCGGTGAGACCGGTGGCGCGCAATAACCAGCGCTGTCCCGGGAACGGGCGTCGCAGGGCCGGCAAGAAGCGTCGGGCGCAGACTTCGAAGGGTTCGCCCAGCCGCCAGATGCGGCCACGGCCGTCGGGATTCACGTTACTGAAGACGCGCAGGATACGCTCGCCTTGATTGGGGCGCGAGGGAAAGGCGTCCACATGCAGCCGACTATCGTCCTTGCGATAAGACGAAGGACGTGCCCGGACCTCGACCGGCCGATAACTGGTCCGCCCCATACGCAACTGTCTTTCATAAGTCGGAAGAAGAGTGGCGACGAGCGCTCGCGCGCTCTGTGCAAACCGCGCCACCATGGCCTGCAGGCGGTCGCGCTCGCCACCGGCAAGGCCAGTCCCCTTGAGAACCCCAGATGAGGGATCGTAGCTCACGTTCTTGGCGCGTCCGTCCGAGCAGCGCGGATCGAGAAACGCGCGTTCATCAGCGTCCAAGGCGAACACAAGCCGCGGGAAGAACAAGACCTGCCCCCCCTCCAACGCTCGCACCGCCCGATCCATGACCGGCACCGGGAAGACCGCGTCGAAGCGGTCCCCATCAATGTTCTCCAGCGGATCCATGCACGCCTCCTAGCCGCCATATTGGCACAAGAAAAGGCCCATACCCGAGCCCGTTCGGCGGCTTGCACCTACCGATGGGACCGCCATTTAGAGCCTGCGCAGCCGATAGACGGTCTCCTCGCGCCACGCGAGTCCCTGCTCCGCAAGTCCCGGGTCCTGATCGGCCGTCATGCGCTCGTTTTCGAGGACATCTATTGCAAAATGCTCCGCGAAGATCTCTCGCACCTCCGTCTCCGAAACAGCAAAAGGCGGTCCGCTGTCCGGATCCTTCAACGAGAACGGGGCCACCAACAGGACCGGCGTCTCGGCCTCGGTCAATTGCGCCATCTTGATCGCGTAGTCGCGCCGCATAGAGGGGGGCATCGCAATCAAGGCCGCGCGATCATAAACCGCTGCCACAGGCCCCAGCAATTCGCGGGTGAGATGGAAGTAATTGCCGAGCAGAACCGTGAGGCCCTCGGCCTGGTATTCGAGGAACTCGCCCCGGCCAACCCGGTCGACCGGGATCTCTTGCTCGCGGAAAAACGCCTCCACCGCAAGCGGGCTGAGCTCGATGCCCAGCACCGCCCGCCCTTGGTCGCGCAACCATGTCATATCCCGGCTCTTGCCGCAGAGCGGCACGAACACGGTCCCTTGGGTGCCAAGCGCATCGAGGTGACGGCGCAAGAAGCGGTTGACCTCGGCCTGATGAAAACCGATCCGGTTTTCATGCCAACGGTTATGCCAAAACCCGGGTTTCATCAGTGTCTCCGTGATACCCCGACCTTTAGGCCGGGGAGGTAACCGGCCATGCGGCCGGCAATGCCAGCCATGCGGCCGGCAATGCCGGCCATGCGGCCGGCAATGAGAGACGGTGTACGACCCGACTCCATTGAGTTAAGACACTGTCTGGTTGTCCCAGACGCATCCATTGCCAGTAATGGCCGAAAATCCGAATGGTGGCCACGCCGATCGACGAGGCCAGGGGCGTGAGGGTCGGAACCCGAGGTAAGCCGTCCTAATGTTTCGACATTCTGCATGTGCAGACTCCTGTCAGAAATAAGAGCCCAAAACAGTGGGCTTCAAAAAGCCTCTCACTTTAGGGAGAGGTTGCTTACGATCCCCCCTCCGGTTCTGTGAGTAAGACCTTGACGCCAGCTACCGCCGCCGGCCTCCCGAAAACGACCTGATAGCGCCCGGGTGGCCCATCCAGGGACTCGAACGCCGCCCCTGCCTCAAGAGCCACGGCCCAGGCCGCGCACACGTCCCAAAGCTTGGCGTGCCAATCGATGGTGACCGCGCCCTGACCTCGCAACACCGCGCTATGGGCATAACAGTCGCGATAGACCCGCAGATTGGGGTGGGCGGCCGCCAATCGGCCAAAGAGCGCGCCTCGCCCGCCCTTCACGAAGTTCTCGGGAGCCGTGACCATGACCATGGGTAGTCCCGCCTCCTTGCGGTCCGCGACCCGCAACTCCTGCCCATTGCACGAGGCACCCAGCCCGCAGGCGGCGCTCACCCGCACATCAAGCCGCGGGTGATCTATGACCCCGAGGACCGGATGGCCCTCATGGCGCAACGCGATCAGGGTCCCGAAGGTCGGCACTCCGTGAACGAAGTTGTCGGTCCCGTCAATCGGGTCCAGTACCCACTCCCAGGCGCTGCCCCGCTCCTCCGCCGGATACTCCTCGCCAGTGAGGTCGTGATCACCGAAATTCGCCGCGATCGCCTCGCGCCACGCCGCCTCTATGCGCTGGTCGGCGACACTCACATAGGAGCCGTCGGCCTTGACGGTGATGTCGCCCTCGCGCAAAGGGGTCTCGGCCACAAGCGTGCGCGCCAGATCAGCGAGCGAGGAGGCGAAGCGCAGGAATCGCCGACTGTCGGCGGCGCTTATGCGCGGGGCTAGCGAATTTTGCATAGGGCCGGACGATACCGCCTGGATGGATCACAGACAAGGTTCGGGCCCGTGATCGAGTCGGTTATACTACCGCCTCGCGCGGACCGGCCGGCGCGTGCGCCTGCAGGGCCCCGCCGGCGCTTAAAGCCCCCGCGCGAGATGCGAGGCCCGGCTTTGGACTCGGACCCTAGTGGCCGCCCCAACGTGAGACTTGAAGGAGGACGAGGAGACCGGCGTAAAGTGAGGCACAACTCAGAGGTAGTGTACACGGCCTGCGCCGTGGACCACCCCGGACCCATAAGCGCCGTATCCCGCAAGGCATGACGACACGCATAGAAAAGGACAGCCTCGGTGAATTCCCGGTGCCAGCCAATGCCTGGTATGGCATCCAGACGGCCCGCGCCGTGGCGAATTTTCCGATCTCGGGGCGCGGACCCGACCGCGACTTCATCGTGGCGCACGCCCGCATCAAGATTGCGGCGGCGCGCGTCAACGCCCGCGCCGGTTGGCTGGAAGCCTCGCTCGCCCATGAAATCGAGCGCGCCGCATCCGCCATCGTCAATGGCGAACATCATGGCGAGTTCGTAGTCGACCGCTTTCAGGCCGGCGCCGGTACCAGCCACAACATGAACACCAACGAGGTGATCGCAAACCTCGCCAACGCCGCCCTCGGGGGCGAACGCGGCGTCTATCGCCCTGTGCATCCGAACGACCACGTCAACATGGGGCAGAGCACAAACGACACGATCCCGACCGCGATACGCCTAGCAGCGCTCGCGAAACTCTCGCGTCTCGTCGCCACCACCCACGACATGGCGCGCGCCTTCGATGCGCTGGCCCTGCGCGAGCGCGACACAGTGAAGAGTGGACGCACGCACCTGCAAGATGCGGTGCCGACCACTCTGGGCCGCGAAATGGCCGCCTATGCCTGGACCCTCAAACGTTGCGCGCGCCGCATTCAGGACACCGCCGTCGACCTGGGCGACCTGGGACTCGGCGGCAGCGCCGTCGGCACCGGCCTGAATACGCCCCCCCACTACCCAAAGCAGGTCGCGGAAGAACTCACCGCACTCACCGGCGAATCCGTGCGCGCGGCGCGCGACCTCGCGGCCCAGATGCAATCGATGGCCGATGTCATGCAGTTGTCGGCGGCCGTCAGAGGGCTTGCGCTCGAACTCACGCGTATTGCCAATGATCTGCGCCTCATGGCCTCGGGCCCGCGCACGGGGCTCGCCGAGATCATCCTGCCGGCGGTCCAGCCAGGATCGAGCATCATGCCAGGCAAGGTGAACCCGGTTATGCTCGAGATGCTGAACCAAGTCTGTTATCAGGTCATGGGACAAGACGCGGCGGTCGCGGCCATGACCCAGGCCGGACAACTTGAGCTGAACGTCATGATGCCGGCGCTCGGATCCGCGCTTTTCGACATGATGGACTGGCTCACGCAGGCCATAAGGGCAGTGACAGACAAGACGCTCCCGGGTATCGTCGCCGCCCGCGACCGGTGCCTCGAATACGCCCACACGAGCGTCGGCCTCGCGACCCTCTTGAACCGGGCCATCGGCTATAGCGCGGCGGCGCGTGTCGCCCAGGAGTCCGAGACGAGCGGTCGACCCATCGCCGAGCTGGTGGCCGCGCACGGACTCATGGATACGGAGGCCTTCGCCAAACTCGTGGCCGAGGCCGCCCGAAACGGCAAAGAGTGATGGCGCGCATACTGATCCTCTATTACAGCCGCCATGGCAGCGTGCGGCGCATGGCCGACCTCGTCGCGCGCGGCGCAGCCTCGGTGAATGGCTGCGAGGCGGTCGTCCGTACCGTGCCCGAGGTCTCCCCAGTGTCGGAAGCGACCGCGCCGGCCGTCCCCACGGACGGCCCGCCCTATGTCGATCTCGACGACCTACGCGCCTGCGACGGGCTCCTTCTCGGGAGTCCCACGCGCTTCGGTCATATGGCCGCCCCTTTAAAGCACTTCCTGGAGACCACGACACCGCTGTGGCTCTCGGGGGCGCTCGCCGGCAAGCCCGCGGGGGTCTTTACTTCCACAGGTAGCTTGCACGGCGGCCAGGAGGCCACGCTTTTGTCGATGAGCCTACCGCTTTGGCATCATGGCATGCTGCTCGTAGGCCTCCCCTACACACAACCCGAACTCTCGACCACCGCCTCGGGTGGCACGCCCTATGGCGCGAGTCACCTGGCCGGCGCGCGCGATGATCGGCCCGTAACTGCCGAAGAAAAAGCCCTCTGCCTCGGGCTCGGCGAGCGTGTGGCGCGCATAGCGCAGCGGCTCGCCGCAGGTTCGGCTTAAGACCCGGAGTTCCCCGGGGCGCGAGCAAGCACGGTGCGCAAGTAGGGAATGGTGAGCCTGCGCCCATCAGCCAAGGTTTCGCGATCCAAATCTTCCAGCAATTCGAAAAGCGCCCGCGGATCGCGTGGTCCGTGAGCCAGCAGGTAGGCGCTCGCCGCATCGTTCAGACTCAGGCCCCGTAAAGCCGCCCGGTGACAGAGGGCCTGGGCCTTGGCCTCGTCCGACAGCCGCTGCATAGCCACGATCGGACCGCTCGCAAGCCGCGTCCGCAGATCGTCGCGGGACAGTCCAAGACCCGCCGGATTGCTGCGCCCGGCAAGTACGATGCGCCGATGAGGCACAAGCGCTTCAAAGAGGACAAAGAGGCGGCGCTCGCCATCGGCGTGGTCTGCCAAAGCATCCATATCATCGATGCATACCACGCTATCTTGCGGCAGATCGACGAGCCCCTCCCAGGCCGTGGGATGGGCGTGTGCAAGCGACAGAAAGGCGCAGGGCCCGCTGCCCTGAACCTCGCGCGCGACCGCCGCGAGCAGGTGGGTCTTCCCGCAGGCCTTGGGACCAAACAGATACAAGGGTCCCGCGCGCCCGGTCGCAAGACCGCGCGCGGCCTCAAGAGCTGTCCCGTTGTCGCCGGCCCAGAAGTTTTCGAACGAGGGGTGATCGCGCACCGACAGGTCGAGCGGCAGCTGGCGCGTCATTCGGACCATGCGCCCTGCCTGTAGCACGCAGGCGCGTACCTGACCCATACCATCAACACGGCCGCGACCGGGAAGGCGAGCAAAATGTCGGCGCAACCAAACGAATGGCCCCCGTTAATACCACGAAGATCACAAGGACCGGGTCCAGACCAATGGACCGGCCCACAAGCCTCGGCCCGAGCACCATACCCTCCCTCATCTCACCAAATCCGAAGGCCGCGAGCAGAAACAGGGCGATGACCAGCGCCAAGGCATAGACCGCCCGCGCCCGCGGCACGGAGGCCCGCAACCCAATAGCGGATACGGCGTTCAGTCTCTCCCAACACGCCCGGCCTCGATCTCGCGCACAACCCCCCAGGTCCACAGATAGTGTCCGCCGCTTGCGATCGTCGTGACAAGCACCGCAAAGACGAGCGTCGCCTGAACATGGGCGATATGAAACATGAAGGCGCGCTCGGCGAGCACAAAGACCACGAGCAGGATCTGCGCGAAGGTATTTAGCTTGCTGACTCGGCTCGGCCGCATAGTCACGGGACCATAGAGGGATGTATAGACGAGGTAGCCCCCTACGATGAGCAGGTCCCGGAACGTCACCACGAGCACGAGCCAAAAGGGTACGAGCGCCAGCAAGGCCAGCATGACATAGGCGCTCACCAGGAGGACCTTATCGGCCAAGGGGTCGAGGATGGCGCCGAGCTGGCTCACGAGACCGAAGCGCTTGGCGATGTAGCCGTCGAGACCGTCCGATATCCCGGCGATCAAAAAGACCCACAGGGCATCGAGGTAGCGGTGATCCTTCAATATGAGAATGAAAAGCGGCACGAACGCCATACGCAGCAGGGTGATCATGTTCGGAAGGTGCTGCAATCTCTTCACATAGGCTCCTCGGGTTCCCGGCGCCGCCGCGTCATAAGGGCGTGCGGCGCGCCACTGGCCTCGTTTACCGTCCCCAGCCGACCGAAATCAAGGTTTACTTGCACGACCCCAAGCTCTAACATGACCGCCATCTCGGAGCAATTAACTGACGCTTGATTGGTATTCAGATATGTCTATATCTGGTTCATTATGAGCAAAGTATACAGTATGGGCGAGTTCGCAAAACGTATCGGTAGGTCTGCCCAGACGGTTCGACGATGGGAGCGCGAAGGTAAGCTGGTCGCCAAGCGCCTTCCGTCTGGGCATCGCACCTTCGACGAATCGGATGTGCGGCGTATGCTTGGTCGGGCGCCGGAACATCGGAGTACCATCGTTTATTGCCGCGTAAGCCGTACTGGGCAAAAAGACGATCTGGCCTCACAGCTTGACGCTATGGAAAGCTATTGTCGGGGTGCGGGCATCGCCGTGGACGAATGGGTCCAGGAAATCGGCGGCGGCATGGACCTTCAGCGCAAGCGTTTCCTGAATATCCTGGATCGCATTCAACGCGGTGAAGTCGGGAAGTTGCTGGTGGCGCACAAAGATCGACTGGCGCGGTTCGGGTACGACCTCATTGGACATCTGGCCACTGACAATGGCTGCGAGATCGTGGTGGTCAACCAAACCTCTCTGTCTCCGCAGCGGGAGATGGTTGAGGATTTGCTCTCCATCGTGCACACCTTGAGCTGTCGGTTGCATGGAATGCGGAAATACAAGAAACAATTGCGAGAGGATTACCCGGAATACCAAGTCAAGGATCCCGGTGAGATTTTGCAATGACCATCGTTACCCGCACATTACAGGCTGATGTTCCCGAGGCTTTGCGCTCGATTTGCAAGGCCATGGGATTTGTGCGCGCGGACATCTGGCGGCGTTATGGGGCTTTGGGGACCGTAGGCCAATCCGCCAACGATATCCGCAAGGAAATCTCGGCGGCGCGTTTGTACGCGGACCTTCCTGTGGATGGCACCATTCGTAACGAAACCACCAAAGATATTGTGAACGACATACTGCTATACAAGGCGGCCGCCATGCAGAAGGTGCGCAAGGCCCTTGCCGTACGGTCCTATGACGAATCCGAACGCCGGCGCCTATACACGCTGCTTCGCAAGGATCAGTGGCTCACCGACAACTTTCTGCACCGTCAAATGCGCAAACATTTCCGGCATGGAAAATCGTCCGTTGCTCACCAGTTCGTGGTGCGCTCAGATAAGTACACCACAGAGATTGTGGGCGGGTACCTGACTATCGTGATTCATATCGCAGCGAAATATGGCGCACCGATCCGGTTGACCACCACGTCCAGCGGCCAGAACGTAAGCCTGTCCGCCAGCAATCTGCGCATTGTCGTCAAGGACGGCTACACAGAAATCCACTACGCCACCACGAAAGAGGATGGGTGTCCTTGCGGTGACCGAATGCTCGGCATCGACAAGGGATACACGGAAGCGTTCACAGATTCGGATGGCGTGGCCCATGGCGAAGCTTTTGGATCGGTGCTGACGGAATATAGCGACAAGGCATCAGCGACCGGCAAGGCCCGAAACACGCTCTATGCTCTGGAAAAGAAGCATCGGGAAGCGGGGCGTACTGCCAAAGCCGACCACATCAAACGCTGCAATCTCGGGCGTGTCAAAATCGACACCCGCAAGGAGCGCACCCATAAGCGGCTACGCACCATCGCTTACCAAGCAGCACACACCATTGTGGACAAAGCGGCTGTCGTGGTTTCCGAAGATTTAACGGCCCCCATCGCCAAGAAGCAGGCGTGGAAGCGGTACAACAGACGGTTGAGTGCATGGGCAAAAAGCGTTCTCGCCGAAGCCCTGGACTCCGTATGTACACAGCGACAGGCGGATCATCGCCTGGTGAATGCCGCCTATACATCGCAAATGGACTCGGTTACGGGCTTACTGGAAGGCCGCCGCGTGGCCGATAAGTTTACCCGTGTCAACGGGGATGTGCTCCAGGCTGATCACAATGCTGCGTTGAACGTGCTAAGAAGATACAACACAGACACCGAGATCACTCGGTTCACTCCCCACAGGGAAGTCCGGCGTATTCTTCTGGCACGTTCTCCGGCGCAACTGAGCGTCAAGGGGCACGAGTTACAGGCGCAAGCCTATCAACCGTGTGCGGATAAATCCTCTGTACAGATTTGTACAGGTTTATAGGAACAGTCTGCTCGTGACAACATCCAAAAACCCGCCCCCCCTGACCTATCGCGCCGCCGGCGTCGACATCGATGCTGGCGACACGCTGGTCGAGGCCCTAAAGCCGATCGCCGCGAAGACGATGCGCCCGGGCGTCCTCGCGGGCCTGGGCGGCTTTGGTGCGCTTTTCTCGCTATCCGGGCGCTATCGTGATCCCATTCTGGTCTCGGGCACTGACGGCGTGGGCACCAAACTCCTGCTCGCCATCGCCCTCGACCGGCACGACGACATCGGCATCGATCTGGTCGCCATGTGCGCCAACGACATTGTCGTGCAGGGGGCCGAGCCCTTGTTCTTCCTCGACTACTTCGCCTCCGGCCGGCTCGATACCAGGAAGGCCGAGCGCATTATCGCCGGAATCGGGCGCGGCTGCGAATTGGCGGGCGCGGCCTTGATCGGCGGCGAAACGGCAGAGATGCCGGGCGTCTATCGCGATCAAGACTACGACCTTGCCGGTTTTTGTGTCGGCGCGGTGGAGCGCGAACGTCTGATCGACGGCTCGCGCGTCCAGGCGGGCGATGTCATTATCGGCCTGCCCTCCTCGGGACTGCACTCCAATGGGTACTCGTTGGCGCGGGCGGTCATCGCGCGACGCCAAAGTGATCTCACAGCCGCACTCGAGGGACGCGCGCTGGCCGACATCCTGCTTACGCCGACGCGCATCTATGTGAAAAGCCTGCTTGCCCTCCATGCGGCGATAGACGTACATGCCATGGCCCACATTACAGGCGGGGGGTTGCCCGGAAATGTGCCGCGCGTCATCCCCGACGGCTTGCGCGCCGTAATTGACCGCTCCTCATGGCGGTGGCCCGCGATCTTTCGTTGGCTACAAGAGGGTGGGGAGATTGCCGAAGAGGAGATGTACCGTACCTTCAATTGCGGCGTGGGCATGGTCGTGGTCGTCGGCGCAAAGGATGTCCAGGCGGCCCAGGCCCTGCTCCGTGACCAGGGTGAAGAGCCTTTCGTTATCGGCCACATTGAGGCGGGGCCCGGCGATTTCGCGTGGGCCTAGCCCGACCGCTCAGGGTCGCGGTCGTAGTCTCCGGCCGCGGCAGCAATCTGCGATCGCTCCATGAAAAGGCCTCGGAAGGCAATTACCTCATAGTCGGGGTCGTCAGCAACAATCCGGCGGCACCGGCCCTCGACTACGCCGCGTCTCAGGGCTTGCCAAAAGGCTTGATCGACCACCGCGCCTACGCCACCCGCGCGCTCTTCGAGGAGGCCCTGGCACAGGCCATAGACCGCCTGAACCCCGACGTCATCGCGCTTGCCGGGTTCTTGAGGGTCCTAGGGGCGGATTTCGTCCGGCACTATCAAGGGAGGCTTTTGAACATCCACCCCTCCCTCTTGCCCTCGTTCCCGGGCCTCGACACTCATCGTCGCGCCCTGGAGGCTGGGGCACGCGAACACGGCGCAACCGTTCATCTCGTCACCGACGCCCTCGACGGCGGCCCGATCATCGCCCAAGCAGGCCTGCATGTCGCCCCCACCGAAGATGTCGCGACCCTGGCGGCGCGCGTGCTCGCCCTGGAACATGAGCTCTATCCCTATGTGCTCAAACGATGGGCGCACGGCGAGGTGGCAACCCATTAATCGACCACCTGCGCACGCTTCCCCTGCCCGCACGACCGGCATAAACTGAGCGCCACAGACATAGGTCAGGAATAAATAACGATAGGGCATCGTCCCACCACCCGAGGAGACCATTTATGCGCATGAGCCAGCTGTTCTGTCGCTCGCGGGAGCTCAAAAAGACCCTGGAGGCGAGCCGCTCACGCCTCTACCGTATCGCCTACGCCTGGACACACAATGCGGCCCTCGCCGACGATCTGGTCCAGGAGACCCTCACCAAGGCTTGGCAGAAACACGACCAACTCCGCGACCCGGAGGCCGAAGAGGCCTGGCTCTTCAGCATAATGACCAACTGTTTCCGCGATCATCATCGCCGCGAGCGCGAAACGGACGACATCGATGACATGGACATCCCTTGCGAGCACTGCCTGGAGACGGAACACATACGTTCGGAACTGGCGGCGCGAGTCCGGACAGCGATCGCCAAACTCCCGCAGGGCCAGCGCCAGGTCGTGACCCTGGTTGATCTAGAAGGTTTCTCTTATAATGAGGTATCTCTGATCCTGGGGATACCGAGCGGGACGGTCATGAGCCGCCTGTGCCGGGCGCGGGCGGCCTTGAAGGGTATGTTGTTGCCCGAAATCGCGGCGCCGGACCGGGTACCGCGAATACGGAGGATAAAATGACGGAAACGGAAGGACCCGGACTCTCGGATGAATTTCTCAACGCCTTCGTCGACAACCAGATCGACAGCGATGAAAAGGCCCGCGTCTATCCGCTCATAAATGCCGACCAGGATTTGAACCGCAAGGTCTGCGAGCTGCGCAAGGTCTCGGATCTGGTGCGGCTCGCCTACGATACGCCACCGCCCATTGGGCGGCGCGAACGGCCGCGCCGGAGTCTGGCGGGGCGCCTGGCGCCGTTACTTGCCCCTCTCGTCCTACTCCTTGGGGTCACGCTCGGGTGGTGGCTGCGCAGCTTCTGGGCGCCTGCGCCCCAAGCGACCACGACCATCGCGGCCGCTGCGGGGACCACCACCAAGGTTCTGTTCCACCTGGACAATGGCGATCGCGCCCATATGCGCCAGGTGCTCGAGGAGGCCAAACACCTGCTCGCGCGTTATCAAGCGGACCACGAACACGCCAAGGTCGAGATTCTGGCCGATGGGCCGGGCTTGGCCCTCTTGCGCCGCCATTTGTCCCCCTTCGCGGCGCGCATCGCGCGACTCCAGACGCGCTACCCGAACCTGATATTCGCCGCCTGCCAAGACACGATCAACCGCCTCGAGCGACGTAAAGGCGTGGACCCTCACCTCTTACCACAAGCGGTCGTGGTCCCCTCGGCGATCGCCGAGATCGTCCGCCTCCAGCACCGCGGCTGGACCTATATCCGTGTTTGAACGAGGATGGGCGCGCAACCCTGCGCGCGACAGGGGGCGCGGACGGGTGCTCGCAAGCCTCGGGCTCTGTCTCCTGAGCGGGCTCACGAAGGCCCATACCTTCGTCTATGTGGCCAATTACAACAACAGCACGATAGGGGTCTATGCCGAGCAAGACCATGGCCGCTTGACGCTCCAGCAGGCAATACGCACACCCGGTGGCCCGGAATCGGTCGTGGCCGACAAACGGGGCTTCGTGGTGACCGCCGACAGCCTCGCACACGCCGTCAGCGCCTACCGCGTGAACCCCGCGAACGGCCGGCTCACGCGCGCGGCCGTGCGTCTTGAAGGGCCCCGCAGCAACCCCTTCAGCGTGACGGCAAGCCCCAGCGGCCGCTTCCTTTACGTGGCCAACAGCGGCGACAGTACGGTCGGCATCTATCACCTCCATTCGGGGCCCGGCACGCTGGCCCGCGCCGGGCGCGTCCATGAACAGCCGGGCGCCAAACCTTATGCCGTGGCCTTGACCCCAAACGGGCGCTACGCCTATGTGGCGAACTATGGGAACGCCACCATCGGCATGTTCCAACGTAAGCCCGGCCATGCGGCCCTGACGTCCCTCGGGGTTTTTCATGAACCGCCAGGCGATGGACCCTATGGCCTGTCCGTGGGACCCGACGGGCGCTTCCTCTATGTTGCGGATTTTCGGGCGAATGTCCTGCTCGTGCTTTCCATCGGGCCGCACGGCCGGCTGACACTGAAGGACCGAGTGATCGAGCCCTATGATCACCACCCGGACTCTCTGGTCATCGATCCGAGCGGCCGCTACCTGTTCGTGGCGAATACCAGCGCCAATGACATCTCCGTCTTTCATATCGACCAAGCGAGCGGTCGCATCAGCCACGTCGGGCGCGTCCCGACCGGGAGCTATCCCTTCTCCCTGACGCTTGATCGCGCCGCGCGCTTCGTGTTCGCGGTCAATTTCGGGAGCAGCACGATCAGCCGCTACCGCCTCGATCGCCATCGTGGCACCTTGCGCGCGATCGGGACCACGCACGAGCCCTCTTACGCCGACCCCTATGGGATCGCCGCCCTCACGATCCGGGCGCCGGCCGCTCCCCCGACTCCCAAAATCTCCGGTAATCCCCCAGTATCCGTGGGTGGTCAAAAACCACGGGCACCGTGACATCGCGAATATCAATGATCCGACAGGTCTGCGCATCATCCCCGGCGCGCGGTATTCCTGTCGCGCCCGCCACATAGACGAGAGAGACCGTGTGACCGCGCGGGTCGCGCGCCGGATCGGAATAACAACCGAGCAGAGCTTCCAGGGTGACGGCTAGACCCGTCTCCTCCAGGGCCTCGCGCCGGGCGGCATCCTCCACCCGTTCGCCGATGTCGACGAAGCCCCCCGGCAAGGCCCAGCCGAACGGGGGGTGGCGACGCTCGATCAAGACCAGGCTCTCCGGATGCGCGGCTAGGCGTATGATGATATCGACCGCGAGGAGGGGGGTCTGGGGGGCCGTCATTTACCTAGGTCCATGCTACAATGATCTCCGTATGGAACAGATTACCGCGCCCTCGGGGCAAGTGATAGAACTGCGCCAGATCTTCCACGAGACGGGTGTGCGCCTCTTGCGGGTCATCATACGCGATGGCGTTAAATATTCGACAATCGAACTCGATGCCGCGACGGCCTTCTATTGGGGGACGCAGATGCGGGACTGGGCGGGCGATAGCACCAAGGACACATGATCGGGTCCGAAATGGTGGGATGCGCCAGCGTGGTCGTATTACATTATGAGAGGAACTAGCATGCTTCAAGGTCTTATCGTCTTGCCGTGGTGGGGCTATGTACTGGTGGCGCTTACCGTGACACACATCACCATAGTCTCGGTCACCATCTACCTGCACCGCCACCAGACACATCGCGCCCTCGACCTGCACCCGGCGGTGGCGCATTTCTTCCGGCTGTGGCTATGGCTCACGACCGGCATGGTGACCAAAGATTGGGTCGCTATCCACAGGAAGCACCATGCGCGTTGCGAGACCGAGGACGATCCGCACAGCCCGCAAGTGCTGGGTCTGAAAAAGGTCCTATGGCAAGGCGCCGAGCTTTACCGCGCCGAGGCCAAAAATGCCGAAACGCTCGCCAAGTTCGGGCACAACACCCCTGACGACTGGCTGGAGCGGCATCTGTACTCGCGCTATAGCGCCTACGGCATCGTTATCACCCTGATCGTCAACCTGATCTGCTTTGGGCCGTTGGGGCTTACGATCTGGGCCGTACAGATGCTGTGGATTCCGTTTTTCGCAGCGGGCGTAGTGAACGGTGTGGGCCACTATTACGGATACCGTAACTTTGAATGCGCGGACGCCGCCACGAACATCTCGCCGATCGGCATCCTGATCGGCGGCGAAGAGCTCCACAATAACCACCACACCTACGCGAGCTCGGCGAAGTTTTCCTGCAAACCCTGGGAGTTCGACATCGGCTGGGGCTATATCCGTATCCTTGAAACCTTAAGACTCGCGGTGGTCAAAAAGGTCGCGCCCATCCCTACGTATGCGCCTCCCAAGGAGTCCTGCGACCTCGAGACCGTGAAGGCGGTCATCCATCACCGCTTCCAGGTCATGGCGCGGTTTGCGCGTGAGGTCCTGCATAAGGTCCACGACGAAGAGGTCCAGAAAGCGGCGGCCGCCAACCGTCAGGCCGCCAAGATGCTCAAACGGGCAAAGCGCCTCCTGGTACGTGAAAAGACGCTCATAGGCGACGCGGGCCATCGCCAACTTCAGGAGATCCTGGCGACGAACAGCACCCTGCAGACGGTCTATACAATGAAAGAGCGCTTGCAGGACGTGTGGCGGCGGTCAGCCACCACGCAAGAGCAGCTGCTCGAGGCGCTGCAGGAATGGTGTCGACAGGCCGAGTCGACAGGGATACAGGCCCTGCACGACTTCGCAGCCGCCATTCGCACCTACGCCGCAAACTCGATCATCGCCTAGCAACCCGGATAGGCCTTTTGCTGAAAAGCCGCGGCGCAGACCCCTGGTCCCGCGCCGCGGCCTCCCCCCGCGGCTACGGCCCCGGAAACTGCCCAACACAGCGATTACCTGAGTCTGCATGGCCCCGCCCGCGGGGCTCAAAGGGGCGAGCGCCTAGATGCCGTGCGCCAGACGCTCGTGCAAAGGGCTCGTGCGCGGGAAATGGGCCTTCAAAAAGGCCATCTGATCGGCCAGCACGCGCCGTCCCTGCAGATAGATGTATTCCGCATGGGTCGGGATGAAGGGCACGGCGAGTAAGGCCATGTCGGCCTCTTCAGGGGTGCGGCCGGCCTTATGATTATTACACCGCTTGCAGGCCGTCACGACATTGCTCCATACGTCCTTTCCGCCACGGCTCAAGGGCGTCACATGGTCGCGCGACAGATCCCGCACCGTGAAACGCGACCCGCAGTAGAGGCAGAGCCGTGCGTCCCGCGCGAACAAGGCCGGGTTACTGAGAGGTGGCACATAGCGGTCCCGCTGCCGAGCCAGCTGCCCGTTCTCCCCATAAGTGGCCAGGATGGAGTTGACTTCGACGACACTGCGCCGCCCGGTGACGGCATTAAAACCGCCATGGACCCGATACAAGAGAATGCCACAGGTATAGGCCACCTGCCCGAGATGGCAGATACGTACCGCCTCGCGAAAATCGATCCACTCGAGCGGCATGCCGGCGACGTCGGTGCGCAACACTTGTTGACTGAGCGGGTACATGGCAACCTCGGGCGGCCCCGGCCGCCATCTGCAGCAATGGACCTCAACAGAGGGCTCCCGCTAATATACCGATCGCTAGGCGCAGCGACAAGGGCGCCTGTCCTGGCCTCCCACGATGGGAAGACGGACGCGCCTTTGGGCTTGAAGGGGTTTTGACCGATCCCGCGACGCCCTCGATGGCCGCCCGGGGAGCGATGGGGGTGGGGTGATGGCTACTTGATCTTCGCCTCGCGATAGGCGACGTGCTTACGCGCGACCGGATCAAATTTCTTGATCTCGAACTTCTCGGTCATGGTCCGCTTATTCTTGGTGGTTGTGTAAAAATGGCCGGTATCGGCTGTCGACACAAGCTTGATCTTGTCGCGCATATCCGTCTCCTAACTAAACCGATTCGCCGCGGGCACGCATCTCGGCCAGCACAACATCGACGCCCTTCTTGTCGATGGTGCGTAACGCGTGGTGCGACAAGCGCAGCCGTACCCACCGCTTTTCGCTTTCGACCCACAAACGCCGGTAATGCAGATTAGGCAAGAACCGCCGACGCGTCTTGTTGTTCGCGTGCGACACATTGTTGCCGCTCATAGGCCGCTTGCCGCTGACCTGGCATACCTTGGACATGGTGACCCCCTGATGAATCGCGCAATTCTGCCACAGTGAACGGCGGCTGCCAATCCCCAGCCCCGGGCACAC
>JAJYHM010000046.1 GCA_021784755.1 Pseudomonadota bacterium
GATCTGGACCCGATCGTCCTTGACAGGTAACCCGGCTTTCGCCATCCTCGGGCGATCGTGAATGGAAGCACATGCTCGCCTACCCCCACATCAACCCCGTCGGATTTCACATAGGCCCCATACCGATTCACTGGTACGGCCTCCTGGAAATCATAAGCTTCGTCATCGGCACGATCTGGCTGATCCGGCGCGGGCGCCGTAGCGAGCGGCAGTGGACCAAGGAGCAGGTCCTCGATCTCGAATACTATCTTTCGGTGGGGGCCATTGCCGGGGGACGCCTGGGCTACATCCTCTGGTATGACCTGCCCTACTACCTCGGCCATCCCGTCGAGATTCTGAAGGTCTGGGAAGGGGGTATGTCCTTCCACGGCGGCCTCATAGGCGTCATCCTCGGTTGCTGGGTCTATGGCCGCAAACACCAGCGATCGACCATGGCGGTGCTCGACTTCGTAGCTCCCGCGGCGCCCATTGGGCTCGGCCTCGGGCGGCTTGCGAACTTCATCAACGACCAGTTGTTTGGGCGCGTGAGTCACCTCCCGTGGGCCGTGGTCTTTCCCGCAGGCGGCCCCGAGCCCCGCCAGCCCTCGCAGATCTACGAGTTTCTACTGGAGGGGGTGGTGCTGCTCCTCATCCTCGCCATCTACGGCCGTAAGCGCCGACCGACCGGCGCGGTCGGCGCCCTCTTTGTCCTCTTCTACGGGATCTTTCGCTTCCTGGTCGAATACACGCGCCAGCCCGACATTCAGCTTGGCTTCGTGCTCGGACGGCTCGATATGGGCCAGGTCCTGTCGGCCCCCATGATCCCGATCGGGATTGCGCTGCTCTACTGGGCCTACCGCGGCGGCTTCGAGACGCGAAACCGCGACAGCGCAACGGGCGCGTCCCCATGAACGCACAGCCCGAAGAGGCCGGCGAGTCCATGAGCCCCGCCACGCGGCGCTTCGTGCGCATCGTGATCGGGTTCGCCACCCTCTACGGCCTCATCGCCGCATTCCTCAGCTTCCACATCGTAGTCGAGCAACAGGCCGTGCGCCGGCACTTGGACACCGCACTGCGCGTGCGGCCCGCCGGACCCTTTGCGTCGATGCGTGCATCGCGTACGGCCGCCCAAGCCTTCGTGGCGCGCCTCGACACCGCCTTTCAACACAACCCCTGCGGGCCGGGACCCGCCTTCATGCTCGCGAAGCCCCCCGCGATCCCGCGCCGTGACTGTCTCGTGGTCATAGTGCCCGGCCGTCAGCGCCTCCATGTGCGCGCCTATGACACCCAGGGCCACCGCATGGACAATCTCTTCGAGCGCCTCAATCCACCCCCACGTCGCCTGTAGGCGACGATGCGGCGGCACCGCTGTAAGATAGCCCTTTTCGCCGCTGACAGGACCGACCGCGGTTCCCACACACTGCGCCTCGTGTCGGGCGACCTTTGCGTCCCGTCGGTCTCTCGTCATATCCTAACGCCCATGATGATCTCGACCCCCATCGACCCGCTGCTAGCCACCCGCGTCGTGCAGGCCCCGGGCCACCATTAATCGGCCCCAGAGCCCTATCCCGTGTCGATGCCCTCACCCCCGTCGTCGTCCTCGCCACCGTCCCGCCCGGGACGGCGCTTCTGGGTGCTGCTTGCGCTCGCCATCGTGGCAGGAAACGGTCTGCTCGCCATCGGCGCCTGGACGTGGTGGACCTGGGATCATCTCCCGCGCGTGCGCGCCCTTGAGGACTGGCACCCCGAGCAGCCGCTGCGCATCTATGCGGCCAACGGCGAACTACTTGAGGCCATAGGCCCGCAGATCCGTTTCGCGCTGCCGCTCCAGAAGATTCCGAAGGACCTCCAAGAGGCCTTCATCGCCGCTGAAAACGGCGAGTTTTACAGTCATAACCCCCTGTATTATCCGGTGAGCTACCCAGGCATCCTGCGCGCCGCCTTCGTCGACATCCTGCACATGGCACCCGTACAAGGGGCAAGCACCATCACCGAGCAGGTCGCGCGGAATTTCTATCTCTCACCCAAAAAAACGATCGCGCGCAAGGTGGCAGAGATCCTGCTCGCCTACAAGCTCGCCGATCGGCTCACGCGCGCGCAGATCCTCGATCTCTATCTGAACAAGATCTATCTCGGACAGGGCGCCTACGGGGTCGAGGCCGCGGCCCGCACCTACTATGGCAAGGATGTCTCGCAACTTACGCTCGCGCAAAAAGCGACCTTGGCCGGGCTCCCCGCCGCACCCTCGTACTTCAACCCGGTGAAGAACCCGCAGCTTGCGCGCAAGCGCCGCGATTACGTCCTGCGCCGGATGTACACCGACCATGACATCAGCCACCGCGCCATGATCGAGGCCGAGGCGCAATCCGTGCGCACGCGCTACCACGCGCCCACGAACAATGTCGCGCCCTACGCCACCGAGTGGATCCGCAAATGGCTCGTCAAGCGCTTCGGGGCGAATTTCACATATCGCCGGGGCTTGCGCGTCTACACCACGATCTCCCGCAAGGATCAGCGTGCCGCGGACCGGAGCCTCGCCGTGGGGCTCGAGAACTACGCCATGGGCTTGGACAGCCTCGACCCGAAGAACTGGGCGGGACCCGTGGCCCACTTGCAGGGCAAGGCGCTCGCATCGGCACTAGCGGGCGACCGTCCGTCCGTGCTCCCCGATCGCGACCCGGCCAATCTGCGCTGGGGCGTGGTGCTGGCAAGCGACGCCAAAGAGGCGCGCGTGCGCCTCGAGGGGCAGCGGACCGTGATCCTCGATGGACAGGACATCGCCTGGGTGCGGCTTGCGCCACAAGGCGCGCAGGCCTCCGCGGTCGATCAGGTCCTGAAACCAGGCGACCTCATATGGCTACGCCATTATGTCGCGGACACGGGCGCAGGCCACGGCAACCATCAATGGGCGGGGACCGCCGTTTGGCGGCGTGTCCCGAATGCCGGCTGGCAGCTTACTGTGGTGCCCAAGGCCCAAGGGGCGCTCATCTCGCTCGACGCGAAGACCGGCGCGATCCTGGCCTTAAACGGCGGCTATAGCTATGAACTGAGTCACTTCGATCGCGCGCTCTACGCCTATCGGCAGCCGGGGTCGGGCTTCAAGCCCTTCGTTTACGCCGCCGCCATGGACGGCCCGGCCTTGAAGGCCGCCGGCATCCCCCATTACCTCACGCCGGTCTCGCTCATCAAGGACACGCCGCTGTCCGTGCACCTTGCCGACGGCACCGACTACCGTCCGACCAATTACAGTAATACCTTTTCGCGCACGCCGATCGCCGTATGGCGAGACCTTGCCGATTCCCATAACGTCCCGAGCGTGCGTCTGCTGCTGCACATCGGCATCCCCTTTGCCGCATCCTACGTCCACCGCTTCGGTTTCCCGGCCCAGCAGATCCCACAGGTCCCCTCCATGGTGCTGGGCTCCGGTGATTACACGCCCATGCAGATCGCGCGCGGCTACGCCGTGTTTGCAAACGGCGGCAACCTCCCCCGGCCCTACCTCATCTCGCGCATCCAGACAGCCAGCGGCCAACATATCCCGCTGCGCGACTGCGCGCTCGGCTACAAAGTCCAACCCGACACCCAGACCGCCATCCCACCCGGGGTCGCCTTCCTCATGACACGCATGATGGAAAGCGTTATACGCCAAGGCACCGGGGTCGCGGCCCAGATACTTCACCGCCGGGCGCTCGCCGGTAAGACCGGCACCACCAACGACGAGAGCAATGCCTGGTTTACGGGCTACAACCCCCAGGTGGTGACGACGGTGTGGGTGGGTTATGACGACAATCACAGCCTCGGGCATTGGGCGGCCGGTGCCCGCGAGGCCCTGCCGGTCTGGATCCATTTCATGAAGACCGCTCTGCAAGGCCAGCGGGGGCTGCGCTTTGCGATACCGCCTACGGTCGTGCGCCGGCACTATGACCCTAAGACGGGCGGCCTCGCCTACTCAGGCCGTCACAAGACCTACTTCCTCAAAGGCTATCTGCCGGAAAACGGCGGCTCAGGTCTCGGGGTCATCAAGAACTTCCTCCATAGGCTTGCGAACTTCCTATAGCGCGGCAGCCCCCGGCCATAGTCCTCTGCTTTACGACACAACCCAAGACGCACAACATCGTCTTCGCCACGAGGCCTCAGGATTGCGCACCGTCGACAGGACTGAGGCCTCAATAGCCAGGATACTTTTTCCACACCCGCTTCCGCAGGGCCCGATTGGGTCTCGCCCCCTCATCGTCGGTCTCGGCGATATCCCAATCCAGGAAGGTCGCCAAATCCACGGCAAGTTCGGTGATAACCTCGCGCAGCTCCAAGGGCTCCAGAAAGGATGTCGGAATGGCATCAACCCCCCACAAGGCCCCCAGGATGTTGCCAGTGATCGAGCCCGTCGAATCGGAGTCGCCACCATGATTCACTGCGCGTATCACGCCGCCAGCAAAGTCGCGTGCGGTGAGCGCGCAATAGACCGCGATCGCTAAGGCCTCCTCGGCGATCCAGCCCCCGCCGATATGGGCGATGGCCGTCGCAGGATCCTGCGGAAGCTTTGCGGCCATGGACTCAGCTTGCGCCAATGCCTCCTCGGTCTCCCTCCCGTCTACTTCATCCGCGAGACACGCGTGGACCACGAGCAAAGCATCTACCAGACCGCGCCCCTGGACGATCTCGGCGATCAAGACTGCGAGCGCCCCCGCCGCTATGAAGCCGGTCGGGTGACCGTGGGTGAGCGCGGCAAGCGACTTGCCGAGTGTCATGGTCTCGTGCGGCGCGCCCCGACCCTGCCCGAACACCAGCCCGACAGGCGCCATGCGCATCACGCCCCCGCAGCCCTTGCTGTTATTGCGAGCCGGATCCCCCCTCACCGTCATCGCCCGAAGCGCGCCAAGACACGTAGTCCCTGGCCCCCGGCGGTGATGGAGATCCGCATGAGAATACAACCACCCCAGGCCCTCCTCGTCCTCTTCGAACCCCGGCCGCGGCTTGCTCTGGGTTCTGAACCAGCGGGCATAGGCCGCGGCCACCATGCCCTCGGTGCTTGCAACGCCCCGGGTAAGTAAGCGGACATGGCGACGTATCAGGCCCTCGGCGGTAAAGAGCGTCATCTGGGTATCATCCGTGATGGCCCCCAGACGCCCGTAGGCCGGCGCATAAGAGGTGATCCCGGCCGGTCCAAACCGTTCGAGGATTTCCGCATAGTCCAGGAACTCCACCGGCGCACCCAAGGCGTCACCGACCGCCCCTCCTAAAAGACAGCCCACGAAACGATCACGCATGACCACACCCCTCATACTCACACCCCCACCATCCCCTCACCAATAGACGCGCGACAAGTCCGCTTATCGCGCCCCACTCCTATCAAGCCATCATGGCCTTCGCACCCCACGCTTAACGCGTCCTGCGCCCTCTCCCTTTAGATCGCTATCCTTCGACGGCAGCCCCGATACACCGGCCTATGGCGCTTTCCTACCCCGCCCTTACGCCCCCCATCGCCTCCGGACACCCTTGCGCATCCGAGAGCCCTCGATACCTCCGACTCCATCCGCCAGAAACTCACCCATGCGCAACTCCCCAAACCCTTGCCGACACCTCTCGGCCACCCGCATCGTCACGCGCGCATCGTGGTCCTCAAACCAAACGCCTCCCGTCTTAAAGCGCCCCGCCCCGAACGTAGACCCACGAATAGCAACGGTTATGTCCTAATCGCTTCCAACCCAACACCGCGCTAGAAAGGCCGCGAGTCGCACGAGCGCCTCCGTGTCCCGCCCACAATACCGTTGCGGGGCCTGATCGAGGGAGTTTTTTGCGTGCCGGAAGTGTCGCCCCGTTGATCGCCTCCCGGTAGGCCTCCTGGGCGGCCCCACCGTCCTGGACCTCAGAGAGATCGGCATACTTGAGGTCTGGGCGATCGTCGGAAGCACAGCCTTGATGGACCACGAACCCTTCATGGCTGGGTGGTAATAATGCTCGCGCGTCAAAGGCAGGAGATCAACCATGCAGTCGACGAGCGCCAAGAGGGGCGACGCCAAGTCCGAGTAGCGGGCGGCGAGCCTGCGCAGGACCCCGCCCTCGAAAGCCTGGTTGTATACGAAAATCGTACCCAGGGAGCGCAGGGTGGCGATCAAGGTTTCGGCAAAGGCGCGTGTCTGGTCCTTGCCGGATAGGTCCAGAAAGTCGTGGTGCCTCAAAGAGCCATCGGCCTTCTCTTGAGGACAGGACCACTGGAACGGTAACCGCTCATAAGGGCGTGTGCCGCGCCAGATCGGGACTACGAACTGGATCGTCTCGAAATCCTGGTACTAGCGCGGATACCGCAAGGGGGCAAGTAAGGCAGCGGCCCCGGGCCTATGGTCGGGACGACCCGTGCAGGTCACTTTGCGCACCCATTCCTGGACGGGACTTGCGAGGATACCCTGCAGAACATCGCGCGCATCTTCATAACCTGCCGCGCTCAAAGTGACATCACACCAGCCCAGATGGTCGTTTTAAGCGCCAAAGGGCTGCGGACCTCAGCCCTTCTTCAGGAGAGGACCTTAGCGGGGGTTACACTCAAGCGCTTTATGGGGACTTTCGATGGATCCGGCAGCGCCGTCGGGACCGAGGGGGATTTGGTCGCAGACACCATCGCCCGATTTAAGGGCCGGTCGGCCCCCGTCGCCATCCTCGCGGAGCTCGACTTCAGCACACTCGACAACCACACCCGCCGGCTCCTCTTCACTGGTATCACGCGCGCGCTGTGGCGGCTAGAGTGCGTGATGAGTGCGGCCGTCGAGAAGCTCTTGATGGACACCTTGACGTGAGGCCAGTCACCCCTCTTGCGTACCCGATGAAGCCCGCGAAAAGCGCGATTTGAGAGAAGACACGCTATGACCAAGTTTTTGGGCGGCCTGTTCCCAAGAAACTGCAATCGTAAACCACTGCCGGGCAGAATCTACCGAGGAGACCATGAAATAGCAGTCGTTACCAGCCCTTTCTGACCTTTCATCACGACTCCCAGGGTTCGGGCGCATGGTGCATAACCTGACCTACTGAATTCTGGACAGTATCCACGAGAAGATGCCGCCGCACGTCAGGCCAGTGCCAACGCACGTCACTAAGGATGATGTCGGCCCTGTATCTGCCAAGGCCCGGTAACCATCAGCCTGTCTTCTCCTCCAATCTGCCCCACCGGTCCATTCCCTGTGTCCGCGTAACGGCTCATGAGCGGTAAACCGCATTGCTGCCGCTGATCGCAGCTCGGTCACCCGACCAGAATGCGCCGTCCAAACTCTGAGCGGAGTCGATACACCATGGGCAAGTTGTGGCCCATAACCGCAGTCGGTCTCTGTCGACGCGACGCGAGCCGCACGGCATCCGCGCCGAACCCTTACGGGCGAACACTACCCGCAATGATAACCAGTCGCGAGTGCCGGACCGCTTACGCTGACTTATCACGATACGAGTCCAACAGTTGCGGTCTCACCGTAGGGCGCTACCGCAGCCGGTGCGACACGGTTGTGTAACTGCCCGTGAGGGGCGAGAAGGCACTGGCACAATTATTGCTTATAATTACGGAACACGCGGCCATTGGCGAAATCGATAAACCCAACACCAAAAAACAGAGGGAGACGCTCCTCCGCTTTATCTGCTATCTATGGGGGTGAACACCGTGATTTAGGAATATTCCCTTCCATAGCATCAACAGGGAAGAAAACACATGCGGAACATCCACAAACCCATATTCCCCGCACGGACCGGACGCGTTGCCGTGCCCTTAGACAGGGCCTCCGGCATAGGCCGAACACCGCCTGTAACGCGCGGGGCTTCTGATCGCCCACAGGATCGGGTTTTTTGGGTACCAGCCCTGCGCAAACTGCCCCTGGCCCTAGCAGTGGCGTGCTCCCTGTGTGGGCGCGGCGCGGCGTGGGCAACGGCTACCGGAGGGACTCCAATAACAGGATTTGGTGCGACCAACGTTTGCCAGCAGGATGGTTCTAATGATATGGCGTCCTGGACCGCCGACACAGCCATCCACCCTTACAGCACGGCCACAGGGTCCCGCAACACGGCCAGCGGGTACAACGCAAGCGATCTTCTCCTCCGGTCTATACGGCATACTAAAAAAGGGCCGCCACGACGCGCAAGATGGGATGGTGTTTCCTATCTTCCCGTCGGTCTCTCTCTATCCGAACCTCTTGAACACGGACAGAGATGGTCCTCATGACAGTCCACCACTTAAGTCGCGCACAACAAGCAGAGGCCCGCATTGTCCGACTGACCCAACTCCACCGGGCGTTGAGCGCCTTGAATCAAGCCGTACGCCATACCGAGAGCGAAGAGAAGCTCCTGGACTTGGTCTGCCGCATTGCCGTCGATCTAGGCGGCGTCGCCATGGCCTGGATTGGCGCTGTCGCGGGTGACGAGGGTCAGGTCCGGCCGCTTGCTCGTTATGGGCACGGTCTTGACTACCTCACGGATATAGTGATTTCCGTGCGCCCAGATCTTCCTGAAGGCCAAGGACCCTCTGGTGTGGCCCTTCGTGATAATCGTTCCATCACAATCAACGACTTGACAACCAGCGACATAACACAGCATTGGCGCACGAATGCCGAACGCTATGGGTTTTGTTCGAGCGGTTCGTTTCCGATCCCCCGCGCCGGGAAGCCTTTTGCGGTCCTTAACGTCTATCACACGCAGCGTGATGCCTTTGATAAGGACATGATCGCTATCCTTGAAGATATAGCGAATTCCGTGGCCTTTGCCCTTGAGACCATAGACCATGAGCGCCAACGGCAACAAGCGCAGAATGACCTTGCGCACAGCGAACAGCATTTTCGTGCATACTTTGATCGAGCGATGATCGGCATGGTCGCCACTAGCCCTACTAAGAACTGGATAGAAGTCAATGATGCGTTTTGTGCGATGCTCGGTTATTCACGCGCGGAACTCCTCCAGCGCACCTGGGTCGACATCACGCACCCTGACGATATGCCTCATAGCGTGTCGATCTGGGACAAGCTTCAATCCGGGGAGTGGAACGAAACCACCTTTGATAAAACCTATATCCATAATTCTGGCCACCCCGTCTATGCGCATGTCGCGGTTCGCGCCGTACGCCACGCCGACCAAAGCCTCGATTACATTGTTCTGCTCGTGGAAGACATCACGTCCCGCAAACATCATGAGGATAGGCTCGACCGCCTTGCCCATATTCTCGATGAATCTGCTAACGAAATTTACATGTTCGATGCCGACACGCTGCGTTTTCTCTACGCGAACGCCGGTGCGCAGCGGAATCTAGGCTACTCGTTCGAGGAATTGCAACATCTGACGCCCCTTGACATCAAACCTCGTCTCCTGCCCGAATATTTTACCGAACTTATTGCCCCCTTAAGGCGAGGTGACACAGAATTTATCACGCTGGAGAGTGAACATCGACGCAGGGACGGTAGCTCATATCCGATCGAGGCGCGACTACACCTCTCTGCTCATGGGGGTAACCCGGTCTTTGTGGCGATTATTCAGGATATTACGGAGCGCAAACAATTCGAGGCCCAACTGCGTCACCAAGCCACGCACGATGCCCTGACGGGGCTTCCCAATCGCGCCTTATCCCATGAGGTCCTGAGTCGCGCCATGGTCCATGCGGCGCGCAACGAAACATTGATCGCCATCCTCTTTCTTGACCTCGATGCGTTTAAGAATATCAATGATTCTCTGGGTCACGAATGCGGAGATCTTTTGCTCCAAGAGATGGCTAAGCGGCTAACAACAACACTCCGTCAAGAGGATTGGATCGTCCGCAACGAGGGTCTCGTGGCGCGGCAAGGCGGAGATGAATTTATGGTCCTGATTCAGAATATTACTTCCGTACACGTCATTACGAACATTGCTGAGCGACTTCTGGCGACCGTAGCCGAGCCGTTCTTCGCTAATGGCCACGAAATGTATGTGACGGCAAGCATCGGTATCACCATCTACCCATTCGATGACCTTGACCGCGAAGGTCTCCTGAGAAACGCCGATGTAGCTATGTACAAGGCCAAACATGCGGGTAAAAATACCTTCGAATTTTACGCCGCCAGCATGAGCGCCCAAATTACCGAGCACCGTGCCATTGAAAATGGATTGCACCACGCCCTCAAAAACGAGGAATTCGTGCTCCATTATCAACCCCAAGTCGACCTTCGCAGAGGCTGCCTCGCGGGAGTCGAGGCGCTTATCCGCTGGCAACACCCGCAGAGGGGGCTCATTGCGCCCGATCGTTTTATTCCTATCGCCGAAGAAAGCGGCCTGATTGTGCCGATTGGCGAATGGGTTTTACGCACGGCGTGCGCACAGAGCCGTGCTTGGCAAGCCCTAGGGCTCCCAATCGTGCGCGTGGCCGTAAACCTGTCTGGCCGTCAATTCCGGGAACGCGACCTGCCCGCCATGGTGGCGAGAGCCTTAAAGGACACCGGTCTTGAGGCGACTCCGGAATACCTGGAACTCGAGGTCACGGAGAGCATGCTTATGGATGATATGGAAAAGACCATCGTGACGCTCAAGACCCTCCACAAAATGGGTCTGCGCCTCGCTATTGATGATTTTGGTACGGGCTATTCAAGTTTGAGTTATCTGAAGCGTTTCCCCATCAACACCTTGAAGATCGATCAATCTTTTGTCCGCGACATCACCCACGATAGCGATGATGCCGCCCTTGCCGCCGTTATTATCACGCTCGGGCACAGTCTGGGCCTCACTGTCACGGCCGAAGGCGTCGAAACGAAGGAGCAATTGGCTTTTCTGCGCAATGCCCAATGTGACGAGATGCAGGGCTACTATTATAGTCGACCATTGTCTGCAGATGCGATGACGCATTGGCTTAAGGCTAGCCACCATTTTGCATAAAGATTGATCGCGATCGATTGAAGAAGGCTTGCGCGACCAGACACCAGGATCCTCGGAGATCGGGGGCAAGAAAAGGCTCCGACCCTCTATCACCATTCGACTAATTCGCCCAGCAAAGCAACGTGCTGTTAGGAACAAAGCCAGACCGTGCACCCATTACC
>JAJYHM010000066.1 GCA_021784755.1 Pseudomonadota bacterium
CCATCGTGAAATTTCCTCTTCGTTAGCTTGGCGGCTCACGAATGGGAGTTTCGTCGATGGACTCCCCTATTTGTCAAACTTTTACTGCCTCCCCGGCAGAGCCGGGGGGCCTCCCTTTGTAGGCTAGGAGAAAGTCCCATGCCTATCAATCTGCTCGCCGCCATCGAACTGACGGCTAGTGCGGCCATCGCTATTTCGGTTCTTGCCACCGGATTTGGCAAACAGACCAACGAGCGAGTACGCATCGCCGTTTGGCTTGGCGCTTGGTACGTTGTCGTCGTCCTCATGGCCACGTTCGGCGTTCTGACCTACCCGCGCGGACTGGGTACCCCCGGGCTGGGTGCGGCCGTCGTGGCCCCCTTCGTGACTTTAGTCGTGGTCGTCCTGAGATCCACCTCTCTTCGGAAGGCCCTGAGGGAAATTCCGCTTCATGCGCTTGTGGGCGTGCATGCGATACGCATCTTGGGTGTGTTTTTCCTGGTCCTTTATGCGCAGGGTCGGCTGCCCGGGCCGTTCGCCCCCCTTGCCGGTTGGGGCGACACGATCACCGGGGTTGTAGCAATACCGCTCACATGGTGGCTCGTCCGTGGCAAAACAGTGCCGCACCCACTGTTATGGCTATGGAACAGTTTTGGCATGCTGGATCTCGTCACGGCAATCGGCTTAGGCGCGGTTTCCGCACCCGGTCCCCTGCAACTGATCGCCGCTTCGCCGGGAACGACCATGATGACAACGTTGCCTTGGCTGATTATTCCTGCTTTCATCGTACCTTTGTTGGCGGCGACCCATCTTGCGATCTATTACCGTCTGATGGTGCAGGCGACACCCGCGAGCGAGGTCGACCAGGCGTCTCAGCTTGAACGTTGAATGGCTGCTGCGTGAGTGCATAGCGGGCCAAGTCGGCTCAGAACCCGCTGTCCGCAATGGCCGAGAACCTGTCAACTACGGCCCAACTGTCGCTTCCTCGGCCTTTGTGCCGGCGGGATCGGGATGCTTCGCCCAGAAGGTCGGCAATGTGGTGGTAACCGACGGTCGAGGCGTTTAGAAGTTGACCAACCCGTTCCGAGGCAGACGAACTCACACTCCCGACCTATAGCTCGCATCTGCCTGAAAAGAAACAGAACACTCGCTCCCGTTGGCAATCGGGCGACGCAATCTTCAGCTTGCAGCTGAAAATGTCCAGAGGGAGTAGATGCTCAAAGTCGCACCGGAAGCAAGCACCAGACCTCGCTCTTCGCCACTTTGAGAGACCGACATGCTTCGTGTCTACGAATTGTTCGGCAACCGTGTCAGTCACTAGAATTCGAGGATAGACAGCCAATTGGCTTTCCATTTCACGTGCGCGACAGCGAACGGGCTCTTGTTGTTCGCTTTATAACGCCGCCGCATGTCACAAACGACCGGGCTGACTGTTGCGTCTAGAGCAGATATGTGATCCACTTCCTTCACCTGGAACAATCCAACGATAATGACGACACCTGCCGAACGGGCCATTCGCTATGACCGCGAACATGCGCGCAGTCTTCGCGCGCTGGCCTACCGCATGCTCGGCTCGCGCACCGAGGCCGAGGACATCGTTCAGGAGGCCTGGCTGCGCTGGGTGCAGGTGGACGAAAGCACGGTCCAGCATGCGGGCGCCTACCTTTCGCGCCTGGTGACCAACCTGTGTCTGGACAAACTGGGCTCGGCCGCCGCGAAACGCGAGCAGTATGTCGGCGTCTGGCTGCCCGAACCGTTGCTGGACGAGCAGGCCGGCTGGTCGCCTGGCCCGGAGGTTCAGTCCGAGTTCGCGCAGGACGTGTCCATAGCCTTCCTGCTCGTGCTGGAGCGGCTGTCGCCGCTGGAGCGCGCGGCCTTCCTGCTGCACGATGTGTTCGACCTGGACTTCGACGAGGTCGGATGGCGCCTGGAGCGCAGCCCGGCCGCCTGCCGCCAGCTGGCCCACCGCGCGCGAAACCATGTCAAGGCCGACTACACGCGGCGCGAAGTGAAGGAGGAGGACCGCGAGCGCCTGTTCGGCGCCTTCAGCGAGGCGGTGCGCAATTTCGACGTGGATGTCCTGGCCAGGGTGCTGACCGAAGACGCGGTGATGCTGGCCGACGGCGGTGGGAAGGTCAGTTCGATACCGGGCCCGCTACGAGGCGGCGCACTGATCGCCAGAGCCTTCATCGGCTTCGCCAGGCTGCCGACAAGCCGCGCCTGGCGCCTGGAGCCAGCGCGCATCAACGGCATGCCGGGCTGCTTGATCTTCGACGACGCGACCCGCCGGTTGGTGCAGACCATCGCGCTGGCGCCCTCGGCCACCGAGCCGGGCCGCATCGACGCGCTCTACGTCCAACGCAATCCCGACAAGCTACGGGGCGTGCTCGCCGCGCTGGGCCGTAACGGCACCACCGGCTAAAGTAAAAAGGCAGGCACGTACGACGAATACGAGCAAACGAAGGTTGCTTCCGCGGGTATGTCACACGGCGCGAGGCCGGGTCGTCTTGAGGATGTGATCACCAGCAATGCATCGATCCAACATCCTCGTCATCCACAGGAAGGAGAACAATCATGAGCCACACCAACGGCCAATCCCGCCTGAACTTCATTGAGCAGTCGCCCGATCTGGTGAAAAAGCTCCAGGACTTCAGCATGGCCATCGCCAACAGCGGTCACGGTGAGCCGCAGCTGTTCCACCTGGTGGATATCCGCGCCTCGCAGATGAACGGCTGCACCACCTGTCTGGACATGCACGTTAAGGAGGCCAAACTGCACGGCGAGCGTGAGCTACGCCTGTACCATGTGGCGGTCTGGCGCGAGTCACCGCTGTTTACCCCCAAGGAACGCGCCGCGCTGGCCTTGACCGAGGCGCTGACCAAGATCGCGCCGACCGGCGTCTCCGACGAACTCTATGCCGAAGTGCGCGAGCAGTTCAGCGAAAAGGAACTCTCGACGCTGATCTTCCGCGTGGTGGGCATCAATGCCTGGAACCGCGTCAACGTGGCCTGCCGGACCACGCCCGGCGCGCGCGACCAGGCCCTCGGTCTGGACAAGGCCGGACTTGCCTGAGCGGGGGCAGGCGAGCCGCCAATGCGGTCGGCCGCCTTACGTTATGGTTTGGGGCGCCGCGCCGACAATTCGCGAAGCCCTACTCTGCGCTTGAGATTTGCACAACAATGCGAATGACAATGGATGCGGTTATGGCGACGTGCCTGCGGGGTACTGCCAACTTCACCAACATGGTCGCTCCTCTGGTCGGGGAACCGAATGGCAGTACCGTCGAATACGGCGCTCGCTAATAACCTAACGCAGCCGACCGACCTCCGTCAGCTAACCCGCCATCCAATTGCTCACATCGGCGGCGAGTCGAATTGCCGCAGAATATCCCACTCGACCTGCAGGCATTCGCATAGATCGTGGCTGACCGGCACGAAGGGGAGACGAACAGTCGCTTCGCAATATCCCTGTGCGGCCAGCAATGCCTTAAGCGGCGCGGGATTGGGTTCCTCAAACAGGCAACGAATAATGGGCTATAGTGTCACGGCCGTACGCCTCGCAGCCTCCAACCGTCCTTGGCGCAGCAGTTCAAGCATGTGCACGTGCCAACTCGGCAGAACGTGCGCGGAAGCGGCAATAACGCCGTGAGCGCCAAGACAAAGCGCAGCGAAATTTTGACTGTCATCGCCGGAAAGGACTTTTAACGACGTTTCGTGGACCAACCGCAACATGCGCTCCGTCGTGCCACCACACCCCTTGATTCCGGCGATATGCGGGTCGCGTGCGAGGGATTGCAACGTGCCGAGTTCCACGTTGACACCGGTGCGGTAGGGGATGTTGTAGATCAGTATGGGGAGATCGGCCGCTTCGGCAACCGCCTCGAAATGCCGTTGAATGCCCTGCTGGGTGGGCCGGACATAGAGTGGTGGCGCCACCAACAGCCCATCGGGTCGCAGCATGGCGAGACTGCGCGCCATTGAGGCTGCCACGTCAGTTGACGGCTGTGAAATGCCTAGAACGATGGGCAGCTCGGGTACCGCGGCTCGAAGCGTGGTGCAGATGGCTTCTTGCTCACCGGTTCGTAATAGCGCGCCTTCGCCTGTGGTCGCTCCCGCGACAATTCCGGCGATTCCTTGGTCGCCCAAGTACCGTGCCAGCCCCGCCAGAGACGAATGATCAACCCCATCGTCAGAGAGCGGAGTAACAATTGGAACCCAAATCCCTTCAAAGTGTGTGTGCATCATAGGCCTCGAAAAGAACGAATTCAAGGAATCGTTCCGCCGGCGTGGCACCGGAGCGAGGCTGATACACGACATGACACTTGTGACTCAATCCCGCCCGGCATTCCGCCCGACGGGACCCGACATCCCCGTCAGCGGAGAGGTCGTTTTTTGCTTTTCAGCCCAGGCATGCGCGTGTCTACGATTGCCGTTGAGGCATTCACGTGGACACGAAACGAATCCGTGCTGCGCATGAGGATAGGTGGCTGGTTGGACTGAACGAGCATCCTATTGCAATTGGATTATCCAGTCCAGCGCGCCTTCACTCTTCGCTGTCCTCCAGCGGGCTGGAGGAACGGCCGCTGCCTTGGGCGGAGCGGCCATCGGAATGGCGGGTTCGTGGAAGCCGCGACCGACCGTTTCTGGCCCATTCTAGACGGTACGGCATGACCCGATCATCTGCTGCCCCCACTGACGGGGGCATTTGTTTCGCGATGTCTTCAGGTGAGCGCAGTCGGAATGGGTTCAGCGAGGGTGATTCGAAGCCCAAGATCAGCCGCCCTTTCGATCGCGGAAATGAGGCGATGTAGCGCCACCGCGTCGTCGAAGGTCGGTGCCGAGCGGGTGCCGTCACGCAGGTCCCGTGCCATGCTGGCATACAGGCGGGCCACATTACCGGACTCGACCTCTTCCGGCCAACCGATCCGGTAAGACGCAGGCACGTCAAGGGTCCGGAGCGCCGTTTCGTTGCCCCTCGTGGCTTTGAGGGAAAGCGGCACCATCTGCGTGTGGCCGGATGCCCCGGACACCCGGATGTCGCCGTCCGTGCCATTGATCTCCCAGAACAACCCGTCGCCATCGCGCGCCGCGCCGCCGCGGTAGTGGATGGAGAACGGGACCCCGGTGTCAAAAGTGCCGTGAACGAGCGCCTGGTCCGGAGCAGACGCAGGGAGCACTTCGCCCGTGTCGACCGCGACCGCCGTCGATCTTCGGGTGGCCAGCAGCGCGGACACTTCGGCGACCGCGCCGAAAACGTGTCTCAGCGCGGCGAGCGTGTGTCCCACGGGGATTGTGAGCAAGGAAGCGCCATTCCTGCGATCAAGCAGGTAGCCGCTAGGGATCGAAATCAACTGCACTTAATGCGAAAGCCTGTTGAAAAGAATGGTTGCGGTATGCGATCATTCTGATATCAGATTCATGTGGATTGACTATGGCGGCCCTGACGATCAGAGATGTTCCGGAGACGCTCCATGCGTGGCTCAAAAGACAGGCTCAGGCGCACCGTCGTTCGGTGAACCAGGAGGTGATTGCCTTGCTGGAGGGCGTGCACGGGAAGAATTGTGCCCCTCGTGGACCAAAGCCCGAAGATAAGATGGCGGCCATCATGGCTATCAGTCGACGCTGCGCGGCCTTGCCGGTGCAAGATAGGCGCAGCGAGGACGAAATCCTGGGCTACGACCAGAATGGCATGCCGAAGTCTCCGTGATTATCGACTCCTCAGCGCTGATATGCCTTCTGCTCGGAGAGCCCGAGGCGGAATTCATTGGTCGCGCCCTGAGCCAAACCGATCGAAATGCCATGACGGCCGCTACCTTTCTGGAGACGGCCATGGTGATTACGAATCGGTTGGGCGACGCAGGCGAGTCTGCCTTGCGCGAGGTATTGGCGTGGGCGAGTATCGAAGTGGTCCCAGTGGATTGGGAAATAACGCAACTTGCTCTCAATGGTTGGCGAAGATTCGGTCGAAGACGACATCCTGCAGGGCTGAATTTTGGGGATTGCTTCTCGTATGCCCTGGCCATCCAGCGTGCCGAACCCTTGCTGTATAAAGGTAACAATTTTTCGCAGACCGATGTGACACCCGCCTAAGGCGTTAGGTGGCCAGAAAAACGTCCGGCGATACGGGCCTTGGCGCTGATTTGAGTGTGAGATGGCGCTTCCGCTGTCGGCGGTGATGGCCAGAGCACCGAAGGGGTTTCAGAGAGGAGTTCTAAACAGGTCAGCTTTCGGACGGGCGCCTAGCCCGGCGACCTGCCATAAGGGCGTCAATATCCTCCTTTGTGGAGCACCTGGGACAGGCAAGACGGACACTCCCAACCCCCGAGAATGCGATAAACAAGATACCGCTTAGCAAAAGACGCGGGGCCCTGTACAGTTATGCCCCGTGAACACATCTCAAACCGAGGCGCTCGCGTCCGCAAACGGCGACCTGGCAGGGCCGCGGGTCCGTGAGGCCTGCGCGATAGACTAGATGCGAGCCCTCTTTCGTCACAGGCAGCCCCGGCGCGCCGGGCAAACCCCCCTCCTCGCCCTAGTACTGCTCCTCTCGGGTTGCGCCGTGGGGCCCGCCTTCCATGCGCCCAAGCTTGTCAACCCGGCACGCTTCGTAAGCGCCCCGCAGGATGCGCCCCCCCACTGGCCCAGCGCGACATGGTGGCGGGCCTTCGGCTCCGCACCGCTCGACCATTTCATCAGCGAGGCTGAGCGTCACAACTTCAGTATCCGCGTGGCGGCCGCCCAGCTCGAGGCCGCCAACGCCAACGCCGAGATCGCGGGTGCCCCGCTGCTGCCCGCCGTGAGCGCCAGCGGCAACGCGCAATGGCAAAGGATCCCGCATCCGGGCCCCGCGACAGGCACGCTTGCCGCGGGCGGCCACACCCCAAGCCCCTTCTATGGCGCGTCGGCGCAGATCTCCTACATGGTCGACCTGTGGGGGAAAAACCGCGACGCCCTGCGCCAAGCGCTCGCCGATGCGCAGGCCTCGCGCTTCAACCGCGACGCCGTGGCCTTGACCGAAGTGACCGCAGTCGCGACCACCTGGTTTCAGATCCTCGCCGACCGTGACGCCCTTGCCATAGGCTTGCGCAACTTAACGGCAGCCACCACGCTGCTCACCCAACTCAAGGCCGAGTTCGCCGCCGGCACCGTCGACGCCGTGACGGTCGCCCAGCAAAGCGCCCTAGTGGCCTCGGAGCGCGCCAATATCCCGGTCCTGCGCTCGCAACTGCGTCAAGAGACCCTGAGTCTCGGCATTCTCATAGGTCGCGCCCCTGAATCCCTCACGATCCCGCAGGAAACTATTGCGTCGCTTAAAGTTCCGCGTCTCATGCCAGGGCTCCCCTCGAGCCTTTTGCGCCGGCGCCCCGACATTGCCCAGGCGCAAGCCAACCTCATAGCCGCTAATGCCGGCGTTCGGGCGGCGATCGCGAGCTTCTTCCCCTCTATCACCTTGACGGGCTCCGCCAATGAAAGCAGCGCCGCCCTCGATACCCTGCTTGCTCCTGGCTCGCTCCTACTGAATGCCGCCGCTTCCGCAACCCAGCCCCTCTTCGAAGGAGGTCGTCTGACGGGCAACCTCGCAGTATCGCGCGCCGTCTATGAGGAGGATGTAGCGACCTACGAGGAGACGGTGATCCGCGCCTTCACAGACGTCGAGACATCCTTGACGGCGCTGCACTACGCCACCATACAAGAGCGCCGCGAGGCGGAGGCGGTGCGGGAGGCACACCGTGCCCTGGCCGCGGTGCGCGCACAACTGAATGCCGGCATCGTGGATGTAAGCGCGGTACTCACCGCCGAAGAGACGCTCCTGGGCGACGAGAACAACTACACACAAGCGGAGCTCACGCGGCTCGACGCCGCGATCCATCTCTACCAAGCCCTCGGTGGCGGCTGGCATCTGCGCCGGCGGCTGGGCCGAACAGGAAGCTGACATGTCACGTCGTCGACGCATAATCCTCCTTTCCGTGTTCCTCTTGGGTGTCCTGCTCATCGTCCGGCTCGTCGAGCGACCGCATAAGGGTCACACCATGCCACCGGTAATTCCTGTGCGCGTAGCGCCGGTCAAAACAGCGGATGTCCCGATCACTCTACGCGCGCTCGGTCTTGTCCAGGCCTATCGCACCGTCACGATCCAGCCCATGATCACAGGGCCTCTACAGGCCGTGGATTTCCGGCAAGGCAGCTTCGTGCACCGCGGCGCCCTGCTCGCGCGCATCGACCCGCGCCCCTATGAGGCAGCGCTCGCCCAAGCCCGGGCCCGGCGCGACCAGGACCTGGCGCTGCTCGCCGTCGCGCGCGATACCCTGAAGCGCTATGAGCTTCTGATCACGCATCACTACATATCCGCCGAGATCGTGGCACAGCAAAAGGCCACGGTCGCCGAGGACCGTGCGATCGTGGCGCAAGATGACGCGGCGATCGAAACCGCCCGCACCAACCTAAGCTACACCCGCATCAAGGCCCCGATCACTGGACGCACGGGCATTCTTGCCGTCAATGCCGGCAATATCGTAAGCCCAGCGACCCCCGGCGGCATCGTCACAATTACCACCCTGCAGCCAATCTATGTCCTTTTTAGCCTCCCCCAACAAGACCTTCCCGAGGTCATGCAGGCGCTGCATACCCAGGGGCAAAACGTGACGGCGTTTGTGCGCAAGGACGGGCGCCGCGTCGTGGCCGCGCGCGGCGTGCTTGCGGTCCTCGACAACGTCATCAACCAGTCCACCGGCACCCTCACCCTGAAGGCGCGCTTCAAGAACCCATCGTTCACCCTCTGGCCCGGGGCCTTCGTGAATGTGCGCCTGCAAGTACGCACCGAACGGCACGTCCTGGTCGTGCCTTCAGTAGCGATCCGCCAGGGCCCCGAGGGCTCGTTCGTCTATGTCGTGCGCGAGGGGCGCGTGAAGAAGAAGGCCGGCGGCTCAAGCGCCCCCGTCACGCGCGTAGCCCCGGTCCCGGTCAAACTCGGTTTTGCCGATCAGGAACTCACCGTGATACGCGCCGGACTGCGCGCAGGCGAGCAAGTCGTGGTCTTGGGGGGCTCGCGCCTGCACCCTGGGGCGCACATCCAGATCCTGCCCACGCCACTCCAAAACACGCGTACGACTGGCCACCCGTGAACATTTCGCACCCCTTCATCACGCGTCCGATTGCCACCACCCTCCTCGCCGTGGCCTTGGTGCTGGGCGGGCTCTTGGGTTACCGCGCGCTGCCAGTCGCGTCTCTGCCGTCCGTGGCCTTCCCCACGATCCTCGTCACGACCCGCCTGCCGGGCGCCAACGCCGACACCATTTCCCGCCTCATCACAGCCCCCCTCGAGCGCCAGCTCGGGGACATCGCGGGGCTTGCGGCTATGAGTTCGGTGAGTTCCTACGGCACGAGCGCCATCACCCTGCGCTTCGACCTTCGCGAGCCGCTCGCCACCGCCGCCCAAGCGGTCCAGGCGGCGATCAACGCGGCCGCCGCGACCCTGCCGCCGAACATCCCCTACCCGCCGGTCTACACCGAGGTGAACCCGGCCGACGCGCCAATCGCCATTATTGCCTTGACATCGCGCACCGCACCCCTGTACGCGCTCGCCAACGCCGCCAATACACTGATCGCCCCGCGCTTGAGCGAAGTCTCGGGCGTGGGACGGGTGCGCGTCCAAGGCGGGATGAAAAAGGCCATACGCGTCAACGTGGACCCCCAGCGCCTCGCCGCCTACGGTCTATCCCTGGAGGCGGTGCGCACGGCGATCGGGAACGCCAATCAAAATGGACCCAAAGGGGGGCTCGAGGGACGCAGACAGGCCTTCGCGATCGGAGCCTCTGATCAGATCCACACCGCCCGTGACTTTCGTGACATCGTGGTCGCCTCCGTCGGCGGCGCACCCGTCACCTTGGGCGACGTGGGCACGGTCGGGGCGGGCCTCGAAAACTCGGCTGTGACCACGACCTACAACGGCGTATCGGCGGTGCTGCTCTCCATAGACCGGGAGCCGGGCGCGAACATCATACGCACCGTAGCCCGCGTCGAGGCGAGCCTGAAGGGCCTCTCCCAGGCGCTCCCGGCTGGCACCAAGCTCACAGTGGTGGCCAACCGCACGATTGCGATCAAGGCCTCGGTGGCGGATGTCGAGCTCACGCTCGTCACTTCGGTCATCCTCGTCATCCTCGTCATATTCGTATTTCTACCTACATGGCGGGCTGCCCTGGTGCCCGCAGTTGCCCTGCCCCTTTCGCTGATCGGCACCTTCGCGGCCATGCACGCACTCGACTTCAGCCTCGATAATCTGTCGCTCATGGCCCTCACCGTAGCCTCCGGCTTCGTCGTGGATGACGCCATCGTCATGATCGAAAACATCGTGCGTTTCCTGGAGGCTGGAGCCAAGCCGCTCGCCGCGGCCCTCGAGGGCGCTCGCCAGATCGGCTTTACAATCATCTCGCTCACGGTGTCGCTCATCGCCGTCTTCATCCCGCTACTCTTCATGCCGGGCCTCGTGGGCCGGCTGTTTCGAGAATTCTCCCTGACGCTTTCGGTCGCCGTGGCCCTCTCGGCGCTCATCTCGCTTACGCTCACCCCCATGATGTGCGCCCATCTCTTGCGACCGACCACCGCACAGCGTTCCGTCTTGGCGCGCGCCATCGATGATCTCTGGACGCGCTTGCGAGAGCGCTACCGTCGCGCACTCCTTTCGGTGTTGCGCCATCGGCGTCTGGTCTTGCTGCTCTTTGGCGCGACACTCGCAGGCACCTTGGCGCTCTTTCTGGCGATCCCCAAGGGCCTCTTGCCGCGCCAGGACACAAGCGAGATCGCGGTCACCACGCATGCCCGCGCGGACATATCCCTGCGTGCGTTCGCGCGCCGCCAAGCGCAGGCCGTGGCCCACATCCTGCGCGATCCGGCCGTGGCCGGGGTTACCTCCTACATCGGCACCGGGCTTACCAACCCGACACCCAACATAGGGCACCTCACGATCGTCCTAAAGCCCATCGGTACGCGTCCGGCCCTGCCGGTGGTGGAAGCAGGCTTAACGCGCCTGCTGCGGACCATCCCGGGCCTTAGCGCAGACTTGCGACCGGTGCAGGACATCACCCTCTCCTCGCGGCCGTCGCCGACCGACTATCAATACACGCTCACAAGCACGGACCCCGAGGCGCTTACGCACTTTTCGAGGGCGCTCGTGCGGCGCTTGCGGCATGACCCGAAACTGCGTCACGTCACAGCCGACACCGAGAACACGGGGCGCGAGACCTTTGTGCATATCATGAGAGCCCGCGCCGCGTCGCTCGGCGTGACCGTGCAGGCAGTGACGAATACCCTCTATGACGCCTATGGACAGCGTCAGGTATCGACCATTTACACGCAAAACAATCAGTACCGTGTGGTATTGGGCGTGGCACCACGCTTTCGCCAAAGCGTAGCGGGTCTGGGCTCGCTCTACGTTCCCGGGACCGGCAATGCCCAAATCCCGCTCGCCGAGATCGCCCGCATCGACATCCGCTCCGCGCCGCTTGCCATCACGCAAGAAAACCAGATCCCGTCGGTCGCCATAGGCTTCGACCTTGCGCACCGCGTGCCACTCGAGACGGCCGAACGGTCCATAGCACGTGCTCAACAGGGGTTGCGGAAACCCCTCTCGGTCCATGGGATCTACGCAGGGGCGGCGGCACGGTTTCAGTCCGCGGCTGCGCGCGAACCATGGCTTATCATGGCGACCCTGGTCGTGATCTATATCGTTCTTGGGGTTCTCTACGAAAGCGCGATCCATCCATTGACCATTTTGTCGACTTTGCCATCAGCCGGCGTCGGGGCCCTTGCCGCGCTCTACTTCACCCATACCGAATTTACCATCGTGGCCTTGGTCGGCATCGTACTGCTCATGGGTATCGTGAAAAAAAACGGCATCATGATGGTGGATTTTGCCATCGAGGCGCAGCGCCGTGGGCTCGCACCCCTTGACGCCATCGTCGAGGCCTCGGTGCTGCGCCTGCGCCCCATCATCATGACCACGTTCGCAGCGCTCCTCGGTGCAGTGCCGCTCATTCTCGAAGGAGGCGCGGGGGCGGAGCTTCGCGGCCCCCTTGGCATCACAATCATAGGCGGTCTCCTGGTAAGCCAGATGCTCACGCTGTTCACAACACCGGTCATCTACCTCACCTTGGATCGCTTTCGTAGGCCCGACTGGCTCGGGATAGCACCCGCGCTCGAGGACTGATGGATGAACGCCTCCGCGCCCTTCATCAAGCGCCCCATCGGGACCATCCTCATTGCCCTTGGCCTCCTGATCAGCGGCATCGTCGCCGATCGTATGCTGCCTGTAGCGGCGGTCCCGAACATCCCGCTGCCCGCCTTTGTCGTGCTCGCGCATGAGCCGGGCGCCAACCCCCAGACGATGGCAAGCACCGTGGCTGCCCCCCTCGAGCGACAACTGGGCAAGATTCCCGGTCTCGACCAGATGCTGTCGTTCAATTCGATCGGTGCAAGTAATGTCGTGCTGTTCTTCTCGCGCATCGGCGGCGCCGCCCAGGATGCGGCCGCCATTCAGGCCGGTATCAACGCGGCCCTGCCGGATTTACCCGCGAACCTGCCCTCGCGCCCCTTTTACAAGGAGTTCAATCCCGCTTCGCGGCCCATCTTGACGATGGCCCTCACCTCGCGCACGCGGCGACCGGGAGCGGTCTACGACGCGGCTGATACGACGCTTGCCGAGACCCTTGCACAAGTCCCTGGCGTAGCCCTCGTGCAACTAAACGGCGCCCAATCGCCCGCGATCCGGATCGATGCACACCCGCGCGCGCTCGCCCGCGCGGGACTCACCATCCAAGATATCTATACGGCGGTCCGGAATGCCAATGTGTTAAGCCCACTCGGCGAATTTCGCGGCCCGCATCGAGACACTGTGCTGGCTGCCAACGGCCAGCTGCATACGGCCCGCGCGTATCGACGCCTCGTCCTCAAGACCCACGCGGGAGCCTTCGTCCGCCTAGGCAATGTCGCCAGGGTCTCGACCGGCGTGGCTAACACCAACCTCGCGGCCTGGGATGGGGCGCAGCCAGCGGTCCTCGTCACGATCACCAAGACCCCTGAGGCGAACGTCATAGCAACCATCGCCGCCATAAAAAAACGCCTTCCCGCGATCCGCCAAGCACTCCCTCCCGACGTCAATCTCCATATATTGACCGACCGCACCACGACCATACGCGCCAGCATCCGCGACATCGAAATCACGCTCCTGATCACGGTGGCGCTCGTGCTCGCCGTGGTATGGGGATTCATGGGGCACGCCGCGCCCACAGTCGCCGCCGGCGTGACCGTACCACTATCGATCGCGGGCACCCTGGCGGGGATGTGGGCGTTTGGATTTTCGCTCGACAACTTCTCGCTTATGGCACTCACCATCTCCGTGGGTTTTGTGGTCGACGACGCCATCGTCATGATCGAGAACATCATGACTCAGATCGAATCGGGCTACCCGCCCCTGGAAGCGGCCCTGCGGGGCTCGCGCCAGATCGGGTTCACCGTAATGTCCATCACCCTGTCCTTGATCGCGGTCTTCATTCCCTTGACGCTCATGCCCGGGATCGTGGGGCAGTTCTTTCATGAATTCGCGGTAACACTCACGCTTGCGATCGCCGTATCGGCGCTGGTTTCGCTCACCGTCACCCCTATGATCTGCGCCCACTTCATGGGACGCACCAACACCGCGCCACCCCTGGGCTCGCTCGCGGCACGGCTAGCCTCAGCCTACCGGGGCACTCTGAGCGCCTATGAGCGCTCCCTCGATTGGTCTCTGCGCCACCGCCACCTCATGCTGTTCTTGACCTTCGCCACGGTGGTAATCACAGTCGCGCTCTACACGCGTGTACCGAAAAGCTTCTTACCCGAGGAAGACACAGGGCTTGTCATCGGCAATACCGTCGCTGGTGCCGATGTGTCCTTTGCGCGCATGAAGACCTTACAGCGCCGGGTCGTTGCAGTACTCCTTCAGGACCGCGATGTCGCCACGGTGAGTTCAAGCATCGGCGTCGTCAATGGATTCACGTCGCCCAACCGGGGCAAGCTTTTCATAGGACTCAAGCCGCGCGATCAGAGACGCCTTTCGGCGCGCGCCGTGCTCGCGCAGCTTGCGCCTAAGCTCAAGCGCATAACAGGCATCCAGACCTACCTGCAGGTGGCGCAGGACATCTTCCTCGGCGGCCGGCCTGCAAACGGGCAATACCAGTTCACGATCCTCGACCCCTCGCTGCAATCTCTCGATTCCGTCGCCCACGAAATCGAGCAGCGGATCGCCCATCTCCCCGGCATCCGCGCCGCCTCCTCCGACCAGGATAAGCCCGAGCCGCAAATCACAGTCGCCATCGACCGCAAGCGCGCGGTGCGCCTGGGGGTATCCGTGGCCGCCATCGACGCCGCTTTGAACAATGCCTATGCGCAACGCCAGGCGAGCCGTATCTACGACGCCCGCAACCAGTATCAAGTGGTCTTGAAGGTTCCGCCCGGGCTCGCCGCATCCCCCAATCAGCTCGATCACCTTTACGTCGCCGGAACGAGCGGACCTGTGCTGCTGTCTGCGATCGCGCACTTCGTCCGCACTGCTGTGCCCCTGTCGGTCCGTCACGACGACGGCATGCCGGCGGCCAGCATCAGTTTCAATCTGGCGCGCGGCGCCGTCCTGGGTCCTGTGGTCACAGAGGTGCAAAAAGCCGTGGCGGCCATGCCGCTGCCTGCGGGCGTGCGCGTACGTTTTGGGAGCAATGCCAAGTTCTTCCTGAAGTCCATCAAGGCCGAGCCGCTCTTGATCCTTGCGGCCTTGGCCACGATCTATATCGTCCTTGGGGTGCTCTATGAGAGTCTGGCCCAGCCCCTGACGATCCTCTCGACTCTCCCCTCAGCGGGCGTGGGCGCGCTGCTCGCGCTCGAACTCACTGGCATCCCGCTTTCGCTGCTTGCGATCATCGGAATCTTCCTGCTGATGGGTATTGTGAAGAAAAACGGCATCATGCTCGTGGATTTTGCGCTCGAGGCAGAACGAACCCAGGGATTGAGCCACGAACAGGCCATCCGCGCGGCGTGCCTGAAGCGCTTCCGCCCCATACTCATGACAACCCTCGCCGCGCTGCTCGGGGCCCTCCCTCTGGCGCTTGCCTTCGGCACCGGCCACCACCTGCGGCAACCGATCGGCGTCACCGTCATAGGGGGACTGCTCGTATCCCAGGCCTTGACCCTGTACACGACACCGGTCGTCTACTTGGCGCTCGCCGGCCGCCGCAAGCAACAGGCCTCCGAAACGACACGCCCCGTCAGTTCGTGAAGGTTATGAAGAGCGCCGATGTCCAAACCTTGGCATCATCGATCTGCCGGCCTACGAAGTACACGGGCCTGAACCCGTGCGGACCATTCTCGGGGCTCACGGTGATGCGCCCGGAGACCTCACGCGGCGGCGCCTGCTCGCTCATACGCTCCCAGGCCAGGAACATCTCCACCCCGGGCAGGCTGTGGCGCAAGGCCGCCTCACGCAACAGATCTTCTCCCTTTACCTCCCAGCTAAATCCAGGACAGGACTCAAAGGGGTTACCTTCACGAACGTCGCCCACCTTGACGTAGCCGTCTATCGTCCCCTCGACGCGTAAGGTGGCCGAAGCCCAATCCGTGCAATCGATCTCGATGGCGTCGACGTCGCCATAGGTTTCACTCCGAAAACCAATCCGGGTCGCGCCTTCGCGCCAACAGGCCTCCTCTTTATGCTCGAAGCCGCGCGCCGTAAAACTATGGATGACCGCCCCCTTCAGTGTGATCGTGCCGCGCCACGCCGCCGCCCGGTAGCGATCTTTGATGCGCGCCCCGCCCCAGCGGATGCGGATCTTGCGCGGCGAGTAGCCAAGCTCCTCCTGGAGATTACGGCGCCAGAACAGGCCCGTGTGATCGTAGGCGGCGATCTCGTCCCAACCTGCGTCCCCCAGAAACCGGTAATCGACGAGCGCGGGCCCCTTGCGCTTAAGTTCGTCGCCCTGGATAGACGCGCCGCAGCGGCTTAAGCCCACGGTGCGCTCCCCCGTGGTCGCAAAGGTATGGCGCGCGCGTAGTGCCTGGCCTATGGCTTGGCGCGTCAGGGCTTGGGCCACCACGCCCGCAAGCCCCCCCTTGGTCCCGAACACCGCAGTGCCCGGCACGCCACCTCCGCACCGCCCGCGATGTTCATCCCCCGCCATGGACGCCCCGATCTTATAGCCACGCTCCATGGCCTCTTGGTACAACCAGCCAAAATGCCCCCACGACGAACCGATCTCGACCAAACGCTCCAACGCCGGATGGTGCCAGTCCAAGACACAGCGTCGGCCACCAACGTGCGGGATCAGCAGGTGACCCTCGGAATCCGCCGCATAGGCCGCCCACAATTCCTCAAGCGGCCATGCCCCAGGCTCGATGTGCGCGCCGGCACCCATGTCCTCGTTCCACTCAAAGGCGCGTACATGCTCTCCGGACTTCAGGTAGGGGAATTCCGGGGTCCGTCCATGGAGGTAGACCACATTGTGATCTCCCCCCGCGCAGGAACTGCCGCACCACTCAACGCCGGGATACGCGACAAAGACACCATCGACATTAATGGTGTCGATCTGCCGCACGGTCTCATCCCACCGGTCTTTCGTGATATTAAAATCGTTGTGCGCGAAGGCCAGAACATCGAGCCCCGACACGTCGCGCCCATAGGCGAGGTTATAGCTCGTGCTATTGGTCCCTATCGTATCCTCCGAATGCACATGCAGATCGGCGTAGTACATGCGCTCGCAATCGAGGTCTTTATCCACGGCGAGATAGCTCTCTGCGCTCGCGACAGCGGGCTGCCCCGCGAGACTTGCGGTCACGATGAGCTCGCCCGTCGCATCCGTCGGAAGATCATCCAAAGTCACTACCGACCATCCGCGCACAGGGAAAACCACTTCGCCTCCATAGACCTTGCGGTCTGCGCGCGTGGCGGTAATATTCAGCGCATAAGGCTTGTCGCGGCAGGTATTACCCCAGGCGTCCTCGGCCCGTAGCCGCATAACGACGCGCGCACCTAAGCGCGCCAAGCGCGGACCCGTGAAAACCAGGCGCGAGACCTCTCCCGGGACGATCTGCAGGATCACATCGTTTGGAATCGCGGCGAAGCGCGATGTTCCCAGAGGATCGACATAACACCGTATACGGAAATTTTCCTCAACGAATGTTTGACTCCGAGTGCCCGGGCCGCCGTAGCGCCGGTCCCCGATGCGCACAATGATGTGATCACCGGCCTTTAGATAACCGTCGACCGTATCCACGATGATGGCCTTCTGAAACGGCCGCTCATGGCCTTTCTGGTCGAACCGCACCTTGAGTGCCTGCACGGTGGCCGGGCTCTGCCCTGAAACCAAAGGGCCCGCCTGATATTCGGCGCTCACATAGTCCGCGCCACAGGGGTCCGTGGTCTGAAAGAGCGCCCAATCGGAATAAAACCGGAAGGTCGCCTTGAAGACCGAGCCATCCGCCATACCCGCCGCACCGAGCTCGTAATCGAGCACGATCTCGGTCCACGCGCCCGCCTCAAGAACAGACACGTTGCAGCACACGCTCCCCAAAAACGGCGTCTCCTTTAGCTGCTCGTACAGTCCGCGGGGCGCCACATAGCTACCGAGTCTGCGCGAAAGCTCTTGTTCCGTCATCTTCTTCACGACCAACCCCCTCACTTATAGAAACCATATTCCCGCTCTGGCACTACAAAGGCAGTCCTATGGCCCCGAGCCATAGCGGTTGTATCAAAATCACATAAAAGTTGGCCACGATCGACAACGGCACCCCAAACTTGATGGCCTCCCACCCGGATGTCTCGGAAGCGCTCCAGGCGATCAGGAAGGCAGTAATGGAGATCGGCAGAAAAAACGCGTATTGCAGGCAGTTGGTTATGATGAGCGAAAACGGGAGGACCGGGACATGCAAGGCGTGCGCCAGGCCCGCTGACAGTGGTATGAAAGCGGCCCCCGCCGCGACCGCGCTCACGATGCCGGCGCGCGCGATCTGAAAACCAAAAACGAGCAGGATCAACACCACAAGAAAGGGTAGATGGCTCCCTTCGATCAAACCCACCACGCCATGCGACATCCAGGTCACCGTACCGGCTTTATAAAGCGCCGTGCCAAGTGAGATCGCGCCCCCTAAAAGCATCAGGATATCCCACAGCATATGTTTGTTGACTTCCTGGAAATCCACGCCACTCCACGGCACAAATAAGAGTGAGGCCGCGAGCAGTGCCGTCATGCCCGGGGGGATCCATCCGCCTATCCAGAGCGTCATGCCAAGCGCGAGACAAAAAAGCGTCCAGAGCTCGGTATGCGTGATGCGCCCCAGATCCTCCTTCATCTTGGCAAGCCCCGCCTCGGCCCCGGGGATATCAAGGCCCCGCAGGCGGAAATAGCCAATCACATAGAAATAGGTGATGGGTATAAGCCCCCAGAGCGGCAGATTGAGCCAGGCCCAGCGCGCCCACGAGATCGTTATGCCGTCTGTACTTTTCAGGTAGGCTGCGAGCATCAGATTCGGAAACGCGCTCGTCAGCATGAGGGGACCTATGAACAACGGCAAAAGCCCCGCGATCAAGTACATGACTGCGGTATTGATGCGCCGCGATTCGGGAAGCGATTCCTTGCCGGCCATAAAGGACGAAACTCCCTTGCACATCGGCAGAAAGAGCGCGCACTCGTTTACGACCGGAAGAAAGGGCTTGGTCGCCACCTCGGCCAAGGTAAGCCCAAGCAAAACGCGCGTTGCGCGACTCGAGCGCATGGCCGTGGCCACAGTGAGCGTGATGCGCCTCCCCAAGGGCGTGCTCATCATGACAGCAGCTATGATAAAGGCCCCCGCGGCGAGGAAAAAAATATCCCCATTGAATCCCCCGAAGGCGGGCTTCACCTTCATGCCAGCCATAAGGACGAGCAGCAGGGGGGACGCCAGACCCACGACCGCCTTTGGCAGGGCGTTCGTGACCATGCACACGATAAACCACAGAAACACCCCGAGCACCGCCTGGCCCGGTCGTGCAAGCCCCTGCAGAAGGGGGCCAAACCGCAGAGCAAACAAGATGAGGAATGCACCCACGAGACCAAGCGCCCTGCGGCCTCTATGCCCCTCCGCACCCTCCAATCCCCCAACTAACGGCGTTTCTCCCTCGACAGCTGTGGCCATAGCTCACTCCCTTATGGTGGATCGTGCCCTGCGCCAAGCCTAGCTCCTTCGCGTCAGGCCCGCCGGTCTTCATAAGCGCGTAATTATTATTGAACGTCTTGAGTCCGCACGCCCCGAGCAAGCGGGTGGCTCACCCTAAGGCATTCAACCCTCGGCGCCAACGCGCGCTTAGCGCGCGGCGCCAGAGTTCCGTCCCTTTTTTGGACGGCCGTGCTTCAACGTTGGGCAAGGCCCACTTGGCCGCCGCCGCTGAAATACAGGGTATTATTCAAAAGGTGGGAGAGGCCGGCATAATCGCGTCGGTTGGCTGGCACGAATCGCCCCGCCCCGTACGCGTGTCGAAGCGTGCGCGTGACCGCCTGCCCGGCCGGCGACAAAAGTGCCGCACGGATCCGCGCCTGCACCCCAGCCGGCACTCGGGGTCCGGCTGATATGGCCTGATTGGGATAGACCGGTGTCCGGTAGAGCGTGCGCACAGTATGCCGCCCCTTCTCGTAAAGCTTGAGGTTGGCGATCGGCAGTACGGTCGCCTCGCAGCGCTTGTCCATGAGGCCTTTGTAGGACGCGGGCCATCCGTGCACTACGACCAGATAGGGTTGGCGCGTTATGTAGGAAAACTGACTCAACAGCGACAGTGTGCCGAGATTAGGCGGTGAGTTCGCACAGACCGGCCGCCCCGCAAGTTGCGAGAGCTTCGTGAACCTTTCGCCGCGGCGGACCACGACTGCAAACACGAACGGCTCCGGGAGCCGCACGAGGGGCATGTCGCCTAGGTAGCGGTCGCGCCAGCTTGTGAAATGGGGTCCGTCGAAAACGATGTCGTCCTTCCCCTCCGTCATCGCCCGGCTGTAGCTGAGCCAATTGCCCGGCTCCCGATACACGACCTTGTGTCCTGCGGCGTGACTTAGAAAACGCGCAATAGGCGTGTACATCGCCTTTTGCTGCGCGCGCGTGCCCCGCGGCGGCGCGGTAAAAATCCAGGGCTTGCTATCACCTCCGCCTGTCACTCGCCCGCTCGACCCCCCAAGTGCCCCCGGCGGCGCAGCCAGATAAGAAACGTCAAGCGCCCCGGGCTTCGCCATTGCCGGGTTTATTGCCGCAAAAGACATTGCGGAGATAACAAAACTTGATATAACCTGAACTCTCATACACTTTCTCCCTGAGAAACACAAGATCCACTTTTTTGTTGCGCTGATCTCATTACAAAGATGGAATGTTATCTGTGTCGACTCATTAACATACCACGCTTCCACTTTAGACAAAGATTTTGGAGCCACCGCGCGCGCCGGATGAGTGGGTACTGAGAGGCGACAAGCGGCACCGGACCTGGGCCAGGGTCGATCTGCGCGAGACCGCATCCGGATGCCACTGCCAGGCCCCACTCCATCAATAAGTATCTTCTAATCGAAATATGGCCCCCTAGAAGATCTGTTGGGTTCTCGTTGGGGCCCATAATGGGCACCATCCGGGTAAGCAAGGGGGCGGCGCAACTCGCCCCCATACTCTTAAGGTACGTCATCGGTTATCACCGTTCGGACGATGAGGGGAGGTGTCCGAGCAGGCGCGGTGATCAGAGGGTGAGAAGCGGGGCCAAACGAAGGGGCTCGAACGATGGCGACATCATGAAGCATAAGGCCGTATGGTAGGCGCGCGTCGGACGAAACCTGCATGAAAGTGGAGCGTTGGCGGGGCACGGGGATCGAGATGTTAGGCGCGCCCAAGGCGGGCTCGGACGAGTTTTTAGCCCTGTCGCCTGGCACCCATACCGCCAGCCCTACGCCCTCCTACGGGATACTATGCGAGCAGGCGGTCTATGTGGCCTTGCAACGCTGCATCGGCGCCGGGCCCGAAGCGGGTGCGGCCCGGCACAAAACTGTCCGTAAACAGATACTCGAACCCCTGACCCGCCAAGCCTATGACGCCCATCAGGCGGTTCTCGTATGAGTCGTCGTCAGAAAACGCCACAAGCTCGGGCCAGCCGGACTCGGCTAGAGTCAGGGCGGGTCCCAAGAAGAGCGCCCCAGGCTTATTCTTCAGGCGCAGCCCACACGTCCCACGCGTGCGGCCAGGGATGGGAATGAAATCGATCGTACGCGTCAGCTTATGCTGCGGACCGACGCGCAGGTCAGCATCAGCGACTCCTTCTTCTTGCGCGGAGACGAGCACGCACGCTCCTGCCGCGCGCCACGCATCGAGATCGCGCGCCCCAAAGCGGCTTGGTAAGAACACGTAGCGCAGCGGCGCGGCGCGACTCAGATCCTCATAAAGCGACGGCGCAAATGCTGGCGCGTTGATAAGGACACCACCGGCGTCACGATCTGCGACATAGTACACAGCCGGCGGTCCTGCTTCGACGAGCCAGATGACGCGCTCACGCCACTCGAGTAAGCGATCCATCAGCGCCGGAGCAAGGGAGCAAGCTCGGTCAGCGCCGACCGGTAGACCTTGCGCTTAAAGGACACGATCGCATCGATCGGGCTCCAATAATCCACCCAGCACCACTCATCGAACTCCGGCGCGGTCGACAGATCGAGTCTCACATCCGCGTCACTGCCCGTAAGCCGCAACAGAAACCACACCTGCTTTTGTCCACGGAACTGCCGCGTCCCGCTCGAGCGCTGATAAGCGCGTGGCAGATCGTAGCGCAGCCAACCCTGTGTACGCCCACGGATTTCGACCTGTCGTTGCTCGAGCCCCACCTCTTCATAGAGCTCCCGGTACAAGGCCTCCTCGATAGTCTCCTTGCGCTGGATCCCGCCTTGCGGAAATTGCCAGCCATCGCAACGGCAGCGTCGCGCCCAAAACACCTGATTCTCGGCGTTGGTGATGATAATGCCGACATTCGGTCGGTACCCGTCGCGATCTATCATATACAACAAGGTGTTAGCTAGTTAGAATGACCCCATTTTCACAGAATTCGCGGCCTACGGCAACGCTTGGGGGGATATTGACGCTGGCACTGTTTGATCTGGACAACACCTTGCTCGCCGGTGACAGCGATTATGCGTGGGGCCAATTCCTGGTCGCCACGGGCGCCGTCGATGGCGCGCGGTACGAGGAGGCCAACACCCGCTTCTACGCGGACTACAAGGCCGGCACGCTCGACATTAGGGAATTTCTGGCCTTTGCCCTGGAGCCCTTGCGGCGCCTCCCTCGCGGCCAGCTACTTGCTTGGCGCGCGCGCTTCATCGAGGAGCGCGTACGACCGATGGTAAAACCGTGGGTCGCTCCGCTGCTCGCGCACTATCGCGCGCAAGGCGCCACACTCGCGCTCGTCACGGCTACGAACGACTTCGTGACCGCCCCCATCGCCGAGCTCATCGGTATCCCGCACCTGATCGCTACGGTGGCCCAGGAGCGAGACGGGCATTTTACAGGTCATCCGGAAGGCACACCCTGCTTCCAGGAAGGGAAGGTGGTCCGTGTTCGTGCATGGATGGCCGAGCGCGACCTCTCTTTCGAAGGAAGCGTCTTCTACAGCGACTCCCACAACGATCTGCCACTGCTCGAAGCGGTCTCGCGGCCGATCGCCGTCGATCCGGACCCCACATTGCTAGCCACAGCCAAAGAGCGCGGCTGGGAAATTCTCTGGTCGCAACCCGCGCCCGACATTCTTTTCGCGTGAGGGGAAAACCTACCGATCTGAACGACGCCACGCCCCAACCGTGACCACACGTGGCCGGCCACGGGAGGCAAGTCGGCTTATGCCCTCAACCGAAAACACCGAAGAGGCGGGCGCCGGCCATCAGCAAGGCTACCGCCAACCAAAAAAGCAGGACCCGCCAAAGGAGAGCCACCGCGCGGCGAATATCCGCAGCATTGACGACAAAGCCATGCGTCGCAGTCGCGCCTGAGCCGTCCTCATCGTCCGTCTCCTCGCAGGCGCTCATGTGCATGGCCCCGAAGCCCGAGGCCAGCAATGGTCCGCTGTTGATGTCAGACCACATGCCCGCCTGGCGCCGCCAGCAGTGCAGGGCATCCTCGAAGCTACCCATGATGCCGTAACTCAAGGCCGTGATACGCGCCGGTACCCACCCGAGGATATCATTCAGCCGCGCCGCCGCCCACCCGAACTCGGCGTACTGAGGATTGCGATGACCCCAGAGCCGATCGAGCAACGCCGCGAGCCTCTGCAGAACGACGGCCACCGGCCCAAACAGAATGAACCAGAAAAGCGGCGCCATGATCGCCACATTGGCCTGCTTCAGGACCGCCTCGACCGCCGCTTGGGCGATGGAAGATTCGGTCACGTCCCCGGTGGTCTTGGCAGTCATGGCCTCAAGATGGGTCGCCGCCATAAGCACGTCCCCTGACTCCAGCGCCTCCGAGACGGCCGCCGCCCACTGCGTCAACCGATACAAGTCCAGGCACAAATAGAGGATAAGGATATCGAAAATGTAGACGAGCGAATAACTGATATGGCTGAGAACGTAACGAATCAGCGCCACGCCCAGTATCACAGGCCCGGCCACCACGATGACCGCGGCAAGTCCTTGGCCACGCGTCCCTGCGTTGAAGCGCTGCTCGACGCTGCGCGCCCAATCCTCATACCAAAGGAAGGGCGGGACACGCGCGCGGTCGGGAAACAAACGGTCGAGCGCGACCGCAAAGAGAATAATGATCAACGTAACGGCCATACCTAGCCCTCCCCTCCCCGTATCCCATGGCACCGCGACCGCAGGGCATCGCGGTACCGGCCCCAATCAAAATATGGCCCGGGGTCCGTCTTGCGTCCCGGGGCGATATCCGAATGCCCATAGAGCCGCTCGGTGTTGATCGCGGGATATCGTTGCAATAGCGCCTCCGACACCGCCACCAGGGATCGATACTGCGCCTCTTCGAAGGGCCCGTGGTCGGTCCCCTCGAGCTCTATGCCAACCGAAAAATCATTGACCCTCTCGCGCCCCTCGCAGCGTGATACCCCCGCGTGCCACGCCCTCTCCTCGAACGGCACGAATTGCACAACCTCGCCGTCGCGCCGAATAAAAAGGTGCGCGGAGACTCGTAGCCCCTTGAGATCCGGGTAGCCCCCCGGACTCACGTCCAGCGCATTCATAAACAGCCGCTCCACATCCGGCCCCCCATAGCACCCCTCAGGCAGACTGATGGAATGGATGACGAGCACCTCAATCTCGACGCCGGGCGGACGGGCATCGCAATTGGGGGAAAGCGTACGCGTCACCCCATGCAGCCAACCCCGCCCGTCAATCGCATAAATCATAAAGGCCGCCACTTCGATATCCTGCACTCCATTGTAATGCCTCGAACCTCGCGCGTTAATCCGCGCCCGCTCAGCGGCGATCATGAACCGCCACGACCTGACCGCGCCCATCGCTCGTCACGTTGCCGCGCCCCCCGCAACGTTATAGACCCCCGCGCGCATCATCTCGTCCAAGACCGTCAAAAATGCCTCCCCGGGGCGGCTGAGCGGCCCCTGATAGATCACCGACAGCACCTGAACGATGCGCGGCGCGACCGGTCGAGTGCACAAGTCCGGCGGCGTCACCGACACCGCCGAGACGAAACCCACGCCCAGTCCGCAGCGGACCGCCTCCCGAACAGCGGCGCCGGCGCTGAACTCGTAGCGAATCTCGGGCTCCAGGCCAGCCTGCCGAAAGGCGGCCTCTACACGATCCCGGGTACCCGATCCCGGCTCGCGCCACACGACCGACACCCCCGCGAGTTCGGCGAGCGCCACAGGCTCGTGCTCCGGCCTTTGCGCAAGAGGATGGTCCACGCTCAAGAGGACCCGGATATCGGTCTCGATCAAGGTCTGACCCTTAAGGCCATGGCTGGCCTGCGCCACGACCGCGTCCTCGACGAACGCCAGGTCCGCCACGTCCAGGCGCTTGCGCGCCTCCTCGGAATTTCCGGACTGAAGGCGCACCGCAATCATGGGGTAGCGCTTCTGAAAAACCGCCATGGCACGCAGCAGAAGGAATTCGGCGTTGGTCTGGCTCGCCACCAACAGCAGGCTCCCTTGCATGAGACCTTGCACATCGGTCTGAAGGGTCTCGGCATCGACCAGTGCGGATTCGATCTGGGAAGCCACACGCAACAAGCGCTTTCCCAAGGACGTGGGCGTCACGCCGCGCCCGTGCCGCCGATAGAGCGGCTCGCCGAGCCAGTCCTGGAGACGCCTCAGCTGATTGGAAACTGCAGGCTGCGTCAGGCCAAGGGCGTCGGCCGCAGCATTGATGCTCCCCATGCGCGCCACCATCGTCCAAGTCAAAAGCAGTTGAGGGTCGGGCCTTGCCATGACACATCGCTCTAATGGCCATCGGGGCCGTAAACTGACTCTACACCGCCATCCCGCGGCGGGCTATCTTGACAAGGCGGCTGTCTCACCTATTGGGTTTTGGTGCACCGTAGAACGTCTTGCGGGCGCCCAACGCAAGTGATGCACCAGCCCCTCACGCCCGCGCCCCAAGACAGGCCGTTGCATCCGGGCCCATCGCGCCTCCGGCCTCCGTGCCGCGCTTCTGGTCTTTCCTGCCCGACCGTTTTACGATAGCGCCCGACGAGTCGCCGGGTTCGCCAGGAAGGGCCGCCCGCAGAGAACAATAGGCAGGGATCCGCAGGCAACGCCACTCAAAAAAATGGGCGGCTGGATCAAGGAGTGGCGTGGAACCCTTTTTTTTCGGACTGATCGTCGGCATCATCACATCCGCGCCCATCGGGCCCGTGGGCCTGTTGACCATTCAAAGGACCTTGACCCACGGGCGCGTCTTTGGCGTGTTGAGCGGCGTCGGCGCGGCCCTGGCCGACGCGCTCTATGCCGGTATTGCCGGGCTCAGCTTGAGCGTCGTCGCCAATTTTCTTGCCAGCGCACGCCTATGGATCCACCTGGGCGCCGGTATCCTCTGTCTCTGGTTCGGGGCCCGCGCACTCTCCTTTCGGCCCCTGCGGCGCACGACGGCACACGGTTATGGCGCACCAGGAGTCGTGTGGACGTTCATCTCCTCGCTCCTACTCACGCTCGCCAATCCGCTTACGATACTCTTCTTCATAGTCGTCTTTACGACCCTACAATTCGATCACCAAGGCCCCCTGCGTCTGCTGTCGCTCGTGGCCGGGGTCTTCTCGGGCTGTCTGCTCTGGTGGATCGGTCTGGTCCTTGCCACGGCGCGGCTCCATACCCGCCTCGAATCCCGGACCCTCACGCTCATCAATCGCGTCTCTGCGACCTTCATTATCGTTCTTGGCCTCATCTCCCTAGGGAGCGTGGGCCACCTGCTCCTAAGCTCCACCCCCCGGACGCCCTAGCCGTCCGCCCCCCTTCCAGGGGCCAAGGGCGCATACCAGCCAGGCCCCGGTGGGCGCCAACATCACAGCGCTTTTCTAGCCGCGCGAAATACGCCACAATCCGCAGGCACGGTCGCGGCCTATCCCCTTTGGGGCCCCCAGAGCGACGACCAGCGAGGCAGGGACACAACGAAGACGATGCATCGCCACCGACAGCCCGGGACCGAGCCGTGCCCTCCCGCCGCGCCCCGTCTCATGCCGGGCCCGAGGCGGCGGCCCAATACACCCCTCAGAACCGCGCTTCTTGAAGATCAGCTCCGCATCTTCTGTCGGAATTACGGTTGGCAGGTTCTCGCCAATATCGCGGTTGCCACTGCCTGCCTCATTCTGTTCGCACGCCCCGTGCCGACCCTCGGAAAGACCTTGTGGTGGCTTGGGCTCGCGACCAACGGCGTCCTGCGATTTTTCCCGACGTCGCTCCTGCGTCCCGATCAAGGGATCGACGACCGCGAGCGCCGCAGACGCCTCGTGGCGCACCTTTTTGTGGACGGCTTGCTGTGGGCACTCTTGATCCTTGCGGTACCCCACCCGCGCGGCGGCATCAACCCCCCGTTTCTCGTCGCCATCGTCACTGGACTGATCGCGGGGCCCATCCCCTTTCTGAGCATACTGGCCGGCGGCTACGAGGCCTTCGCCTTCCCGCCGGTGTTGGCCCTCGCCTGGCGCGAATTCATGGGTCATCACGGCCCCATGGGGCTCGCCATGGGGCTCACCATCGTGATGTTGCAGATGGTCGCGACCAAGGTCACACGGCTAAACGGCGTCGCGGTCCGCGAACGCATCCTGCGCGATTTCCGGCTCCAAGGCCTTCTGCGGCGCTCCAAGCGACGAGAAGCCGCCGTGCACACCCTGCTCGAGGCCTCCCCCGACTTGATCGGCCTGCTCGACAATGACGGCCGTTGGCAGCTTGCCAATCGAGCCATGCTGGAGGCCTTCGGGTTCAAACACGAAGACCTGATCCACGTCGATCCCGAGCAGGTCCTACGGACCGCACAAGACATCCCGACGCGCGATAGCCTAGGAAGCTTCATGCGCACCGAGCCTGCGGGGCCCCTGCGCGAGGAGATTCTTTTGCGTCGGAGCCACACCACACCACGCGTACTCGATTTGCTGCGCTGCCGCCTCCCGGGGACGGTGGGGGGCGGTTCGCTGCTCATCGGACGCGATATCACGATCCACAGGCGCGATGCCCTGGCCCGTCAACTGCGGGATCGCCTGACGGATGCTTCGTTGCGGGGAGAGAGCCCGGAAACCGCGCTTGGCGCGGTGCTCGATAGCATAGCCGAACACCTCGACCTTCTGTGGATCGCGATGACCCGTATCAGCGATACGGGCACCCCGTCGAGCGTGGCTCAAGGCGGCCGGCTCCGACTCGACCCGCAAACCGCCCTCACACTCGCCCTGACGCCAGCCGATCCCCCTTACCGCATCGTCTACCCTCTTACCCACAACGGTCGCCACTACGGCACGATCGCTTATCGACCAACGGTCCCCGAGGCGCTCTCACAAGAGGCCAGGGAGTGGCTTGCGCAGGTCGCGTGGGATATCAGCTCGGTGTGCGAGCTCGATGCGACCCAAACACGCCTGCGGACCCTGGCCCACTTTGACGAACTGACCGGTCTTCCCAATCGCACCCACTTCCTGCACCTGCTTGGCGTGGCGATTGAGGAGGCGGCGCGCACCGACGCCCTGCAGGCCATCCTGTTCATCGATCTTGATCGTTTCAAGGATATCAACGACACGCTCGGTCACGCGGCCGGTGATCGCCTGCTGCTCGAAGTCACTGCCCGCCTGCGCCGTACGGCGCGCACGGGCGACATCGTCGGGCGACTGAGCGGCGATGAGTTTGCCGTGCTTTTGCGAGACGCCGCGCGCATGGAGGACATCGAAACCGTCATCGCGCGTTTCCTTGCTGCGATGAGGTCACCTGTGCGCATCGACACAGACCAAGTCACGACCCAAGCAAGCATCGGGATCACGGTGTTTCCCTTTGATGACAGCGACCCTCAGGGGCTTCTGCGCCATGCCGACCTCGCCATGTACGAGGCCAAACGCCAGGGACGCAACCGCTGGTCACTCTTCGAGCCCTCCCTCGATCGCGCCACGCGTGATCGTCAGATCCTTCAGAAAAAACTGTCCAAGGCCCTCGCCGAAGACTTATTCACACTCCATTATCAACCGCAGATCGAGCTGCGCACCGGCCGGATCGTAGGCATGGAGGCGCTGTTGCGCTGGCAGAACCCTGATGAGCAGCCCCAATCCCCCGAGGTCTTTGTGCCGATCGCCGAAGAGTCGGGGCTCATCGTGCCACTTGGGGAGTGGGTGCTCCAGGAGGCGTGTCGGCAGCAGGGGCGCTGGATGCAACAAGGAATCACCCTGCAGATCGCGGTCAACCTGTCGCCCACCCAATTCCAGGATCCCGAGATCCATCATCGCGTGTGCGAGGTGTTGCGCACGAGTGGAACGGCCATGCACCATATTGCCCTTGAGATCACAGAACGCGCAGCCTTTGCCGATCCCGCCCGGGCTCGCCGCACGCTGGACGCCTGGTGCAAGCGAGGCCTGCAATTCGCCATCGACGATTTCGGGACCGGTCAAGCCTCGCTGAGCTACCTGACCGACCTGCCTGCGGCACTCATCAAGATCGATCGCGCCTTCATCGCGCCGCTCCCCGAGGACTCCCAACATAGAGCCATCGTCGCAGGGGTCATACACATGGCGCATCAGTTGGGACGCCCCGTGCTCGCGGAGGGCGTCGAGACCATGGATCAATGGGAGTGGCTAAAGGCGCAGGGTTGCGACCTCGCGCAAGGCTATGTGATCGCACGCCCGATGCCCGCCGAGGCGGTACCGGAATGGCTTACGACCTGGCTGCACGATTTGTCTTTGAGCCACGAACAGGGGATCGTCGTGGCCTCGGCACAAATCGCGCCCTCATCTAGGCGAACGATCGCCTAGGCGAACGATCGTCAGAAAGCCGAGGACAAAGCGTGTAGCGCCCGCTATCCTTGCACGTGCCCATGATGCCGACCTCGACCCCGCCCCTGCGACCCACAGGCGACAACCCCAAACGCGCACGGCTGCGAGCAGCCCGCCTGCTCGCTTTCAGTCTGCTCGCCGTAGCGGGCGTACTCTACGTCATAGCCGAGTATTTCCGCCCCGGGCACCCATGGCTCGGTTTCGTGGCGGCCTTCAGCGAGGCGGCCATGGTCGGCGCCCTGGCTGACTGGTTCGCGGTCGTGGCGCTCTTCCGCCACCCCTTTGGCCTGCCCTTGCCTCATACTGCGATCATCTCCGGCAATAAGCGGCGCATCGCCGACAGTCTTGGGGAGTTCGTCCAATCCCGTTTCCTATCGACGGACAAGGTGCTCGAGGGGATCCGCACCTTGGCTCCGGGCCGGCGAATCGCCAAATGGATCAGCCGCCCGGACAACAGTGCTCGCATCCAAAGCTACCTCGGCCGCACCCTCGCACGCCTGTTGGGGTCGATCGATCACCAGCAGGCGCGTGACTTCCTGACCCAAGCTATCACCTCCGGCCTTGATACCCTGGATGTCAGTACTCTGGCCGCCCAGGTGCTGCGCTCGCTTTCGCAAAACCGCCGCCACCAGTGGTTACTGGACGAGGCCCTGGAACAACTGTACGGCTTCCTCCAGCACGAGGATGTCCGCAAGGAACTGGTGCAGGCCATCGCCCGCCAGATGGAGTTCGTCCCCTCGACGCTCAACCTTGATGAACGCGTCGGCCGCGCCATCCTTCAGCGCCTCTATGACGCCCTCCAGACCATACTGCAAGCGGTCCGCGAGGACCATGACCATGTCCTGCGCAGGCGCTTCGACGAGGTCGTGCTCGGTATCGTCGACAAGCTCATGCACGACGAGACCTTCCGCGAACGAGTACAGACCATCCAGACGGAACTGCGCCACAACCCCGAGATCGGATCCGCCCTGTCGGCCATCTGGGACGAACTCCAGCGCTGGCTCGCCGAACAACTGGGCGATGCAAGCGCACCGCTCTCGCGGAGGCTTGCCGGGGCTGTCCAAGAGCTCGCCAAAACATTCGCCAACAGCCCCCGGGCGCATACCTGGATCGACAGCCAAATCGCATCCCTTGCCCCGCCCCTGATCGAAAGATATCGGCGGACGCTGGGACTCTTTATCTCTGTACAAGTGAAGGCGTGGAACGACGCCTTTCTCGTCGACCAAATAGAACTCAATATTGGGCGCGACCTGCAATTCATTCGTATCAACGGCACCCTGGTCGGCGGCCTGGTCGGCCTTATCATCTATACCGCCACTCACTTCCTCGCTTGAACTGCCGGCGCCGCGCGATCATGGGCGGGGCCCGACCCCACCCCGCGGCCGAACCCTTTCCGCCCCCACCGCCGCCCAGGGCGCGAGACCATCCGCGCGGCCACTTGGGCCGCAACACCCGTTCGCGGTATCATAGAAAAATAGTGGAGGAGTTTTGCGCTCGCTAGGGAACAACCAGCGTCGAGCATGCTCAAAGCCATCAGTGCGCCTCAGGGACACTGGCGGCCTTCCTTAACTGAAGAACCGGCATTCCCGGTCTTTGCGCCGCGCCTGCCGGAAGGCGGCGCCGGACGTTGATGAATTATTCTACGAGGAGATCAGCATGGGTCACTTGAAAGACCGGCCGCACCGGCGTCGGTGGAAATCGGTCGTGCTTGCGACAGGGTTTGCGGGAGGCATCGCCTGCCAAGGGGCGTTTGCCGCACAGCCGCTCGTTGGCCTGCCGGACTTCACGCCGATCATTCAACATTACGGTGCAGCGGTGGTGAACATCAGCAGTACCAGCACGAAAATGGTGCCCGGCTCAACACCGGTCAACCCGCTGCCGCCAAATTCGCCGTTCTATCCCTTCTTTCAGCGCTTCTTCTCGGGGCCGAATGCCGCGCCCTCACAGAAAGAGAAGGTCGAGTCGCTCGGGTCGGGATTCATCATAAGTCGCGCCGGTTATATCGTAACGGCCGCCCATGTCGTACGCGGCGCAAGCCACATCGTCGTAGGGCTCTCCAATCACCACGTCTACAAGGCCAAGCTCGTGGGCTTGTCGGTGCGCTACGACACGGCCCTCCTGAAGATCAAAGGCCACGACCTGCCGACCGTACCGCTCGGCAACTCGGATCACCTGCAAGTGGGCCAGTGGCTCTTGGCTGTGGGCGCGCCCTTCGGTTTCTACAACACCGTCACCCAAGGCGTGGTGAGCGCGGTCAACCGGCCACTCTCGGACGACGAGTACATCCCCTTCATCCAGAGCGACGTCCCCATTAATCCCGGCAACTCCGGCGGCCCGCTCTTCAATATGGCAGGCCAGGTCGTCGGCATCAACGATCAGATCTACACCAGCAACGGCGGCTACATGGGGCTGTCATTCTCCATACCGATCAACGCCGCCATGCGCGTCGTGAATGCACTTGAGCACCACCACGCCATCCGCTTCGGCTGGCTCGGTGTCGATGTCCAGGGCGTAAGCACCGAGATGGCGCGCGCCATGCGCTTGAAGGAGCCGGTCGGCGCGCTCATTGCAAGCCTTGCGCACGACGGCCCGGCGGCCAAGGCCGGCCTGAAGCCCGGCGACGTCATCATCACCTACGACAACAAACCCGTTTATAGCGTAGGTCAACTACCACCGCTTGTCGGCAATACGAGCCCCGGCGCGCGCGTGCCGGTCGGTATCATGCGCAAGGGCCGCGCGCTTACCATCAAGGTACGCGTAGGCACGCTCCCGAAGAATCTGCGCCACGCAGCAAGCCGTAACGTCACCTTGTCGCGCATGCACATGGAGGTGGGTCCGCTCACCCACGAGGCCCTCACCGACATGGGTATACACCACGGCGTCGTGGTGTTGAGCGTCGATCCGGGCCCGGCCCAGAACGCCGGGATCGCCCCGGGTATGGTGATTCAGGAGCTGAATGGCACGCCGATCACATCTCCGAGCCAGATCGCGCACCTGGTGGCCAACCTGCCGGCCCACACCCCGGTGCCGGTACTTATCCGCCGCGGCAAGGAAAGCGCCTATATCGTCGTTACATTGCCGTAGGGCCGCCCGGCGCCCCCTCTCCAGGGGGCGCCGCTTGCCTTTTTCTTACGAAACCCTCTGCTCCCGCGCCGCTCAGGCCAAGAGCCTCACAGCAATACCCGTTCGATGCCACCTGCCTTCACGGCGTCCGCAAAACGCTGCTGCCAGCCCTCGCCCAAGCGCTTGTTCGCCACCTCGACTACGATGTAGTCCGCGTCAAGACCCGTATCCTCGCGATAGCGACTCAATCCCTGAAGGCACGCCGGACACGACGTAAGGATCTTCACCGCCACCGGTTTCTGTCCACCCTCATCGTTCAGCGTCTGTAGGCCCTTTTTGAGCTCCTCCTCCTTGCGGAAGCGCACCTGGGTCGCGATGTCCGGGCGCGCCACTGCGAAAGTCCCCGCCTCGCCACAACAACGGTCCGAAAGCGTCACGGGGCTTCCCACCAGCGCGCTTGCAACCGCCACGGGATTGTGTGTCTTCATGGGGGTGTGGCAGGGGTCGTGATACATGTATCGCACCCCTTCCACACCCTCCAGGGACACCGATTTCTCCATCAGGTATTCGTGGATATCGAGCAAGCGGCATCCCGGGAAGATCTGCTCGAATTCATACTTCAACAGCTGGTCCATGCAGGTTCCGCACGAGACGATCACGGTCTTGATATCGAGATAATTCAGCGTGTTGGCGACCCGATGGAAGAGCACGCGATTGTCGGTCGTGATCTGGCGACCCCGCGCATCCTCGCCGGAGGCGGTCTGCGGGTAGCCGCAGCACAGATAGCCCGGCGGTAGCACGACTTGCGCCCCCACCTCATAGAGCATGGCAAGTGTCGCAAGCCCCACTTGACTGAAGAGCCGCTCGGAACCACAGCCCGGAAAGTAGAATACCGCGTCCGCGTCGTCGTTCACTTTGGCTGGATCACGCAGAATAGGGATGGTCTTTGTATCTTCTATCCCGAGCAAGGCCCGCATGGTTTGACGCGGCACTCCACTTGGCAGGGGCTTTTTCAAGAAATGAATGACCTGCGCTGCTATGGGCGTCGTGCCGGTGGTCGCCTCCGGACGCGAGGGCTTGCCAATCGACGGCAGCTTCACCGCCACCTCGTGCCCCCATCTCTGAGCCCTGAATCCCCACTCCACAAGCCCTTTGCGCAAGACCCGGATCGTACTTGGATCAGTCGCGTTCAAAAACGCCATGGAGGCGCGCGTGCCTAAGGCCATACGCTTGTGGCCACGCGCCCGCAGGATCTCGCGCATGCGAATGGAAACGTCCCCGAAATCAATATCGACCGGACACGGATTCAAGCACTTGTGGCACACCGTGCAGTGATCGGCGATGTCGTTCATGCCATCGAAATGATGGATGGATATGCCGCGTCGGGTCTGTTCCTCATAAAGGAACGCCTCGATGACGAGCCCAGTCCCGAGTATCTTATTGCGCGGTGAATAGAGGAGATTCGCGCGTGGCACATGCGTTGTGCAGACTGGCTTGCACTTTCCGCAGCGCAGGCAGTTGCGGATCGCATCGTTCAAGGCCCCAAGCTCGCTGCGCTCCAAGATCAGTGCCTCCTGCGAGACCAGGCGCAGAGAAGGGGTATAGGCCCGCTCAAGCCCCGAGCCCGGCATGAGCTTACCGCGATTAAAATGTCCATCGGGGTCCACGCGCCGTTTGTAGGTCGCGAAGGCATCTATCGCCGCGGGATCGAGGTAACGCATCTTGGTAAGGCCTATGCCATGCTCACCAGATATCACGCCCCCTAAGTCCACCGCTAGGCGCATTACACGCTCGACGATGCGATCCGCCTCCCGCATCATTTCGTAGTCGTTAGAATTGACGGGGATATTGGTATGGACATTGCCATCGCCGGCGTGCATGTGGAGCGCTACGAAAAGCCGCTTGGTCAGCACCTCCGCATGTATGGCCTCGAGCCGCTGATGGACTTTCGCCATCTCATGCCCGGAAAATATATCCTGTAAGACCCGATCGACCTCGGTCCGGTACGAGATACGGAGATTACGCCGCAATAGCAACCCAAGAAGAGGCTCATTCGGCCGCGCGTGAGCGATGTGGTCTGCTTCCAGCAGATCGGTGCAGGCCACCGCCGGGAGGTCGAGGCTCGCCAAGATCCCGGACCAGCGTTTTGCGACCGTGCGTAGGTGCATGATCGCCGCTTCGGTCTTGGCCGTGAGGATCGCCGTGCTTTCCACGCTCGCCTCATACTCGGATGCCACCGTAGGCCCAGTGCCCTCGCTCAAGTAGGCGATAATCGCCTCCACCGTCATGATCTTGTTGCTGAGCGACTGTTCAATGTTGATGCGCTCGACTCCCTCGCTGTAGTCGGCGAGACGCTCGAGGGGAATGACCACATCCTCATTGATCTTGAAGGCATTGGTGTGCGCGGCAATGGCGGCAGTCTTCGCGCGGTCTGCCCAGAAGTGCCGCCGCGCCTCACTCGTCACAGCGACGTGACCTTCGCCCCCGCGACCGTTGGCGATCCGCACGATCGCCGCCGCCGCTTCGCCCACGCGGCGCTCGTCGTCGCCCGCAATGTCGCAGAGCAGGACCATCTTGGGGCGTTCGCGGCGGGGCGCCTTGGTGCTGTAGCGCACGGCTCGCAGGTAACGTTCGTCCAAATGCTCGAGTCCCGCCAGCATCACTCCAGGAGCAGTGTCTGGATAGGACTTGATCGCCGTGATCGCTGATACGGCCTCGCGCAGGTCGGTGCCGAAGAACTCGAGGCACACGGTCCGTAGGTGTTTTGGCTTTTCGTGCAGAATGAAGACCGCTGATGTGATGATGCCGTCGCATCCTTCCTTCTGGACACCCGGGAGACCCGACAAAAACTTGTCCGTCACGTCCTTACCGAGGCCCTCCTTGCGCAAGGAGCGCCCAGGCATCCGCAAGGTTTCGGCGGGCCCCGCCGACGTGTTGCCATCAGGGCCGAAGCGACGTATCTGAAACACCACCTCGTCCTGCTCGTGGATCTTGCCAAGATTATGGTTCTCGCGCTCGACAGTCAGCCATTCGCCACGGGGCGTCACCATACGCCAGGACGCAAGATTGTCGAGCGTCGTGCCCCACAAGACGGCCTTCTTGCCACCGGCGTTCATCGCCACGTTACCACCGATGGTGGAGGCGTCTTGCGAGGTGGGATCGACCGCGAACGAAAGCCCCCCGGCCTCCGCCGTCTCGGTCACGCGCAAGGTCACGACACCGGCGCCTGCGCGAATGGTAGGCACGATCTTCTCGACGCCGGGAAGCGCCTGCCATACCACATCACCCAGACCATCGAGCTTCTCGGTATTGATGATGGCAGTGTCGGCAAAGAGCGGAACTGCGCCTCCTGTGTACCCCGTGCCACCACCTCGCGGGATGATCGTCAGCCCAAGCTCGATACAACCTTGGACTACGCCCATCACCTCCTCTTCCGTGTCGGGATTGATCACCACGAACGGGAGTTCGACCCGCCAATCGGTGGCATCAGTCACGTGCGCCGCGCGCGCATAAGCACTGAAATCGACATTATCGCGCCGGGTGACCCGTGAAAACACGCGCATGGCCTTCTTGCGCAGGGCGCGCTCCCTCGGAAAGCCCTCTTCGAAGGCCTGCACCGCTGCGCGCGCCGCGGAGGCCAGCGCCAATGCCTCGCGATTCCCTTGAGCCCGCTCCACGATCTGGTCCAACCTGTGGTGCAAGGCCGACACGAGCTGCCCAAGCCGCCCCTCGTGGCGCAAGAGATCGTCCTGGATGAATGGGTTGCGGCTCACCACCCACATGTCGCCCAAGACCTCGAACAACATGCGCGCGGACCGTCCGGTCACGCGCGTAGTGCGCAGGGCGTTCAGGGTCTCCCACATCTCCGCGCCGAGAAATCGCATGACGATCTCGCGGTCGGAAAACGAGGTGTAGTTGTAAGGAATCTCCCGAATCCGGGCAGTCGACGATAGGGTCATGGGATGCTTAAGGCGGCGCGTAGCCGGATCGTTACGGTCAGGCATTTTACCACGAACGCCTGACATCCTTCCCGCCACGCCTATCAAAGATCCCTACGGCGCCGCAATCGCAGAGCGTCCCCCACGCGACTCTTCCCGCCGGACCTGACCGCTTGGCGCGCACTAGGTCAGCGCGCCCTGGGACTAGCCTGTGGTCTTACGTCCGGCCACGCTCAAGAGCCTTTGCTCGCGCAAAAAGCCCATGATACGCACCACAGCGCCTGCCACGTCTTCGGCCTCGGTGCGCACGCGGACATCCGGTGCCAGCGGTTTCTCATAAGGATCGTCGACGCCCGTAAAGAGATCCAGTTTGCCACTCAGGGCTTGCGCATAATGACCCTTCGGATCGCGCGCCACACAGGCCGCAAAGGGCGTATCCATATGGATCTCCAGGAAGACCCCACCCGCCTCTTCCACCAGCGCACGCGCCTGCAGCCGGCCATCACGGTAGGGCGAAACGACCGCCACGACCGCAATACCGCCGTGGCGCGCGACGAGGCTCGCGGCGTATCCGACGCGACAGACGTTGTCGTAGCGGTCCTTACGGCTGAACCCCGCCCCCTGCGACAGAAAGGTGCGCACGATGTCGCCGTCCAGCACCGTCACAAGACGCCTATCGCAGACCTCGAGTTCACGCGCCACCGCGCGGCTCAAAGTCGTCTTGCCGCTCCCGGGCAAGCCGGTAAACCAGAGCGTAAGCCCGCTCCCCGCTGCCGGTCCCGCTTGCGATAGATCCGTCACAAACCTGTTCCTCCGAGCACCCTATGCCACCGAGTTGGCGACACGCACCGGGCCGCCTGTCTCCGAGGGCCTCTCGACACTATCACAAGAGGCGGCCACGTGCAGTCCTCCTCCCCCTATGACCATCCGAAGACAAAAGCCTGCCTGCCACACTGTGTCCTATGGAAAGGCTCGGGGCTCGATCACAGCAGTCGATCGCGCCTTTCCGCAACCCCCCAAAATAGGAGACCTTCATGGCCTAGAACCGATACGCGGCGCTTCCTGCATCGACCCTTGCGCCCTCTCACCAATCGCCGGTGCCGCCTCCATGACCCCTACCCAGGCGTTCTTACATCTCCCGGAACGTAAGGGCCTACCCGCCGTGCAAGCACGCTTGGTGGCACTGGTCGCGAGTCACCACGACCACGGCCCGGCCCTGCGGCCTCTCCTTACCGGCATCCACGGGATGCGGCGTTTTCCCGCACATTATTATTCACACGGCACGTCAAAGGGTCCGGTGCGGGGCGGGCTCACCCGCGTTCTGACGAGCGCTTTTGCCAGTCACTCACTCCGGGCCCGCGCCCGTACAGAGCGCGGCAGGCGCCTACACGCATGCGGTGGCCCAAGGCGCGCCGCCACAGGCCACTCCCCAGCACTGGTGTCGGCCTGGTGTCACGGGGTCGCGGCACCGCGCCTCACGGCGCTCGTGGCCACCTATTTGCGCCGCTACAAGGCCGGGGCAAGCGCAGAACGCATCCCACAATACCAAGAGTACGCTCTCACGCCACGGCCTCTGGATGTCAGCCCGGCCCCCGGCGCGCGAGCCTTCTTCAGCGATCGATGCTCGGACGCTCGATGACCGGACGATCGATCTCGGGACGCCCAAGCTCAGGGCGCTCGATCTCTGGTCGTTGAATCTCAGGGCGCTCGATCTTCGGCTGCATCTCTTCCGGCCGATCAGAGGAGGGATCGATACCGGTAGGATTGAGATCGCTGTGCTCATCACCGACATCAGGGTCGGCAGGCTCCGTAGTCGGCGTGCTCGTATCAATCCGCTGGAAGTGATCCTGGCTCGCATCTGACGTGGCGTACCGCACCGTCAGGCCCTTCGAATACTCGAACCGAGCCTGATCGCGCGTAAGCGCCGCATCCCGCGGCACGCCCACCGTGGCGGCACCGCTGACTGCCGCGTAAGCCTCGTCATTCCCGTGGTTCGCTGCCACGGCACCCGCACTCAGTCCCACCGACAAGATCGCAACCGCCAATACACGCGTCGTCATGGCTATCCTCTCCAAAACATTGCTTCGTCCCTTCCGAGCCGCCGACATGGGGGCGCCGCTCGAGCCTGCCCTTATTGTAGTGGGAACTTTTCCCACGTCAAGTCTTGTGGCATACTTGCGACCCATGTGCCTTCTTATCCGACGGTCGCATCGCCCGTGAACGCTCCCTTCCAGCGCGCCATGAGCCGCTTATTGCGCCCACTGGTCGGTTATGCCATCAGCCAGGGATTCACGTTCACGGCCTTCGCCGAGCTCCTGAAGACCTTGTACATGGACGAGGCGCTTGCGCGCGCAACCCACCGGCCGCCCACCGGAAGCGACCTCAGCTTGATGACCGGTATTCATAGAAAGGATGTGAAGCGCCTGCGTGCCCTGGTCGCTCAGGGAGCACCCCCTTCAGCACTTGGGCGCGGAACCCATATCGCCGCGCAACTTATCGCCGCCTGGACTACGGGGGAAGATACCCACGACACCTCCGGCACACTACTCAGTCTTCCGCTCCATGGCGAAAACGGCCCCAGCATCGAAACCTTGACGCGGCGCATCAAGGCCGACATGCGCCCGCGCGCCATCCTCGATGAACTGGTACGGGCACGCGCCGTGCGCATCGACGACGCCGGGCGCGCTCATCTACTGCGCACCGCCTATGTTCCGGACATCCCGGAAGAAAAGCTCGATTTCCTGGCCCATAACGTTGGCGACCACATGGCATGCGCCTTCCATAATCTGACCGGCAAGCCCCCATTCCTCGAGCGGGCTCTCTTTCTGGATGCGCTCCCGGCGGAAGCAGCCGATCATGCGCGACCGCACATCGAGGCGGCCGCCAACGTCCTGCTGCAGAACCTGCATCGGGAACTGAATCCCCTTGAATGCGCCGACAAGGCAGTGCCGGGCGCACGACGTATGCGCGTGGGGATTTACTACTACGAAGACGCGGCCCTACCCCAGGAGCGCGGATCATGAGCCTCACCGCGACCTTCCTCCGCCGCGTAACACTCATCGGCCTGCTCGCGGGCCTCGTAAGCGGCTTCGCTGGGCCACGCGGCGGCATAGGCGGGACGGGGGCTGTGCGTGGCGGGATCGGGGGCACGGGCATCACCGCCATCGGCGTCATCCAGCGATTCGGAAGCATTTACGTAAACGGCGCCGAATACCTGCTCTCACCCAAGACGCACTATTGGGTCGATGGGCGACGCGCGAGCGTGGACGCCCTGCATCGCGGACAGGACGTCTTCGTCGACGCCCTCCTGCAAGGAGGGCGCCCGACGGCCGACAACGTCCGCGTGCAGCACGCCCTCATCGGACTCGTGGAGGCCATTGCCGCTGACGGCCGGCAAGTACGGATCCTTGGGCAAAACATTCAGGTAAGTGCGCGTGCGCTCGCCCGCCTCGAACACACGGAACACACCCATCCGGCCCTCGGCATGGACCTCGCCGTGAGCGCGGGCTCCCCCGCATCCGGCCGCTGGATCGCCACGCGTATCCGCGCCCTGCCTCAGCCACATCAAGGACCCGTACAATTCCTCATCCGCGGCACGCTCCGTATGGCCGGACGCCACCACATAACGCTGGCTAAGCGCTCATTCCTCTGGGTCGGGCCCCAGGCGCCTGAGCATCTCGTGGGGCGCTATGTCGTGGCGCAGGGCTATTATCGCTTCGGCCGTCCCGCAGTCAGCTCCTTGCGGCCCGCCACCGGCCTGAAGGACGCGCGGGCGCGCATCTCCATCGCCGGCTACACACGGCGCGCGCACGGTGTCTGGCGCTTCGATGGGCAGACCCTGATCGCCCGCGTCCGACCCGCACACAACTCCACGCGCCGCCCTACCTTCCTCACAGTCAGGCGCGAGGGGTCGGATCGTTTCGTGGTCTTAAGAGCGATCCCCGGCATTCATGTCATGAGCTTCGGCCTTCACCTGCCAGACAAAGCCGCAGAGGGGGTGACGCGCCCTCAGGTCATGCATCCGGCCGTGACGCGCCCGCAGATCATGCATCCGGCCATGGCACGCCCGCAGATCATGCGCCCCATGGTGATCCGTCCCCAAACCGCGCCGTCGCCGCTCAGCTGATCATTTCCATCGCTCCCGCACACCATTGATGTCTGGCGCGGCACCACGGATCGGCGGGGGTCTGGGGTCGCCTTAAAAAACGACCTGACCGCCGACGCCGACGCCCAAATTCGCGCTACCGCTACTTAAACCCTTATCCAGATACACCTGAAAACCGCTGCCCGCGGTCGTGACATTGTAGTTCCAGGCGAGAATCGCATCCGAGGATCCCGCATAGCCTGCCTGCTCGGATTGGTTGCCGGCATACATCGCCGTAATGATGTTTCGCACTGTCGCCGCGATGCTGACGCCCGCATCGTAGGTCGCGATGTTCTGTAAGTGTTGCCCCGGAGGGCTCCCCACGAAACGATAGCCAATGTGCGCGAAGGGAAAGACGTTGGCGCCGATGGTCGAATTGAGCCCAAGCCCGACCTCATAGTCATTACGACCCGTCCCGAGCCCCTTGGCCGCCGAGGCCGTCCCGAACTTGATCTTGGCGTATGGCACGAGCGCAGGCCTCAGACCCCGTTCCGGGATCACGGTGAAGTGTCCCGCCAACCACATATCCCCCAGGCCGCTTGCCGTGATCGTCTGGGTATTTTGCGTACGCGCCGACAAGGTTCCGTTCGTGAGCTTGGCGCCGACCGGCAGATTCGATACCGAGATGTAGGGGATGGTAAATTTGAGTCGCAGCCGCGGCGTTTGATACTGAAGATAGGTCGGATCGTAAAAGATCCCTATGGTCTGAGGGGTACCGTAGTGGCCCTGGTAATAAGACGGCACATTACCGATCGTCCAAGGGTGGGCCGCCCACGCCGACTGACTCACCACGACCACCCCCAACAAGGCTACCCTGGCTAAACGCATCAACTCTCCCCTTAATCAATTGTCGCCGCACCCGGCAGGCACGGGCCTGGCGCGACAGTATAACGAGCGCGCTCGCCCGCGGCACACCCGCACATCTTCCCGCCGAGCCCGTTTCTCTGCGCGTCCGCACCCCGCGCCGACTGCCCCATCCCTGGGCGCTTAAGGCGCAGGCACGCCTAAGCGAATACGATCGAGGAGCGACATGAAGCCGCGGTGGCGTCCCGCGATCGCATCGGCCAGGGTATAGGTATCGAGCTCACCAAGAAATTGCGTCTGAGCGGCCATCAACATGCCTTTCAGGTGACAGATCGGCGTCAGGCGACAGGCGTTGGTTTGCACGTTGAAGCACTCGACGATATCGAAATTCGCCTCGGTCTGGCGCACGACCTCCCCGATCCCAATCTGTGCTGCCGCCCGCGCGAGTTTGAGGCCACCTCCCTTTCCTCGTGTGGTCGTGATGAAACCGAGCTGCCCCAGTCTGTGCACGATCTTCACCAGATGATTGCGGGAGATCCCGTAGAAGCTTGCAATCTCGCTGATGGTCGCGGCCCCCTCCCCCTCCTTCATGCTCAAGTACATCAGAATGCGCAGGGCATAGTCGCTATAGCGGGTCAGTTGCAAGGCCTCCTCCTATCGACACGCGACGATGACCGCGCCGCACCGAGGCATCAAACCACCATGGAATGATATTTGACAAAACAAAGTTTCTTACCATAGTGTACGGGCATACCCGCCAAACGCTGTTAGGGCCCCGGCCCTGGCGGGTATATCCCACAAAAGATGTATACAGTATACATCTTTCCTTATCAGAGCGACGAGGAACGACATGGCTCAGGCATTATTTCAAAAAATCGGCGGCGAACCCGCGGTCAACGCGGCTGTGGACATCTTCTACCGTAAGGTCCTGGCCGATGACCGCGTCAATGGCTTCTTCGATGACGTCGACATGGAACGGCAGGCCGCCAAACAGAGGGCGTTTTTGACCATGGCCTTCGGGGGCCCGAACAACTACACCGGCGCCGACATGCGGCGCGGACACGCCCATCTCGTCACGCGCGGTCTGAACGACCAGCATTTCGACATCATCGTCGAACATCTGGCCGCCACGCTGAAAGAGCTGAACGTAGCCCAGGATAATATCGACCAGGTGGCCGCCATCTGCGAGTCCACCCGTAAGGACATCCTCGGCCGTTAAGCGTTTTGGAGACCCCCATGCCCGAGATCTTATTGGACGACAAGACCTACGTGAGCGCGGTCGGCGAAACTGTCCTCGACACCCTGACCCGCAGCGGAGCGACTGTTCCCTCCTCGTGCCACAGAGGCATCTGCCAGACCTGCCTCATGCGCGCCATCGACGGTTCGGTCTCTGCAGAATCCCAAAAGGGCTTGAAAGACACCTTGCGGATTCGCGGGTATTTCCTGGCGTGCCAGTGCACACCTACGGAAACGCTCCGCATCGAGCGGCTAGGGGCCGAGGCGCGACGATTGGCAGCGACGGTGCGCGCGATCACGCCGCTCAACCACGAAATCGTCTTGGTCGCTCTTGAATGCTCGGATATGGGGGACTACCGCGCCGGTCAATTCATTAACGTATTCAAAGACGAGGGCTTAAGCCGCAGTTACTCGCTCGCAAGCGCGCCCGGTATCGATCCGCATCTGACGTTGCATGTGCGCAAGATCGAAGAGGGTCGCGTCAGCGGATGGATCCATGGAGCGCTACAGGTGGGCGACCATGTGACCATAAGCCAGCCGCTCGGTGAGTGCTTTTATCTGCCGTCGGACCCCGAACAGCCGCTTCTGCTCATGGGGACAGGATCGGGATTGGCTCCGCTCTACGGCATCATCCGCGACGCCCTGCATCACGGGCACCGTGGCCCCATTCACCTTTATCACGGGAGCCGCCACAAAGACGGGTTGTACCTGATCAACGAACTCCGCGCCCTCGCTCACAAACACGCAAGTGTCCATTACCACCCCTGCGTTTCACGCGAAGAGCCGTCTGAAGACCTGAGGCGCGGGCGCGTCGTGGACATTGCCCTAAGCGATCTGACAGGGCTTGGGGACTTCCGCGTGTTCCTCTGCGGCCATCCCGACATGGTGCAGTCGGCCAAAAAGCGTCTGTACCTAGCAGGTGCCTCGCTGAAGAACATATACGCCGACGCCTTCATCCGAAGCGCCGCCTAAGGCCACACCCAGAGGCCGCGCGGCCCCTGCGCCGTGAGGCGCGCGTAGCCCCTCAACGACGGCCGATGGCGCCCAGCAAGCGATAGACCAGAAAGCCCGCCACCGCCGCCACCGCGAGTTCCTCGCCTAGCCGCCAGACATCGATGCTCCGCGCCGCCGGGAACACGGGTGGCGGGGGCGCCCATACGAACGCATAGACGAGCGGCGCACGCAAGTGAAACCCCTCGAAATTCGTCCACACGTTACTCCATGGGGGATAAAGGCAGAGACCCGCCATAAGGAGCGCCACGAACACGAGCCACACAGTCTGCGAGTTCGTCCGCGCAGACACCTGCCGGGGCCGCCGCGCGGCGGGCTTACGAAAGGATTTCCGTGTCGTCATGGCGATAAGGGGGCGTGCAACAACAAAGAATGACAAGCGGGGCCTCAGCCGACGCGCTTACGCGATGCGCCATCCCCGGCGAAATATGGACGGTATCCCCGGCCCGAACCACAAAATGGCGTAGTCCGAGATCCATGACGCCCGATCCACTCAGAACGTGATAGACCTCTTCGGCGCAAACATGCCGATGCAGGCGCGTCTGTTCTCCCGCGGGAACGGTCGCGCGCGCAAGGCTCAAGGCACCCGTCCCGTGATAGTCGGGATGCCATAGCTCACAGATCTCGGACCCATCTTTCGTCACATACGCCGCGCGCGCCGCACACGGACCCCATTCCGCTCTATCCATGACGCCATTCTATCGACAAAGACCCCTCCTTGTCCCGCCCGTCCTCGCCCCCCGCGCCCTCAGGTCCGCCAACCCGACCGAGAGTTGTGTCGCGGGCGAACTGGGACGCAGCCCGGCCCTTAAAGTCCTCCCGCAGGCACACACGCGCCTCATAGGGCATACTTCCCCGAAAGGACAGAATCCCGCACCACGCGGCACGGGCCCGGGAGATTTCATGCCACGGCAAGCGACGCCACCAACGGCCGGCCCCTCACCCACCACGCTCGGGTGGGACATCGCGCGCCGACTCGACGCGCTCCCCTGGTCCGGCTTTCACCGGCGGCTGGTCCTTGCGCTCGGCGTCACGTGGATACTCGATGGCCTCGAAGTGACGCTCGTCGGTTCACTCGCCCCCCTACTCACGCACCATGTCGCGCTGGGTCTCTCGGCCCGCGAAATCGGCCTCCTCGCAAGCTCCTACCTCGCGGGTGCCGTCCTCGGCAGTTTGTTCTTCGGGGCGCTCGCCGATCAGAGCGGGCGCAAACGCCTGTTTACCGTGACGCTTGCCCTCTACATCGTGGCGACCGCCGCGTCGGGGCTCGCGCAAGGCTTCGCAAGCCTCGCGTTCTGGCGGTTTCTCACTGGGGCCGGCATCGGCGGCGAATACAGCGCCATCAATTCCGCCATCCAGGAGCTCGTCCCGGCACGCCTGCGTGGGCGCTTGGACATCCTGATCAACGGCAGCTTTTGGCTCGGGGCTGCGGCTGCCGCCCTGTTGAGCGCGGCGCTCCTCGGATCCCCGCTCATAGCCTCATGGCTCGCCTGGCGCTTGGCCTTCGGGCTTGGCGCCGCGCTCGGCCTGATCGCGCTCTTCATGCGTCGCCAGATCCCGGAAAGCCCGCGCTGGCTCCAAGCCCACGGACACGGCCGCGAGGCCGAACAGATCATCACCGAGATCGAGCGCCGTGCGCGTATCCCGCAGACTGGATATCGTCCACAGCCGGCGGCGCAGCCCGCAGGGCCCGCGCCACCCCTGCCCGGCGGCCTGCTGATGGCAGCGCGCGTGATCTGCACGCGCTATCCGCGGCGGGCGCTCCTGGGGGCCATCCTCATGCTCGCCCAGGCCTTCTTCTATAATGCCTTTTTTTTCACCTACGGCCTCGTGCTGAACCGTTTCGATGGGGTAACGGCCGCGCGCGTAGGCCTCTATCTGCTTCCGTTCACGTTAAGCAACTTTCTGGGCGCCACGGTGCTCGCGCGCTTCTTCGACACCGTGGGGCGCCGCCCCATGATCACGGCCACCTACGGCCTGTCGGGGCTATTGATGATCGGCGCGGCGTGGCTCTTTCGCATCAACGCCCTCACTGCGGTGTCGCAAACACTGGCGTGGGCTGCCATCTTCTTCCTGGCGTCGGCCGGCGCGAGTGCCGCCTATCTCACGGTGAGCGAGGCCTTTCCGCTGGAGATCCGTGCGCGGGCCATCGCGCTCTTCTATGCCCTCGGCACCGCCACAGGTGGCGTCCTGGCCCCCACCCTGTTCGCGATCCTGATCGCCTCGGGCGCCCGCGCCCAGGTGTTCTGGGGCTATTTGCTGGCCGCAATCCTCATGCTGCTGGCGGCAGCCGCGGAGATCGTCTGGGGCTTCGCCGCCGAAGGCCGCTCGCTTGAGGCGCTCGCCACCCCGCTCAGCTTCACACCGATCGAGGCGTCCCCGGCCTTGGCAAGGGACCCCGCTACGGACTGCGCCGATACCCCGCCCCCTGCGCCCGAGCCGGGAAGGCCCCCTCCAACCCCCTGATCCCTCCCGGGATTTTCCCATGGCGGGATCCCAAACCTGTCGCAATCGACAGCTAGTAAATATCCCCCGGCAGAGCCGGGGGCTTTAGTTTGTGAGCCGCTCAAAGCGGCTATAGGGGGTCGCTCACGCGGCCCCGATTCTTGTGGGCCACCTAACGGTGGCCTGTTCTCAACGCCACAGG
>JAJYHM010000007.1 GCA_021784755.1 Pseudomonadota bacterium
GTCCATTATCTGATCCCGGACCGCTCCCGCGAAGGCTATGGATTGAGTCCTGCGATCGTGGCGCGCGCCGCGGCCCTTGAACCTCGCTGGATCATGACGGTCGACAACGGGATCAATAGCCTCGAAGGCGCGCAGACCGCGAAGGCCTTGGGCTTGCGTCTGATCGTCACCGACCATCATCTGCCGGGCCCGGTGCTGCCGGAGGCCGCCGCCATCGTCAATCCGAATCAGCCGGGGGATGCCTTTCCGAGTAAGGCGCTTGCGGGGGTGGGGGTGGTGCTATATCTCCTGATCGCCTTGCGCCGGCGTCTCGGCGCGGCCCAGGTCGGGCTTGGAGACCTTCTCGACCTGGTCGCGCTAGGCACGGTGGCCGATTGCGTGCCGCTCGACGCCAACAATCGCATCCTGGTGCGCGAAGGTCTGCGGCGCATGAACGCTGGACGCGCCTGTGCCGGCGTGGAGGCCCTGCTGCTCGTGAGCGGCAAACGACCCGGGAAGATCTATGCGCAGGATCTCGGTTTTCAGGTGGGCCCCCGGCTGAACGCCGCCGGGCGGCTCTCCGACATGAGCGTCGGTGTGCGGTGCCTGCTCACGGACGACAGAGAAGAGGCCTTGGCGCTTGCGCAGGAGCTCGACGCCTTGAACCGCGAGCGTCGCGAACGAGAGGCGCAGATGCAGGCCGAGGCCCTGGAGCAGCTTGCGAGCGCGGTGGAGACCGATGCGCTCGAGGCCGGCCTTTGTCTCATGGAGCCCCATTGGCACCCGGGGATCGTGGGCATCCTCGCCGGGCGCCTGAAGGACAAGTACAAACGGCCAGTGGTCGTTTTTGCGCCGGCGGAAGGCGATCTCTTGCGCGGTTCGGGGCGCAGCGTGCCGACCCTCAATCTGCGCGATACCCTGGCGGCGGTCGGCGAGCGGTTTCCTGATCTCATTCTCCAGTTCGGCGGACATGCCGCCGCCGCGGGACTGACCATAAGTCGCGCCGATTACGCTCGATTCGCCCGTGCCTTCGCCGAGGAAGTCGAGCGACGCATCGGGCGCGGGCCCTTCGTCGACGGGCGCACGGACGGCGTCCTTACGGCGGCGGAGCTGACGCTGGCGCTTGCGCAGGCGGTGCGTGAGGGCGGACCCTGGGGCAACGGCTTTCCCGAGCCGCTTTTCGAGGGCCAGTTTGAGGTCGTGAGCGCCGCGATCCTGAAAGACGCGCATCTGCGTCTTGCGCTGTCGGTCGCAGGCCGCGCCGAGCCCTTGAAGGCGCTGGCGTTCCGCTGCACGGACCTGCCTACGGCAGGCGGCCTCATATCTGCGCGTTATCGGCTGGGGGTGGACGACTTCCAGGCCCGTGAGGCGCTCTGCCTATATATCGAGGATTGGTCCGCCGTGTCGCAGGACCCATAACTGGGTTACACTTCTTGGGCAACCACAGGCTCGGACAGGCCGCGCGCCTGCGGTCGCAGCAGCCGCGGGCGCCCCGGGGCGGACGCGAGCGGTGACCTTCAAAGACAGGCTACGATAGGATTTCGCGTGAACATCAAAACCCTTGCCGAATGCGTCGGGAATACGCCGCTGGTCGCCCTGCAGCGCCTGGGCACCGAGCGCGGGAACCGTCTGCTCTTGAAGCTCGAAGGCAATAATCCGGCAGGCTCGGTCAAGGATCGGCCGGCGCTCAATATGATCGAGGCGGCGGAACGGCGCGGGACCATCCATCCGGGCGACACCTTGATCGAGGCGACCAGTGGAAATACCGGCATCGCTCTGGCCATGGCCGCGGCCGTCAAAGGCTACCGCATGATCTTGGTCATGCCGGAAAACATGAGCGTCGAGCGCCAGGGGCTCATGCGTGCCTTCGGCGCGCGCCTGATCCTCACCTCACGGACAGGCAGTATGGAAGGTGCGATCGATACCGCGCGCGCCATGGAGGCGCGCGGCGAGGGGCGCATACTCGATCAGTTTTCGAATCCCGACAATCCCGACGCTCACTACCGCACCACGGGGCCTGAGATCTGGCGCGATACCGAGGGAACCGTCACCCATTTCGTGAGCGCCATGGGCACCACAGGGACCATTATGGGCACATCGCGCTACCTGAAGGAGCGCAACCCGGGGATCGTGATCGTCGGCGTGCAACCGACGGCGGGTTCATCGATTCCTGGTATTCGGCGCTGGCCTGCCGCCTACCTCCCCAAGATCTACGACGCGCAACGCGTCGATCGGGTGATCGACGTCGATCAAAAGGAGGCCGAGGAGATCACGCGGCGTCTGGCGCGCGAAGAGGGGGTCTTTTGCGGGATATCCTCGGGCGGTGCGGTGGCCGCCGCGCTTGCGCTGGCACATGATCTGACGAATGCCACCATAGTCAGCATCGTCTGCGACCGTGGCGATCGCTATCTTTCCACGGGTGTGTTCCCGGCCGCATGAACGTTCTCGTCTTCGACATAGAAACCATCCCGGATGTGGCGGCGGGCCGACGGCTCTATGGCCTAGATCTCTCCGATGAGGACGTCGCGCGCGTGATGATACATAAGCGGCGCGAGGAGTCCGGGCAGGAGTTCCTGCGTCACTACCTGCACAAGGTGGTGGCGATCTCGGTGTTGCTGCGCCGTAATGACGAATGTCGCGTGTGGTCGCTCGGCGATCCGCAGTCCTCGGAGGCCGAGATCCTCGGCCGGTTTTTTGAGGGGATTGAGCGCTTTTCACCGACGCTTGTCTCCTGGAATGGGGGCGGATTCGACCTTCCCGTCCTCCAGTATCGCGCGCTTTTGCACAAGATTCCGTGTACTCGATATTGGGAAACGGGCGATGGGGATCCGGCATTCCGTTGGAATAATTATTTGAGTCGCTATCACGCCCGGCATACCGATCTCATGGACGTGCTCTCGGGCTATCAGGCGCGCGCGGTCGCCCGTCTGGACGATATCGCCACATTCCTCGGATTTCCCGGCAAGCAGGGACAAGACGGCGCGCTGGTGTGGGACCGTTACCTGCGCGGCGAGATCGAGGGGATTCGCGCCTATTGCGAGACCGACGTTCTGAATACCTATCTCGTCTTTCTGCGGCTCGAACTCATGCGAGGGCATCTGACGCCCGAGGCGCATAAGGCGGAAGAGGTGCGCTTGAAGACTGTCCTGGCCGGTGCCGGTCAGGCCCATCTCGCGGACTTTGTACGTGTCTGGGAGTCCTGCAGCTCATGAGTGCGCGACGTATGCCGCTTGAGGCGATGTGCGCCATCTCCTCCCTGAACCATGATGGATGTGGTGTCGGCCATTGCGACGGTAAGGTGGTATTCGTGGACGGGGCGCTGCCAGGCGAAGAGGTACGCTTCCGTTACGTGAACCGCAAGCGCCGCTTCGATACCGGTGTAGCGCAGGAGATTCTGGTGTCCTCGCCGCAGCGCGTGACGCCGCGCTGCGCGCACTTCGGGGTGTGCGGCGGGTGCCGGCTCCAGCATCTCGATCCCGTTGCGCAGTTGGCGGCCAAGGAGGGGGTGGTGCGTGAGGCCTTCACCCACATCGCTCGCGTGGAGTGCGCGGATTGGGTAGCCCCCGTCGCGGGGCCGATCTTCGGCTATCGTCGCAAGGCGCGGCTCGGGGCGCGGGTCGTGGACAAGAAGGGCGGCCTTCTGGTCGGATTTCGCGAGCGCCGGCACTCCTATATCGCGCCCTTGTCGCTCTGTCACACGCTCGATGCGCGCATCGGGCACAGGCTCATCGATCTGAAGGGGCTCATGGAAGGTCTGTCGTGTCCTGAGGCCATACCCCAGGTCGAATTCGCCGCCGGTGATGAGGCCGCGGCGCTCGTGTTTCGCCATCTGCGGGATCTGACCGATGAGGACGTGCGGGCACTCGCGGCCTTTGGGGACGCGCACGGTTTCGCGATGTATGCCCAGGCCGCGGGGCCCGAGTCGGTGCAGTGGGTCGGTGGGCGTCCCGCTCGCTTGAGCTATGCGCTCCCTGCGTTCGACGTCGAGCTTGCCTTTGGCCCGACCGATTTCATACAGGTGAATGGCGAGACCAACAAAGCCATGGTGGCGCAGGCTGTGGATTGGCTGGCCTTGAACGGTGAGAGCCGGGTCTTGGATCTTTATTGCGGTCTCGGTAATTTCACCCTGCCGATCGCGCGTCACGCCGCCTCCGTCTTCGCGGTGGAGGGGGCCGCGACGCTCGTGGACAAAGGACGCGCCAACGCCCGTCAAAACGGACTCGACAACATCGAGTATGCGACCGCCGACCTGGATGGGACCGTGCTCGCGGGCATTCTCGGAGAGCGGCGATTTGATGCGGCCCTGCTCGATCCGCCGCGTACGGGGGCCCTGGCGGCTGTGCAGGTGCTGGCCGGGCTCAAGGTCCCGCGGCTCGTGTATGTATCGTGCAATCCTGCGACCCTGGCGCGCGACGTGCAGTGGCTCGTCCAGTGTGGCGGCTACCGCCTGGGGCGCGCCGGGGTCGTGGACATGTTTCCGCACACGCACCATATTGAAGCGATGGCCTTGCTCACAAGGGAGCCCTAGATGGCCCACATCGAGGTCGACGTAGCGTGTCAGTACCTGCGCCTCTTTGAGCGCGAAGGAGCCCGCCCGGTGTGGGAGACGGCGGTGGCGACCGCCAAGAACGGGGTGGGGGAGCGCTACGGGAGTTACCAGACCCCGCGTGGCCTGCATCTCGTGCGCGCCAAGATCGGGGCGGGCGCCCCGCGCGGGGCGGTGTTCGTGGGTCGCAGACCGACCGGCGAGATCTATGGTCCGGCCTTGCGGCAGTTGCATCCGCAGAGGGACTGGGTGCTTACGCGTATCTTGTGGCTGAGCGGGCTTACCATCGGGCAGAATCGGCTAGGGGATGTCGATACCATGCGGCGCTATATCTACATCCACGGGTCGCCCGACGAGGACCCGATGGGTGTTCCCTCTTCGCACGGCTGCGTCAAGATGCGCAATGACGATGTCCTGGAGCTCTTCGAACGGGTGCCAGCCGGCACTCGCGTGCATATCATCGCGTAAGGAGACGCTATGTCCCTAGGTCCGGTCATGATGGATTTGGCGGGAACCCGTCTGTCGCAGGACGAACGCCGGCGGCTTGTCCACCCGCTCATCGGCGGGGTCATCCTGTTTTCCCGTAATTATGAGAATCCCACGCAACTGCGCGCGCTGAACGCCGAGATCCGGGCCCTGCGCGACCCACCGCTTATCATCACTGTCGACCACGAAGGCGGGCGCGTCCAGCGCTTCCGGGACGGGTTCACGAAACTCCCGGCCTGCGGACGGATAGGGGAGGTGTATGTCGAGGACCGCGCGGAGGGGCGCAAGGTCGCGCATGCGGCGGGCTATGTCATGGCCGCCGAGTTGCTGGCCCATGGTGTCGACATGAGCTTCGCGCCGGTCTTGGACCTCGGGCGCGGAGTGTGTGACGTGATCGGCGACCGCGCCTTCGCCGAGGACCCCCTGGTGGTGGCGGAGCTCGCGCGCCAATATGTGCTGGGTATGACGCAGGCAGGTATGGCGGCCTGCGGCAAACACTTTCCCGGCCACGGCGGGGTCGTTGGGGATTCGCACAAGGAGCTGCCGGTCGACGATCGGCCGCTCTCGGCGCTGCGATCGGCCGATCTCGTGCCGTTTTCACGGCTCTGCCCGACCGTGCTCGCCGCCGTAATGCCGGCGCACGTGCAGTATCCGCAGGTCGATCGGGAGCCGGCCGGCTTCTCGCGGATCTGGCTGCAGGACATATTGCGTAAGGGGCAGCGCTTCAGCGGCGTGATCTTCAGTGACGACCTCAGCATGGTCGGGGCCCACGGCGCGGGCGACTTGGGCGCGCGCGCCCACAAGGCGCTCGCCGCTGGCTGTGACATCGTGTTGGCTTGTAATGATCCAGAGGGGCTGGATGGCCTGCTCGACAGCCTCGCCGGCTATAGCAATCCCCTCTCGCAGGCGCGTATGACCCGTCTCCATGGCCGCCCCGCATGGAGCGCTGAGGAGCTTTCGCGCAATGTCGACTATCGCGCCGCCCGGGAACTCTTGGCGCGTTGGCATCCGGACAGCGCATGACCAAGCGTGCGCCACGCGGGGCGCTGGCGGAGGAGTCGGGGGGGCGCGGGGCGCACGGCGCGACCCTCTCCCGATGTCGGCGCTGTCCGCGCCTTGCCGCCTTTCGCGATGAGATCAAGGCCCGCCACCCCGACTACTCTTGTCGGCCGGTGCCTGCGTTCGGCGATGAACGCGGGCGACTGATCATCGTGGGCCTGGCGCCGGGCCTGCACGGGGCCAACGCCACGGGTCGCCCGTTCACCGGGGACTACGCGGGTATCCTGCTCTACGAGACCCTGCATCGTCTAGGGCTTGCTAATAAGCAGCAATCGGTGGCAATCGGCGATGGTCTGGTCCTTGCCGGTTGCCGGATCACCAATGCCGTCAAATGCGTCCCGCCCGCGAATCGGCCAACGGCGGAGGAAATCCGAACCTGTGCGCCTTATCTGAACGCGGAGCTTGCCGGTATAGCGGATGGCAGCGTTATCATGGCCTTGGGACGTATTGCTCACGAGGCGGTGTTGCGGGGCTTCGGAGTGCCGCTTGCGCGCCATAAATTCGCACACGGCGCACGCCACGTGATCGGTCGCCAAGTGCTTTGGGATTCCTATCACTGCAGCCGCTACAACACCCAGACAAAGCGCCTGACTGAGGAGATGTTCATGGCGGTCATGAGCGCCGCCTTGCGCGAGGTGTCATGAGCGATCATCTACGCGAGCTTGTGCGGGGGCTGGGCGAGCGTCCCGGTGTCTACCGCATGTTAGATGAGAACGGGGTTGTGCTTTATGTCGGCAAGGCCGTAAGCCTGCGCAAGCGCGTGAGCAGCTATCTGCGCCCGGCCAGGGCCCCGCGGATCGCATCCCTCATGGCGGCGGTGCGTCACATCGAGGTCACAGTCACGCATACCGAGACTGAGGCGTTGCTGCTCGAAAACAACCTCATAAAAACTTTAAGACCACGCTATAACGTATTGTTAAGAGACGATAAAAGCTATCCTCTTATCTTTTTGGGCGGGGGCGGGGATTTTCCGCGGCTCGGGTTTCATCGCGGCGCGCGCCGCGAGCCGGGGCGCTATTTCGGACCCTATCCCAGCGCCAATGCGGTGCGGGAAACCTTAAGTCTTCTGCAGCGCGTCTTTCCGGTCCGTCAATGCGACGATACGGTATTCCGCAATCGCACGCGCCCTTGCCTTCAATACCAGATCCATCGGTGTTCTGGCCCCTGCGTCGGGCTCGTGACTAAGGAGGCCTATGCGCGCGACGTGGAGCATACCCTTCTTTTTCTTGAAGGGCGCAACAAGACCTTGCTCGGCGATCTGAAACGCCAGATGGCGGAAGCTGCGGAGCGTCTCGATTATGAGCTGGCCGCGCGGCTGCGGGACCGTATCAGCCTCTTGAGTTCGGCCCAAGAGCGCCAGTATGTCGATAACGACAAAGGCGATGCCGATGTCCTGGCCGTTGCCGCCGAGGGCGGCGTGCTCGCCGTCACGATCCTGCTGATACGCGGTGGCCGCCAGCTTGGCAGCAAGACGCTCTTTCCGCGTCTGCCCGAGGCTATGCCCGTCGAGGAGGCCCTGGCGGCCCTTCTGCCCCAGTATTATCTGGGACACTCGCCGCCTGCGCGCATCTATCTCGAGATCTTCATCCCGGGGCGCGACACACTGGCCGAGGCCTTGCGCGCTGATTCGGGGCATGCAGTGACGATCGCCGTCCCATCGCGCGGGATCCCACGTCAGTGGGTGGCGCTTGCCCGGACCAATGCGGCCGACGCCCTGCGCCGCAGGCTCGCGGAGCGGGCAAGCCATGGCGCGCGTTGGCAGGCGATGACGACCGCTCTCGGGCTTCTCGGCGCGACTCGGGTAGAATGTTTCGACATCAGTCATACCCAGGGAGAGTTGCCCGTGGCGTCGTGCGTGGTTTTCGGGCCGGAAGGGCCGATCAAGAGCGATTATCGCCGGTTTCACATCGAAGGCGTAGCCGCGGGCGACGACTATGCGGCGATCGGCCAGGCGGTCCTGCGTCGCTACGCCAAGGCCCCGTTGCCCGATCTCGTATTGATCGACGGCGGGGCCGGGCAAGTGGCGCGCGCGCAGGAGGCCTTACAGAGTCTGGGGCGGCTAGGACGTGTCTTGGGTATCGCAAAAGGCCCGGATCGCCGATTCGGGGACGAGGAATTCTACGAGCCGGAGCGCCCGCGCCCCTTTACGCTCGGCGACGCGCCCGAGGCCTTGCTACTTTTGGCCTCGGTGCGGGATGAGGCGCACCGGTTCGCCATAACTGGTCACCGTGGACGGCGTGGTAAGGCGCGGCTCACGTCCGAACTCGACACAATCCCGGGAGTGGGCCCCAAACGCCGCCAGACCTTGGTCAGGGCCCTGGGTGGTGCCCGCTTCGTCGCGCAGGCTGAGCTTGCCGATTTGGAGCGGTTGCCCGGGATCAGTAAAGAGCTCGCGCGGCGTATCTACGACATTTTTCATCCCAAAGGCGAGCCGTGCCCATAAACGCCCCCAACATCCTGACGCTCCTTAGGATAGGACTCATACCGGTCTTCGTGCTGGTGTATTTTTTGTCGGTCCCGTGGGCGAATGCCGCGACTGCCGGATTCTTTTTGTTGGCGGCCCTTACCGACTGGTTAGATGGTTACCTCGCGAGGCGCTGGAATCAGTCGTCGGCGTTCGGGGCCTTTCTTGACCCCGTGGCGGACAAGCTCATGGTGGCCGCCGCCTTGATCATGATCGTGGCGAACCCGGCTCACCATCCCGCGCTGTTTAGTGCGCCACTCTTCTCGGTCGTGGTGCTCGTCATTATCGGCCGCGAGATCGCGGTGTCGGCGCTGCGCGAATGGATGGCCGAGATCGGGAAGCGCAAGAGTGTGGCCGTGTCTTTGGTAGGCAAGTTCAAGACGGCGGTACAGATGGCGGCCATCTTGCTATTGCTCTACGAGCGACCCGTCCTTGGTATCTCGGCGTTTCGGGCAGGCGAACTCCTTCTCTATGTGGCGGCCCTTCTCACGCTTTGGTCGATGGGTGTCTACCTGAAGGCCGCGTGGCCGGAACTCACGAAGGAGGAGAGCAGGGATGGTTGAAGGGGGTGGGTTCCCCGCCTGCACACCGCCTACGGTCAGAGCCTCGGAGCGTGGTGTCGTCGGTCTGTCGGCGGAGCGGGGCCCCGGTAGGTCGCCTCCTCGCCGTGATGGACGTCGGCGCACGCCGCGGTCCCTGCAGGGTCGCTCGTGCGGTGCCGGAGACCCAAGCCGTTCTGACCCGATCGTCGCCCGCGTGAAGCGTCAAAAGGGCGCAATCGACGGCGTACGGGCTTCACGCGGGTCTCTGGCCATATGCCAGCCACATCGTCCCCGTTCGGAAGTGGGTAGGGGAAAAAAGGCGGGAAGGATGCCAAGCCTTCCCGCCAATGAACACCAGATAGGTCTGGTGAGGAGTCTTACCCTAGAACATGTAGAGCGCGCTGGCCGCGACCTGGGTGAACGGGCCGGCCGTGTATTCGTAGCCGCTTTTGCCAATACCGTCGTACTGATCGTATTCCAGGCGTAGAGCGAAATGCTTGGTGAGGTTGACTGCGCCGCCGACGCCAAACATGATGTTGATGGCAGTCGTCGTGCGCGAATTGTAGCTGTACTCGGTTGCCTTATCCATGGAAGCTGCAAAGCCCAATTTTCCAAAGGCGGAGAACATGGGGCTGATCGGCCATGTGCCGACAGCCGCCGCCGAAGCCGCGCCGATCGTGTCAGTTTCTGTATAGCCGCCCCAGGGCGCCGTCCGCGTCAGCGAATAAGAGCCGAAGTTGATGTATTCCAGCTCCGCCGCCACATACTTATTGAGCTGGTAGCCAGCAAACACGTTGAACGCAAGCCGACTCTTAGTGTACGTCCCGTTGGTATACAGACCGGCATAGGCCTGCGCGTTGGCAGTTGCATCGACGCTGGAGCCCATACCTGCTCCGACCCCTAAATATCCCCCGCTCGCATAGACTGGCATGATCGCGCAAGCTAAGCTTGCGCACAAAACCCCTGTTACCATACGCATGGACATCCTCCCGTTTTATTGTTTGTGCAATGGTTTACGTATGATTAGGCCGCGTGGCCCACGCATAATTAACGGATGCATGACGCTGTCGTATAATCACCCGGACGGAGAGCTCCCCCCCGCGATAGACAGAAAACAGCATCTAGTCCAGTGATTTATAGGGTAGCGCACAGGGACAGCGTTTCGAGTTACCGCCTCAGGCTTTGCCGGAGAGGCAACCGGCGCCTTCTGGAACCTCGGAGTGTGTGTGATGCGCATAGGAAAAATCCTGGGCGCATTTATCGTAAGGTTCATATCAGCCAGATATCCCATAGCCACCCCCAATTCTTCATGCGCCGAGTAGTGGCGTCAGCTATGGCTATCTGCGATAACGATGGCGCCACAAAGACCACAAAAATGGCAAAATGTGTCAGGTCGTAATATACAGAAAACTCCGGTCGTATGGACGCATTGAAATAGAATTCTACCGAGTGTTTATGCCGATAATTATGGCGTATGAGCCATTTTGCGCAATCCCTCGAAAGTGGGGATTTTGCGAGCACTTCAGGCAACCGGTGCGACGGCATTGTTGGAAGCTTGTTGACGACTATATTGGGTTCATCTCCGGTCCTGGGGTTTTGGCACCGCAAGCAGGGTAAATCTGCCGGTGGCATCCCATCGCGTGAGGAGACCGTGCGAGGTCGCCGCCATACGGCCTCGCGCGGGATCCAGGACCACGAACAGATGCCGGGCGGGGTCGTAACCTGTGATCACCACGTAATGACCCACAGGCGCCTTGTTATGCCGGAACATGACGATGAGAGGCCGGCCACGATC
>JAJYHM010000043.1 GCA_021784755.1 Pseudomonadota bacterium
CCTGTGGCCGTGACGAGAACGCGGCACAGGTACTGTTGCGTTGGCTCGAAACCAGGTTGTCCGGGCAGGAACTGTCCGATGTGTGGAGCGGGTGCGGTTTGCCCGCGTCGAAGCACGAAACTCACGCCATACCGTAAGGTTGGCGGGAGTAGTTCATACAGGGGCGGGATGCGCGGCCGGCTTGTCGACCGTTGAATTAGCCTGGGGCACGGGACGAGCCACACCGTGGCGCACCATGTAATGCTCGGCGCGCGTAAGAAGCACAATCACGGCGAATCCCAGCGCGGCGAAGACGGCGGTGGCCTTGAGACGACCCACGCCATGAACGTGGACGCTTCCGATAACGAGCAAGGCGAACCACCAGAAAAACGCCGCGAACGTCAGATAGGGGACCAACAACATCAGCAAGGCGATAGGCGAGATGGCGAAACTATAGGCAAACGTGCGATAGGCGGTCTCATAGGATTGCGACGAATCCATGAGCCTCCAGAACGCGAACAGCACTGCCGTAAGCGCAAAACTGAGCAAGGTCAGCGCCAGCGGCAAGACCAGGAACACATGCATCGCGAAGGTAAGCGCGGCCGCCGGACCGGCGACGAGCACCTTCAGTGCCGACAAAAGCAGTGCGTCGAACAGCCCGACGACCAACAAGAAGACATACGGAGTCCGATAACCTCCGCGTCTAGGCATTGTCTGAAAAAACGTCACAGGTCTCACTATGACGTTCAAGGCCGTGCCGCGGATAACCTTGAGAACCCCAGCTGCCGTATCCCCTGACCGCATCGTCGCCCCTCTCCCGAGGGCCAGCATACCAGCGGCCACCACGTTGCGACTAGGCCTCCAGGGGTGGGATTCTCCAACGAACCGGAACGCAATGCGTGACCGACCTGTTGGATGCATTTGGATCTATCGCGCGCAATGCGACGAGAGCGCTCACACCGCCTTCAGCGAGGCTGGCGGGGCCGCGCCCCGCCCCCTCCAAAGACTCCGTTTAAGCCTGTTCGCCAAGCTTTAAGGTCCGCGCTGGCCGATCGACCGGGCTCGACCAGGAGTTGTTACCGCTCTGTCGCCGTGAGCGCTTGCGCTAGGCCGCCGCCACAAACGCGCGCGCCGCAGAGGGCGTCGGCGCGACTCAAGACGCGCCTCCGGGGACCCCGCGCGCCCCGATTGGTCTCGCACCCCATCAGGTTCCGCCTGCAGACCCGGTCCCACCACCAGCACCGTTACCAGCACCGCCCGTGCCCTGGCCCGCGCTCCCGCCACCACCACTGCCGGCACCGCCCGAAGGCGCCGCACCCGAAGGCGCCGCACCCGAAGCTCCCGTGCCCGCAGTCCCCGTGGAGGAGCTCTGCGTGCCCGCACCCCCGGTCGCGCCGCCACTGGGTTTATGGTGACAGGCAGTCAACGCGGTCATCAAAAGCAGGGAACTGCCTACCGCCGCTAGCTGTTTCCTCATGGGCACTCCTCCTTACATAATTCACGTTGTCGGGCGCCGACCATAGCACCCTATTTCAGAGTCTGTATGAGACCTAAGACAGTCCTCCGGCCGCGCGCGGCAGCCGGCCTAATGCGGGTGCCTGGGCGGCCGTTACACGCAGACCCGCCCAGGCCCTTACCAAGGCCGTAATCGATGCCGTCACAAGACTCTCATGGACAGCAGCGGCCACGACCGTACGTTCAACCCCGGGGGTGGCGACCTCCACGATTGCAAGGGCACACGCATCGGAGCCCGCACTAATCGCACGCTCTTCGTAATGGCAGAGGTGAACGGGACCAGGCAGCGCCCGGCAGGCGGCATCGAGAGGCCCGTTGCCACACCCCTCATAGTGGGTGAGCCGTCCATCGACCTCAAGTGACAGCCGAATCCGCTCGCCGCTTCCATCCACCGCGGATTCGTGACCCCGGTACGCCACTGTCTCGCGATCCTTGAGGTAGCGATCGCAAAAGACCTCCCATACCTGCGCGGGCGAGACCTCACCCCCGCCCTCCTCGGCGCGCCGCTGCACCGCCTCGCTCAGTCCAATCAACATGCGCCGGGGCAAAACCACGCCGTAATGCCGTTCCAGGAGGTAGGCGATCCCGCCCTTGCCCGACTGACTGTTCACGCGGATCACCGCTTGGTAATCGCGGCCCACGTCGCGTGGATCGAGTGGCAGATAGGGTACATTCCAGGCCGCATCCGGCCGCTGGGCCGCGAGCCCCTTATTGATGGCGTCCTGATGAGTTCCCGAAAACGCCGTGTAGACGAGATCGCCCGCATAGGGGTGGCGCGGATGCACAGGTAGACGCGTGAGCCGCGTTGCAGCGCGCGCGACCTCATCGATCCTCGAGAAATCGAGCCCAGGCGCCACCCCCTGCGTATAGAGATTCAAGGCCAGCGTCACAAGATCGACGTTACCCGTGCGCTCGCCGTTGCCAAAAAGACAGCCCTCCACACGTTCGGCGCCCGCCATCATCGCAAGCTCGGCCGCGGCCACCGCCGTACCCCTGTCGTTATGCGGGTGCACGCTCAAGATAACGGCGTCCCGCCGCGCGATATGCCGATGCATCCATTCCACTTGGTCTGCAAACACATTGGGGCTGGCACACTCCACGGTGGCGGGCAGATTGATAATGATGGGCTCATTCTCGGTCGCCCCGAAGGCTTCGACCACTGCGTCGCATACGGCCTTCGAAAAGTCCAACTCCGTGGCACTGAACGCCTCGGGGCTATACTGTAGTGTCCACTGAGTCTGCGGCCAACGCTCCGTCAACTCTCGCACATACCGGACAGCATCGACGGCCAGGGCCATGATCTCCGCCTGGCTCTTACGAAAAACGATGTCGCGGAACGCAGGCGCCACCGCGTTGTAGACATGCACGATGGCACGCCGTGCGCCAACCAGCGCTTCGACCGATCGGGCAATCAGATCAGGGCGGGCCGGCGTGAGGACGCCCACGGTGACGTCGTCGGGAATCGCCCGCGTTTCTATCATCTGCCGCACAAAATCGAATTCCGTGCGCGACGCCGACGGAAAACCCACCTCAATCTCCTTGAAGCCCACAGCGCAAAGTAGCTCGAACAGTTCCCTCTTGGCGTCGACCCCCATGGGTTCGAAGAGGGCTTGATTGCCATCGCGCAGATCGGTGCTCAACCACACAGGCGGCGCCTGCAAGGTGCGGCCGGGCCAGGTCCTATCGGCTAATTCCACCGGCGCGAAGGGTCGGTATTTGTGTTGCGGTGCTTCCAACATCGTGGCGTCTCCTCAGGTTGGCGCTGAACTTGCCGTGGTCAGCGGCGACTGTCGGGCAACCGTTGCTCACGGCCCGGCAGGAACGACGCAGTCGCAGACCCTTAAGGAAATCGACGCTATACACGCACTACTCCGGAGAAAAGATCGCAAGACGAAACGGACAACCGCCGAAGATTCGGCTATTACGAGAGCGATAGACTACGCAGTCGCCCGAGCGGGCGATGGAGGGGCAGAGAATCGAAGGGCACTTGGATCATGGCGGCATCATGACGCTCGTATAAGCCCTCTGTCAAGATACGGGCCTAACGGCCATGACGGCGGGCTGGGCCCGAGTAAAAACAAGCCCGCGGTCGGCGCCCTGCCAACCGCGGGCTAATACCTCCCGTCGCCCTTCGTTTTTCCTTACAAGCGCTTCATGTAGCCCGTCCCGAAGCCTGGACTACTTCCCCCTTACTTTTCCGGGCGGCCGTGTCCGCCCACTCTAATCCGCAAACCACAGTGCTACCGCGATCGCCCAACCGGCGACGGCAATCTCTATCGAAGTCCATGGCATCATGATGCCCCCTTACTTTCACCAAAGCGCCGGTCGGCCCGGCGCGCCCCTTGAAGGGGTGCGGGGGCCCAGAGCACCTGCGACGCCAGGCGCGCATCGCGTGCGCGCAGCCCCACCGGCCCTGCCGACCAAGTCGGGGTCACGCGATCCTTTGGAGCCGACATGCCACACGACCGGGCCGCCTCTCAGACCGCCCCCCGCTCTCGCCGAACTCTCCGATCGACCCGAATTCAACAAGACGAGTTTATCCACGCGCCGCCCGCAATGTCCCGTCATGTTTTTTTATGCAGCCAAACGAATTTCTATATATGTTTCTTAGAAGATTATGGATTAGTGATATATACGGTACCCCCCGCGGCGGGCTAACGGGAGGCCGGGCCGGAGCTGTGTACGGCGCCAGGGGATGGCAAAGAAGAGAGCCCCGCGACACCCTGACACGGTCGGTCAAGACCGACCCGTCGCAGGCAGGCCTGTACGCGGTAGTCGACGGCACGGCTGTCGTATCCACACCCCACATACCCCGCCTTCTCTTCCTCAAAGGCTTGCGGAGCGCCCTAAGTGCCGCTCGATCTCGCTATAGGCACGAGATCCGCGACACTTCGGGCATTTCCCGGCGTGGACACCGGTCACCTGACAGCACGCCCTGCGTGCGCGGTGTGCGGGCTTCACTGGACGACGATGCTTCCGAACATCCCCATCTTGGCGTGTCCGGGTATCACACACAGATAGTAATAATGGCCGGCGGAAGGATGCCAGGTAAAGTTCGCGTAAGCGTCCTTCCCGGTCCTCGCCGCGGGCGAAAGCTCGGTGCCTGCCAAGACGGGCTTGATCTTGGGGAACATGGGGAATGGTGGCTTCGCCCGAGTTATTTGGAAGCTGTGGCTGAAATTCTTGATCCGGTTTATAAACGTGAACTTGATGGTCGCCCCTGCTGGAAGCACGAGTGTGGGATTGCGCAGGTGGTCGATCTTAAATTTTGGGAACGGGAACTCGGGCTGTGGGACCACGATCACCACATGGGCGACCGGGCCGCTGTAGGTAACCCTCGTCCCCTGAGCCGTCCCGTTGTCCTTGGCGATCATCGCACGAACTTGCGATGACGTGGCCCATTTGAACGCGCTGGTGCTCACAAGTGGCCCGGCCCAGACTAAACCGGCTTGCAAAAGCGCCCCCAATCCCAGCGCCACGACCATCAAGGCCCGCACGCGGCGCGCGCCGCCTTGTTCTCTACGATCCACTCCCATATCCCCCTCCTGAGGTGTTTTGAAATACATCTAAACACGGATCGATGGCCAAACTAGAGTCCCATCGCGGCCTTGAACCATAACGCGGACTCCACTTCCGCCTTCCTTCCATAGCGGCTCGCCCGACCGACTCGAGGGCCACCATTATTAGAGAAAACTTATATCGATACCGAGAGACGATATCTCTTAAGGCATAGTAGACTAAGAAATGTGGGTGTGCGATGCCGGCCCTGACTGCGTACACCTCCGGCCGTGACGCATGCCCGCGCCCTATGCGAAGGGTCATCCCCACCATCCCTAAAGCGCCCGATCGCCCCCCGGCGAGCCCTTCTTGTCTACTCGCGCCTTCACATACTCAAAGAAAACGTGAATCTGTCGCAGCTGACAAGTTGACGCAAGCATCCAGCGCCCGCAAAAACTCCTGCGGGTCGCTCCGGTGGTCTTTAAGCTTGAACGCCAACAAATTCATCGCGGCCTTGACACCTTGCTGGTAAAGCCAAGCCATATCCCAGAGGTCACGATTTTTGATGCGATTAGGACGAAGGGCAAACGCCACTATTTTGTCAGCAAATATCTCCTCGCGACTTTCGGCCTGCACGATCAAACCACCGGTGCCCATTTCAACCCCATACGGATTAGGAAGGAGTCTCGGCTTAGCCTGATAACTTGGAATGGCGCAGATGTCGATGTTGACGCGCTGAGGCGGCAAGTCCTTGCGGCCCGGTCGCGTCTGTATATAGATAGCGTTCAGGGGTGGCGAGCATTGCTAAACTTTGCATCAAGTACCGGAGAGGTGGCATGAGACATCACGCAACACTAAGTGTCATTTAGTGTAACTTGGTGTTGCGTTGCCAGCCAGAACAGCCCCGGTAGCAAAATGAGCAGTGCCCAGGCGCTCAGGGGAGCTCGGGCCATTCCCGCCTAGGGCACATGACGCGCTAAGCAGCCCGGGGGACCCCAAGATAGACGGGGGTGCCTGCTTAAACCCATATCGATGAAAAGGCCCGCTAAAACGGGATGTCGTCGTCGAAGTCGTCCTTGGCTCCCGAAGACGATGGGGAGGGCTGGCCCTGCGGCGCCCCCGAACCCGATGCTGACGACTCATAGGGCATATCCATAGGGGGCCCATCGCCAGCACCCGCCCCGCCACGACCGCCCAGCATCTGGAGATCGTTCCCCACGATCTCAGTCGTATAGCGGTCCTGGCCCGATTTATCCTGCCACTTGCGGGTCTGCAGACGCCCCTCGACGTAGATCTGCGCGCCCTTCTTCAGGTATTCGCCTGCGACCTCCGCAAGTTTCCCGAAAAACACCACACGGTGCCACTCGGTTCGCTCCTGCTTCTCGCCGGTTCCCTTGTCCCGCCAGGATTCCGACGTGGCGATATTCAGATTCGCTACCGCGCCACCATTGGGCACGTAGCGGATCTCCGGGTCCCTGCCTAGGTTGCCCACCAAGATGACCTTGTTGATACCACGCGCCATAACGTCCCCCTCAGGATGGAAACGGACCCGAAAAGGCTCCGCCGGATAGGCGCGAAACCGTCGTTCCGTGACCCCGCGCCTTTGCAAGGCCCTAGTTTATGTCACGCCGCTCGGCTTTGGATAGGGCGAGACCCCGGGAATCCCTCCCCGTCGCATCACGGGGCCCCCTTAACACCGGTCTCCGCCCGGCGTGCATTCCGATCGGCCCAGAAATGGGCGAAAAAGACGCCTGGACGGCCGGCCGCAAAAGCGCGCACCACTCGCTCTTTGCCTTCGCCCGCCCGAGGGCCGTATAGTACCCGATTTACTCCGACTCGAAAAAACCTATGGACCTCATCCGTTTGCGGGGGGTGCGGACGCACAACCTGAAGAACCTCGACCTGGATCTGCCGCGCGACCGCTTGGTGGTCATAACGGGACTATCGGGCTCCGGAAAATCTTCGCTTGCCTTTGACACCCTGTACGCAGAGGGGCAACGCCGATACGTCGAGTCCCTATCGGCCTATGCCCGGCAGTTCCTGTCGCTCATGGCTAAACCCGATGTCGACCTGATCGAAGGTCTTTCACCCGCGATCTCCATAGAGCAAAAAAGCACCTCCCACAACCCACGCTCGACGGTCGGCACGGTGACGGAGATCTACGACTACCTGCGCCTCCTCTATGCGCGGGTAGGGGAACCGCGCTGCCCACGCCACGGCGTGGCCTTGGACGCCAAGACCGTGACGCAGATGGTTGATGAGGCCCTGGCCCTCCCCCATGGCACGAAGGCGATGATCCTGGCCCCCGTCATATCGGGACGCAAAGGCGAGGCCTTGAACAAGCTCGAGGAGCTGAAGGCGCGCGGCTATGTGCGCGCACGCATCGACGGCCAGGTCGTCGAACTCGGCGAAGCACCATCTCTAGCCAAAACCCAGAAGCACACCATCGAAGCGGTGGTTGATCGTCTCGTCCTGAGGGTCGGCCAGGAATCCCGCCTCGCCGAATCCTTCGAAAACGCGCTTTCGCTCTCCGAGGGGCTTGTGCGCCTCGTGACCCTACCCGGCGAAGGCGAGACGGCGCAGGAGTTTCTATTCTCAGCGCGGTACGCCTGCCCCCACTGCGGCTTCAGCCTCGCCGAGCTCGAGCCCAGGATCTTCTCCTTCAATAACCCGGCCGGCGCCTGTCCGACGTGCGACGGCCTTGGGGTACGGCAATTCTTCGACCCGGAACGCCTCGTACAAGACCCGAGCTTGAGCTTACCGGCCGGCGCCATACGCGGATGGGATCGTCGAAATCCTTTCTATTTTCAACTCCTGGAGTCGATCGCGCGCCATTACGACGTCGATATCGAGAAACCCTTCGAGGATCTCCCGAAGAAAGTGCGGCAGGTGATCCTCTACGGCAGCGGCGAAGAAACTATCAACTTCACGTATCTGGATCGCGGTCGACGCCACCGGCGCAAACACCCTTTCGAGGGCGTGATCCCCAACATGGAACGGCGCTATCGGGAGACCGAATCGGCCGGCGTGCGTGACGAATTGGCGCGCTTCATAGGCAACCAGGTCTGTGAGGACTGCGCAGGGAGTCGGCTGCGCGAAGAGGCGCGCAACGTCTTCATAGACTCGCGGCCGATCCACGAAGTAACCGGCCTTTCCATCGAGGAAACGCATGGCTTCTTTCAGCACCTGCTGCTTCCCGGTCAACGCGGGGCCATCGCCGCCAAAATCATCCACGAGATCACCGAACGCCTGAAGTTTCTCGTGAACGTGGGCCTCGATTATCTGACGCTCGCGCGATCCGCCGAGACGCTCTCGGGCGGCGAGGCCCAACGTATCCGGCTCGCCTCGCAGATCGGCGCGGGGCTCGTCGGTGTCATGTACGTTCTGGATGAACCCTCCATCGGCCTCCATCAACGCGACAACGGCCGCCTGCTCTCGACCCTTGAAGCCTTGCGTGACATGGGTAACACCGTCATCGTCGTCGAGCATGACGAAGAGGCGATCCTGGCCGCCGACCATGTCGTGGACGTAGGCCCCGGGGCCGGTGTTCACGGAGGCCGCATCGTGGCGCAAGGAACGCCTGCACAGATCATGGAGAATCCGGACTCGCTCACCGGGAAATACCTGAAGGGCCTCGAAGAGATCGAGGTACCGACGAAGCGCCGGTCGGGGACTGGGTCGATAGTGATCCGGGGGGCGCGCGGCAACAACCTGCGCGGGATCGATGTCGGTATCCCGATCGCCGCCCTCACCTGCGTCACGGGGGTCTCGGGATCCGGCAAATCCACCTTGATCAACGACACGCTCTACGCGGCCGCCGCAAACCAGCTCAACAAGTCCCGCTTGGAAGTGAGTCCTCACGCCGGCATAGACGGCCTGGAATCGTTCGACAAGGTCGTCGACATCGATCAGAGTCCGATCGGGCGCACGCCGCGCTCCAATCCCGCCACCTACACGGGCCTCTTTACGCCCCTGCGCGACCTCTTCGCCGCCACCGCCGAGGCGCGCGAACGCGGTTTCGGTCCCGGGCGCTTTTCATTCAACGTGCGAGGGGGCCGCTGCGAGGCCTGTGAGGGCGACGGCCTCGTCAAGGTCGAGATGCACTTCCTACCCGACATGTACGTCCCCTGCGACGTCTGTAAGGGCATGCGCTACAACCGCGAGACGCTGGAGGTGCGCTACAAGGGCCGCACCATCCACGAGGTCTTGCAAATGACCGTGGAAGACGCGCTCGGCTTTTTCGATGCGGTCCCGACGATCCGCCGCAAACTCGAGACCCTGGCCGATGTGGGCCTGTCCTATCTGACGCTGGGCCAGTCGGCCACGACGCTCTCGGGTGGCGAGGCGCAACGCATCAAGCTTGCCCGCGAGCTCTCGAAACGGGACACGGGTCGGACCCTCTACATCCTCGACGAACCGACGACGGGTCTCCACTTCCACGACATCCGACAACTGGTCGGTGTACTGCAGACATTGACGGAGCGCGGCAACACGGTCGTCGTCATCGAACACAATCTCGATGTCATAAAGACCGCCGACTATGTCGTGGATCTCGGCCCCGAAGGGGGAAATGGGGGCGGACGCGTGGTCGCCACAGGGACACCCGACGAGATTGCGGCGCACCCCTCGTCACACACGGGGCGCTACCTGAAAAAGGTCCTCGAGCGTCACGCGCAGCTGCGGTCAGCCGCCTCACCCCAAAACCCGAAGCGGGTCGGCAAGGCGTAATCCGAGGATACCGGCGGCGGACGCCTCGTAGGCGGCGATCTCTATGAGCCCGTTGGCATTTTCGTAAAAAAACGGTTCGCCGCGCGGCCCTTCCGCAAAGGTGCGTGCGCGCCTCAGACGACGGTCCGCGACCTCGATCTCATACCGGCTTGGATGGGCCTTGAGCCCCGTGACGGCATTCCCATAGTGATCAATGAAAAGCACGCGCGCCCACTCGTCGGGCCAGTCGGGAAAGCGCGTCAAGGGGGCCTCCTGCGCATCCAAAGCCAATCCCCGCGCAAGGGCGGCGGCGGCCGGCGCAAACACGTCGCGGCCATGGAAGCTCGGCGCGGCGTGCTCGGGGACCGCGAGCGCCTGGCAGGACTCCACTCCCTCGCGGCGCGCCACCATCTCGAACAGACCGTTGTCGGGACCGACATAGCAGCGCCCGCCGGCGCGCCAGGCGATGGCCTGGCGGAGACCTCCCACCCCCGGGTCTACCACCGCCATGACCACCGCGCGTGGCGG
>JAJYHM010000005.1 GCA_021784755.1 Pseudomonadota bacterium
ATGCTGCGACGCATGACGCGCGCTCACGGCGGGGTCATCGTCATCTTGGGCGCACTGGCGTTTCTAATCCATATCACGCTGGCGGATCGCATAAGAGAGATCCGCGCCGACGCGCGCTATATTAATCGCGCCGGCTTGGAGCGCATGCACCTTCAGCGTAGCGCTTTGCTGGCGACGCGGCTTGCCCATGCCCCCTTCGCCAAAAGATCGGCCCTGCGCGCGGCGTTGCGGCGGCAGGCAGACATCATGTGGGGTCTTTGGCGCTCCTTGCCGCCCATGCGGGCGAGCCGCCCGCACCCCCATGGACAGCTGACTGCGCGCCTCACCGCGTTTGTGGCGGCGCTGCGGGCCGCAGCGCAGGGTGGCGGGCACGCCGCGGCTTCGCTGAAGGCCATAGTCGCTGCGGCGGATGGACCGCTCGTTGCTGCCCTGAATCGGCGGGTTCTCGCCTATCAGCACGCCGCCGATCGCGATAACACCGACCTGGCGCTTTTCGCGCGCGATCAGTTCTTTCTCATGGTGAGCGCGCTCGGTGCGCTTACGCTCTTCATCTTTATGCCCCTCTGGCGCCTTATGCGCGCCGAGATCCGTAAGATGGACGATCTGATTGCCTACAACCGCACCTTGTTCGGGGCGGCCCCTGACGGCATCGTCGTAATCGATGAAGGCGGTATCATCGAGGCGTTCAATCCGGCCGCCGAAGTCTTGTTTGGGAGGGCCTCCGAGGATGTGCGGGGTCAGGGTATCGAGCTATTGATGCCGGAGCCCGACCGCAGCCAGCACGCGGGGTATTTGCGTAGGCATCTTGAGACCGGGGAGCGGCATGTCATCGGGCAGCTGCGCGAGGTGACCGCCGTGCGCCAGGATGGAAGCCTGTTTCCGGTCGAGCTCTCGGTCGGCGCGATTAATGGCCGAAGACGGCGGTTCGTGGGACTGCTGCGCGATCTCACCGCGCGAAAGGCGGCGGAGCGCGCGCTCGAGCTCGTGCACGAACGTTACCAGGGTTTGGTCACCAACATCAGTGCCGGGATATTTCGGATCGAGGCCGCCAATCCCGCCCGATTTATCGAGGTGAATCCGGCTATGCTCGCCTTGTTTGACGCGCCCGAGCGTGAAGCGTTGTTGGCGCAGCCATTGGCTACGCTTTTTGTACGGGATGAGGATCGCGTGATATTTTCGGAGCAGTGGGACCCGGAGACCTTGAGTGCTGATCGCGAAGTCCCGCTGCGCACCCTTCAGGGACGCGAGTTCTGGGCGCTCTTGAGTGCCGTGCGTAAGGGCGACGCGGGCCAAGTCTATTTCGACGGGGTTATGGAGGATGTGACCGAGCGCCGCGAGGCGGCCGAGGCGCTGGCGGCGCTGAACCGGGATCTGCGACAGAGGATCATCGATCTTGATGTGGCTAACAAGGAGCTGGAGGCGTTTAGTTACTCGGTTTCTCACGATCTGCGCGCACCGCTCCGAAGCATCGACGGGTTCAGCCAGGCCTTGCTCGAGGACTACGCCGATCAGGTGGATGCGACTGGCCGCGATTATCTCTCCCGCGTGCGCGCCGCGAGCCAGAAGATGGCACAATTGATCGACGACATTCTCCAGCTTTCACGGGTAAGTCGCGCCCGACTCGTACGCGCTCCCGTGGATCTGAGCGCCATGGTCTACGAGATTGCCGATACGTTAACGGTAGGCGAGCCAAAACGCGCGGTCGAGTGGCGTATCGAGGCGGGTCTTGCCGTCATGGCGGATGCCGTCTTGATGCGCCAAGTTCTGACAAACCTATTGGCGAACGCTCTGAAGTTTACCTCAAAGCGTGCCGACGCAATCATTGAGGTGGGCCAAGCGTCGAGGGAAGGCGTCCGTGAGATTTTTGTGCGTGACAACGGCGCGGGTTTCGATATGACGTATGCGGATCGCCTTTTCGGTGTGTTTCAGCGCCTGCACGCGAACCACGATTTTGACGGGACGGGCATCGGCCTTGCGATCGTCCAAAGGATCGTACGCCGTCATGGAGGTGATGTGTACGCCGATGGCGAGGTCGGTCACGGCGCCCGTTTTTCCTTTACGATACCCGACGAGGATGACCGCGATGCTTGCCACGCCTGAACGCTGTATCCTGCTGGTCGAAGATAATCCGGACGATGAAATGTTGACGCGCCGCGCCTTCGCGAAGAACAACATCACGAACCCAGTCGTTATTGCCCACGATGGCGCCGAGGCTCTCGAGTATCTCTTCGACGAAAAAACCAACGCCGAGGGGGGCCAGGGCCTGCCGATATTGACGCTGCTTGATCTCAAACTTCCGAAGATCGATGGATTGACCGTGCTGCGCCGATTACGGGCGGACCCGCGCACCAGGCTATTGCCGGTCGTAATCCTCACTTCATCCGCGGAGCAGCAGGATCTGATCGAAAGTTACGGGCTCGGCGCCAACAGCTATATTCGTAAGCCGGTCGATTTCGCCCAGTTCACGGAGGCGGTGCGTCAGTTGGGCTTGTATTGGCTGGTTCTGAACGCAGCCCCGCCGATGCACGGGTAGACGGGACGATGGATGCGCCTCTTCGTGTGTTGTTGGCGGAGGATGCCGAGGATGACGAGGCGCTGGTGCGCCGCACTCTCGCGAAAGGCGGCTTGTCTGCAAGCATAGAGCGGGTCGCGTCGCGGCAGGCCCTCGCCTATGCCCTCGACAACGGCGCTTATGATATTGTCTTGTCCGATTATTCGATGCCCGAGTTGAGCCCACACGATGTCCTCGCGGCGCTCGCCGAGCGTAAGATCGACATTCCGCTGATACTCGTTACAGGCACAATTGGTGAGAGCCGCGCCGCCTCCATCATGCGCGCGGGCGCGCATGACTTTATCCTTAAAGAAGACCTATCGCGACTCGTGCCCGCAATGCAAAGAGAACTGCGAGAGGCAGAGGGGCGTCGCACACGACGCGCTCTGGAAAACGAGAGACGTAAGCTTTCGAGAGTTGTCGCACAGACAGCGGACGCAGTCTTGCTGACAGACCGGACCGGGCGAATAGAGTACGCGAACCCCGCGGCGAGTCGACAGACAGGTTATAGCGAGGCGGAGCTCCTGGGGGCGACACCAGCAATCTTTCGTTCAGGTTGTCATGATGAATCATTCTATCGAGATCTGTGGGACACACTGCTTGCGGGCCAGGAGTTCCGTGCGGTCTTTACCAACAAACGCAAGAACGGCGAGCACTATTTCGAGGCAAAGACGCTGACGCCCTTCAAGGATGAGGCGGGCGCCATCGTGGGCTTCATCTCTACGGGGCGCGACGTAAGCGAGCTTGTCCACGTGCGTGAGGACCTTCAGCGCTCGCTCTCGATCCTCACGGCGACCCTGGAATCGACGGCGGATGCTATTGTGGTGACGGACCTTCTACAAAATATAGTGCACTTCAATCAGCAGTATTGCGACCTATGGGGGTGGCCCGGTGCCCCCGGACGCTCTTGGGCGGAACGGGAAAAGGTGATAATGGCGCTTGTGTGCGACCCCAAGACCCAATCTCAAGTCATTCGCCACCTCTATGAGCAGCCCGGGGAAACGCGGTCGGCGGTGTGGACTTTACAGGATGGACGCGCGATCGAGTATTATTCGCAACCACAGAGGCACGGTGAGCAAGTAATAGGACGCGTATGGAGTTTTCGAGATGTCACCGAACGCGTACGTAACGAACGGCACCTCGTATACTTGGCTTACCACGACCCTCTGACGGATCTGCCTAATCGTCGATTCCTGGAAGAGCATCTCGAGGAGTGGTTTTTGAGGGCGCGCGAGCATTGTGCTCACGTCGTGGTGGTGCTTCTGGGCATTGATAGGTTCAGCCTCATAAACGAGACGCTGGGCCATCGGGCGGGCGACGAGATCCTGAAGACGATCGCCACCCGCCTGGCAAAGGGTCTCCCGGACTCGACGATTGTGGCACGGACCGGTGGCAGCGAGTTCGTGGTCGTACAGGAGGTGGCGAGCACTGAAGAAGGGAACGATCTCGCTGCGAGCCTGCTTGCTGTAGTAGGTGAGCCGCTCGTAGTCCAGGGCAAGGAGTTGTTCTTGACCGCAAGCGTGGGGGTCGGACTCTATCCCGAGGACTCCACAGACCCTTATGCGCTCTTGCAGCACGCCGATAGCGCTATGGCGCGCGCACAGAGGGATGGCGGGGATATGGTTGCGCGCTATCGGCCACACATGTCATCGGACGCCGCGCAGCGGCTCGCAACTGAGCATGCCCTGCATCGGGCGCTGGCGCAGAACGAGTTCGTGCTCCATTACCAGCCCCAGGTGTGCCTCAAGACCGGGCGCGTGGTTGGTGTAGAGGCACTTATTCGCTGGCAGGCCCCGGAATTGGGCCTCATACCGCCTGGTCGGTTCATTGGCATAGCGGAAGATACAGGTCTCATCGTTCCGATCACCGAATGGGTGCTGGCCACCGCCTGCGCGCAGGCGGTGAGCTGGCGTCGACAAGGGCTGCCCGAAATGGTGATGGCGGTCAACATCTCCGCGCGTCTCTTTAATTACGGCGACCTCCTCCAGACTGTGGACCGCGTCCTGGAGGCCACAGGACTCGGGGCGCAGGTTTTGGAGATCGAGATTACCGAGGGTGTGATTATGCGAGACCTAGCCCATACGGTCGAGGTTTTGCGGGAGCTTCATCGGCGAGGCGTGCGTTCGAGTGTTGACGATTTTGGTACGGGTTACTGTGCGCTCGGCTACTTGCGCGACTTCCCGCTCGACGTCCTGAAGATCGATCGGTCGTTTGTGCAGCGGCTTGGGGGCGATCCTCGTGATGAAGTCGTAACCCAGACGATCATTCAATTGGCCCACACCTTCTCGCTATCGGTCGTGGCCGAAGGCGCCGAGACTGTCGAGCAGGTACGGCGGCTCATGGCTCTCGACTGTGATGTCCTTCAGGGATATTTCTTCTCCCGCCCCGTGCCGGCGGAGGAATGTGGGCGGCTTTTGGCGCGCGCGCGACCCTTTGCGCCACCCACGGCCGACACGGTGTCGTAAGTGGGACGGACCCCCCCTCGGTCTGGTCTCGCGCCAAGAAAGATGCACGGCCTAATAGGCGCGGGCAACCTCCCCGCGGGAGTCAGTGTGATCGCAGGAATCGCGGGAGGAACGATATGGTGCGGACGTCGGGGGACCGCGCAGCGGGTATCGAAGGTGGGCACGCCACGAAGCTCTTGCAGGGTGTTCGCGCAATCGCCGCCCAGCGTCCCTGCGGTTCGAGCATGATCGCCACCAAGCGCGCCGCGGACACAACACACTGCGCTCAACCCCTTGTGGCTCGGCAAAGCCCTATCGGAGCTCTAGCCTCTGCTGGCGAAAGTCCGCCAACCGCAGTTCGCGTCAACTAAGACCAAAAGCGATCGCGGCCACCCAAAGATCGTTAGCCACAACCCCAACGGCGGGCGTGGGTTGGGACGGGGCCCTTTTCGGAGCCCTTTTCCTTTATGGCCCCGCAGCTCCTATGATAAGCTGAGCCGAAATCCCATTGTCGAATACCTCTTTTCCCTGATCGATGCGCCACGGCGCGGCACCGGATACGCGAGGATAGCTTGCCCTACATATTTGGTTACCTGAGCTTGATCAATTCCGATTCTGTCCGCTTTAGCACACGGGATACGGCTCAAAACCTTTTCGTCCCCGCCCGGTTGAACGGCTATCGCCGAGTCTGGACAAGCTATCGGCACCCCACGCTCCAATCACCAAAGCATTATATTTATCTCGACACCTTGGAAGACGTCAGATGCTTTTCCTGGGCGACTCTTGCACCAGCGCCTGGCTTCGTCAATGGGGCTTGTTTTGAGATAGACACCAACGATATCGTGCATGTCGACAGTAGGGAGGTTGGTTACACGCGCACCGAGATCACCGAAAGCCTTAAGCCCTATCAAGGCTTCCACTTGAAGCCAGGCGAACCCGTATATACATACTTGTCCCCGCCGGGTCGTTTAAACCAGCTGTACCCCAAGACAGTTCCTCACATCAGCGCCGACTACATCAATATGGGACTCCTTGGCGCTCTTTTTGTCGATACATTGGCCCCAGGCTTCTATAATGACTATATCGCCACCACTGATCCCGTAGAGGCGGCCATAAGCGATATTCGTCAGGTGTTTTGGGGGGACGACGGCCGCAGACTTTATCTGCTCGATGAAAAGGATTCCTCTGTTATTTTGCTACATGATTTTGGTCATCCGGTGTTTTTAGCGCACAGCGAGAACGATATCCATCTGGGCCGGAACACTACTCCAAGTCTCGCTGCGCAAGATCTGCGGTCGGTAGCCAAGGACCACCACTCTCCTTATTACGAGTGCATGCATTGCCACGAGAAAGAGATAGGGCGCCGCCTTGAAAGCCCCGATCCGTGGACATCCGTTTACCTACTTAAAAATCCTGCCTTGACCCCTGAGCATGCAGCCCAGCTCCGGCGATCTGGCCACTTCCTTGCTCGATTGATACTGAAGTACGCAGCATGATTAGGGCGATCCGAAAGAAACTCATAAAAGTATCGCTTTCCTGGCAAACCCTCCTTTACATAAGCACGCTCTTTTTTCTGACGTCGTTCCTAAGCATCGTTTTAGCTACAACCCATAATTTATCCATGGCGCAGGCCGCTTCTTATCTTGTGTTCTCCTTTCGGCCTGGGCATATCCCGGTGCCGCGTTCTGGCGTTGTACTAAAATGGTTATTCAATGCTTTAGTGATATTTATAACTGCCATATGGCAGGCTATATTTATATTTCGCCTGATGTTCTCGGAGAACTCCCTTCGATTCTCGAAGAAGATCGCATTTTACGACTACAAATGCCTTAACGGGGGAAGTTCCCGCGAAGATCGTCCCTATCTGGTCTTCCGTATATTAAACGACGAAGATGCCCCTATATTTGACATAGACATACAGGTGATACTTAAATACTTGGATAAGAAATCCACTACAATACAACACTATTCCCTGAAGGTCCGGAATGCCAGGAGGGCTGTCTTGGAACCCGGTAATCCCTTTCGTATTTACATAGATATAGGCCTTATAGAGGAGGCGGTTGACAAGAAATATCTCATCCACAAAGATGACGTGGAACATAATGGTGTCAAGGACGCGCAAACTATAGATCTACTGGAGGAAGGTGGTGACGCAAGCGCTGGCCAAAGGATATTGGTTATCGTAAAGTCGTATGATGCGACGCTCGATAAGCGCTCCATAACGACCCATGAGTACGAATTTAGCAAGAGAGATGTGGTTGTCGGACGTTTTGAGAACATCCGCAGCATCGCGGAATGTCAGGCGGCTGGGCGGTCAGGTCTGAAATTGAAAAAAGGTTGGCGCGACTTTTACCCATCGGAGGTCGATGCGCACTTTGATCGAATTGCGCCTTGCGAAGAGCAGTACGTGCTTTCCGAATAATACGGGAAGGCCGGGCGATTGTGCCTATTCCGAAGCAGCACGGCGTGGCTGCGGTGAAGGTCGGACACTCTGAAGAGTGGGCCAGCTGCACTCCTGTTTTTCCAAGCCTTATATCCGTGCGGTGAGGCTTTATTGTCGGCGTGGGCCGATGGCCTTTTAGGGCGGTGTCAGCGGGAACGGTTGGTCCGTGGGGAAACCATGGCTGCGCACCTTTTCCGGACACGCTCTTTGTGTGCACGACCACGGGCGCAACTAGAACGAAGTTGTCGATTGGGAGCAGGCGGGCATTTCCGATCTTAGGCCTTGCGCCGGGCGAGGCCCGCTTACGGTTGCTTTTTCGATCCCTGCTTTGTACGATGGATCGCTTGCCATGGAGTGGCTTGGGATCTCGGAATGGATGACAGAGACGAGATGGGGGAGGCGAATGTCCATATCCTCCAACTGTTTGACGACGAAGAGGCGCGCTGTGACGCAGTGACCGCCTTTAGTTCTTTCTTATTGAAGCAAAGTGGGGCCGTCTATTTACTGACCACGGTTGAGCGCGGCCGGCTGCTCGATGAGCGCTTGCGGGGGCTTGGCTTCGACGTGGGCGGGCTTAAGGCGCGCGGGCAATTGTGTGTCGTGGATGCCAGTGAAGCATTGGCTTCGTTCATGGCCTCCACCGTTCCGGATGCCACACGGTTTCTTGAGTCGGTCGGCGGCGTCGTGAGCGAGATGGAGGCGCATTACCCAAGGGTCGGGGTCTACGAGGAGATGGCAGACGTTCTATGGGCTTGCGGGAATCGCTACGGGGCTTTGGAGCTTGAAAGTCTCTGGAACGACCTGATGGCGGCGCATAAGTTTACGTTGCTCTGCGGTTATGCCAAGGAACGCTTCGCGAGTCCCGAGGATAAGGTGTATCTGCGCGAACTGTGTGTGTTACATGAGCGCATCGCGCGAGCTTCCGAGGATTCGACTGTACGCGCGGGCGACTACGGTTTTGGCCGGTAGGCGCTGAGCCATTCCTCAAAGATCCGGACAGGAAGGGGTTTGCTGTAGTAATAGCCTTGAGCCTCGTCGCACCCCGCGCCGCGCAGCAGTTCAAGCTGTTCTTTGGTCTCGACCCCCTCGGCGATCACCGTGAGGCCGAGGCTATGACCGAGTGTGATGATCGCCGATGCGATGGCGGCATCCTCGGGGTTACAGACGATGCCGCGGACGAATGATTGGTCGATCTTCAGGGTATCTATCTGAAAGCGTTTCAGATAATTGAGACTCGAATAGCCGGTGCCGAAGTCGTCGAGGGCGACCCGTAGGCCCGTGGCGCGAAAGGCGGCGAGGGTTTCGGCGGCGGTTGCCATGTCATCCATCAGTGTGCTCTCGGTCACTTCCAGCTCAAGCGCATTCGTGGCCGGATCGAATCCCGTACACTTTAGTATCCGTTCGACTGTGGCGATGAAATTTCGGTCCCGAAATTGGCGTCCGGACAGGTTCAACGAAATTCTGAGCTCCTGGAGCGCCCGCTCCTGCCAGATCTGCCCCTGAGTGCATGCCGTCCGTAGAACCCACTCACCTATCGGAACGATAAGCCCGCTCTCTTCCGCCACGCGGATGAATTGATTGGGCGCGACGAGACCATGCTCGGGGTGCTGCCAGCGAATGAGAGCCTCGGCGCCGACGATGCGGTTTGTGCGCAGCGAGATCTGTGGCTGGTAATATAGGAGGAGCTGGTCGCGCTCAAGCGCTAGGCGCAGGCCGTCCTCGGTAGTTCGGCGTTCACTGATTCGGGCGCTCATGGCGGCGGCGTAGAAGGCAAACCCTCTACCCCCCGCCTCCTTGGCTTTGTACATGGCGACATCTGCGTTTCGCAAAAGTCCATCGCCGTCGGTATCGTCGAATGGGTAGACCGTAATCCCGATGCTTGCGGTCATGTACGCGGTTCGATCCTGGATCAACAGCGGCTCAGAGATGGCAGTGAGTATCCGTTCGGCGATGCGGGATATGTCGTCGATCGAAGCCAGATTCTGCAGAAGAACCGTGAACTCATCCCCGCCCTGGCGCGCCACAAGGTCGTCACGTCGTGCAACCCAGTCCTCGTGTCGTAAGACCCCTATCAGACGCTTTGCGACTTCCTGCAAAAGCCGGTCACCATATTCGTGGCCGAGTGCATCGTTGATGTTCTTGAAATTGTCCAGGTCCAGGAACATGACTGCCATGAGCGTGGATTGTCGCTGCGCGGTAGCCATGGCCTTGTCCAGGACGTCATGGAGAAGGATCCAATTGGGGAGGCCGGTCAGGATATCGTGTGTCGCCTGATGGCGAAGGCGTGCCTCGAGCCTGCGGCGCTCAGTCGTATCTTGGACGATAGAGACCACCGCAGGTACTTCGTCTGTCAGCGATAGATGAAGGCGCGCCTCTATTGGATAAAGCGTTCCGTCTTTGCGGCGATGCTCGCCCTCCAGTTTCGTATGTGATGCGTCTGGGTTGCCGAGTGAGTCTATGAGGCGCGCGAATTCTTCTCGGGAAAGGCTGGGGTTCAAGTCGAGGGGGGTGAGGGCGTAGAGCTCTTCTGGGGAATAACCGAGATTGCGTTGTGCTCCCGTGTTCACGACCAAGAAGCGATACGACTGAGCATCGAACATGTAAATTTCATCAGAGGATTCGTCTAATATCCGCGCAAGCCTCCGTAGCGTGTCCTCATGGCGCTTGCTTGCGCTGATATCCTCCACAAGCATGACTATGTAGTCGAGGCCTCTGTCGGCCCGTCTCACCGCTCGCAGTGCCACATGGACATAGATCGTATGACCGTCTTTATGGAGGTAGCGCATATCGCACGTCATGGCGTCCAGAGATCCTCTTTGGAGTTTCTGCAGAAGCTTCAGGCTACCGGCTCGATCGTCTGGGTGAGCGATATCGTCGCATGTGTGGGTGAGAAGTTCGCAGTGCGTGTAGCCGAGCATGGAACACATGGCGTTATTGACCTCGATCCACCGCCCTTCGGGGCTGGTCGCCGCCATGCCAATGGCGGCCTGCTCGAAATAGGCGCGGAAATGTCGCTCCCGGTCGCCCAGCGCCTCCTGCGCGGCGAGTCGTTCCCGCTCATGGTCGAGGCTGTCCAGTGCGAATGATACTGTGTGGGTCATGTCACGTAATACGCCCACCATGTCCTTGTCGAAGGCGGCCTTGTGGGTGTGGTAGACGCTCAAAACGGCGAAGGGGGCGTCCCCCCGTGTTATCTGAAGAGAGCAGGAGGAATTGAGGCCCGCTTCGGCCGCTCGGTCGCGCCATGCGCGGGTCGAGTCATCGCCCTGAAAGTCTGTAATGACGACAGGCCAGCCTTCGCGAAAGGCAACACCTACGGGACCCCGTCCCTCGACTTTGTCCGGATCCGCAGAGATGCGGATGCCGTCTAAGTAGGCGAGCCCGGAACCGTATTGGGCGACCGGGCGTATCTCGTCGCTGCCGTCCGCGGATATACCGATCCAGGCCATAGCGAAGCCGCCTAGATCCACGGCCAAGCGACAGGTCATGGTGAGGAGCTGGGTTTCGTCGCGTGTGTGGCGGACGGCGGCGTTCAGGGCACTTAAGGCTTGGTAGGAGCGCGCGAGGCGCGCGTCTTGCGTGGGAGAGTCTCGTTCTCGGCCTAAGTCGCGTAGTAGGAGGACAAATCGGATAGCGCCGGGCCCATACGTGCGGCTCGCGCGTACCTCGACGACAAGCTGGTCTTTGCGATCCTTGGCCGCGATCGTAACGATCGCGCGCGAATCTGCTAGATCTAGTGTTTTCAGGTCATATCCAGGAAGGGCGGTTGTGACGGATTGGCCCATTAGGGCGGCGGCGCTTTGGCCTAGCAGTTCCTCGGCCGCCTGGTTTATAGCGGTGACCGTAAAGTCATCCTTGAGGTACAGGAGAGGAAAGTGCGTTTGATTCAGGGTATCGAGGCTTTGCGTCATGAGTGTCGGGGGGACGCCTGCGTTGGCGGGTATCCTGTGCGCGTATGCCGCAGTTTTAGGCTTGCGCAATAGGCCTTTACCGGTAGGCTCGTCGTTGGCGCGGAAAGTTTATGAGGGGAGAGCGCCACGCCATTGTGTGCCGGGTGCCATACAGATTTCGCCATCCTGTGCGCTCCCTGAATGCTTCTGCAAATACAGATGCATACAGACATTTGTTATCAGTTTGACAGACTGTGCGGTGTTGTCAAGGCAGCATGGCAGGATCGGCACGTGAGCCTCGATCCTGCTGTGTAAATTGGAGAAGGAGGCCCCGGGTTCGCGCTTTAAATGGTTGCAAAGACCGCAAAAGGGGCGGCCAGAGGGTGCGGGGCCCTGTCTGTCGCTATGCGGATGAGTCCGAGGGCTTCCTTTCGCGCAGGGGAAGGCGCCGGGCCTTGGTCGTCGCGGGCCTTTTGGCCCGGCCAGACGACCGTAAGCGCGGTTTGGACACCCAACCGCGTTAATCCATGAGGACGGCGAGGCGGCGCAAGGGGGATGACCCCACCGGGGGGTCTTTGTTAGGCCTGGGCTGCGAAGGGTTCGGTGGATGGGCGCGCGAAGGCGCGCAACTCGGCCTCGTCGACCACAGCACGGTCGATCTTCAGGTAAGCGGCACCTTCGTCTGCGACGACCGCGACTTCGGCCACGCCGCGAATGGCAGCAAGCGAGGCCTGGAGGGCGCGGGCCGCCGCGGGGTCGGGGGCGTCGATCGGTAGGACATAGCTCGAGAGGTACTGAGGCTCCGGCATCTTGCGCGCCACGAATAACCACAGGAGGGCAAGGCTAGCGCACGCCAAGAAATCGGCGTTGACACCCCAGGCCCCTTTGAGGAGGCCGCCTATCGTGCCGCCCGCAAACACGCCCAGGAATTGCGATGTCGAGTAGGCGCCCATGGCCGTACCTTTCTGGCTCACGGGCGCGATTTTCGCTACGAGCGAGGGGAGGGTTGCCTCCAGGACGCTGAATGCCGTGAAGAAGAAAAGGAGGTTAATGCCCATGGCGACCAAGGAGCGATCTACGTAGATATTGGTAAGGTTCGCAAGCCCGAGGACCGTAATGGCGCCGAGCAGGACCTGGCGCATTTTACGCTTCTGTTCGGCGATGATGATGAAGGGGATCATCGCCAGGAAGGCGAACACCATGATGGGGAGGTAGAGTTCCCAGCTCTTGTCGGTGGCGACGTGCGTGGTGTGAGCGAGCACGACGGGCAAAGCTACGAAGTTCGAGGTAAGCACGAACTGCATGATGAAAATCCCGAGGTCGATCCTCAACAACTCGGGGTTACCCAGAACCTTGCTGAATGAGGCTGTCTCGACACCAATATCCCGGTGGCGCAAATGGGATCGAGGCGCGGGCACGACTCCGACCACGATGCCCATGGCAACCACGCCGAGGACGGCAGTCGTCCAGAATATCCCCGTCACGCCAATCAGGCTGTTCAGTACGGGCCCCAGGACCATCCCCAGCGTGAACGCGATCCCGATGGTAACCCCTATGGTCGCCATGATTTTTGTGCGATGTTGCTCGCGGGTCAGGTCCGCGGCCAGGGCGAGTATGGTGGACGACATGGCGCCCGCCCCTTGCAGAGCGCGCCCGATGATCACGCCCACGATGGTGTGGGAGAGGGCCGCCACTATGCTCCCGAGGATAAAAAGCGTGAGCGCCCCCAGGATGACGGGTTTGCGTCCGATTGTATCGGAGAGCTTTCCGAGGAGGATCTGGAAGCTCGCCTGCGAGAGTCCATAGATTCCGAGGGCAAGCCCGACCAAGAATGGGGTGTGGCCCTTCAATTCCGCGCCGTACATGGTGAACACGGGAAGGATCATGAATAGGCCCAACATCCGGACCATGTAAATGGCGGCGAGCGAATAGGCCGTACGCCGCTCCTGCGGCGACATCTTGTCGTCGAATCCCGGTGACCGTCTTGGCATTGGCTGCGACTTTCCTTATGGCGGCGGCCACGCGGGTTAGTCGGCGCGGCCTTTTTTAAGCGCCGCAAGTATAACCCGAAAAGGACGTGGGCCGAAGCCGAATATCCCTTCCCCCTAGGCGAGATCGTGCCGCGCCGATGCCCACCCGCAGGTGTGGGCCGAAAGATGTGTCACCTACCTTTTTGCGTCTTGCTGTTTGTGATCGTTTTGGGCCCACCCTCGACCTTGCGCCCCGCCGGGCGCGTGCGTGACCGATCAACGCCGCCTTGTCGAAGCCGGGCCACGCCTTAGGGCCGGGCGCGCACTTGGGGTGGCGTAAGGGCCATTTACGGTGTGCCCCGATCTATTTTCGGGTCGCCGGAGTTGTGGCGGCCCGCCCAGTTGTGAAGACCCTAAGCCAGGTATTTAATGACGGTAGGGCGGCACGGGGTTCCGGGACGGGATGGGCAATGAGCGAGCCGGTTGGGCGGGATGACTTGGAGAGACTTTTGCGTGCGGCGCAAGAGGGGATTGCGCACGCTTACGCGCCTTACTCGGGATTTCCGGTTGGGGCTGCGGTCCTTACGGTTGCGGGCGAGGTGTTTGCCGGCTGCAATGTGGAAAATGCCGCCTACCCCTTGGGATTGTGCGCGGAGGCTGCGGCACTCGGATCCATGGTCTCCACGGTCGGCCATAGGCGGCTGCGTGCTGCGCTCGTGTTGATCGCCCGGCCGGCGCGCGCCTGGCCTTGCGGGGGCTGTCGGCAGCGGCTGCAGGAGTTTATGGAGGCTCAGGCTATGGTCTACGCGGCCGGCCTTGGGCTCGAGCCCGTCGGTGTTCCGTTCGCGCAACTCTTGCCTTGGGCCTTTGGCGGTCAGGATCTCGCCGAGCCGATGACGTAGGAAATGGAATGCCCGTGTCCCGGGCACCGATGAATTGGGCCCGTCTCCTTGACCTCGCACGCCTCGAGACCTGCGCCGGTGATGAAGACGCTGTCGTCACGGTCGCGGATTTCCAAGGGGTGGCCGGCCGCCGGATCAGTATTGGCGGTAGTGGTGGGGCTTGCACGATGGCGCCATGAAGATCGATGTCGTAGCCCCCTATCGGCGCTAGGCGCAGGCGACGGTCATGCGGTCGCTGCGCAGACCGTTATCTCGTGGTGGGTTACTGCGCGCATGCTCGTGAAGGCGATCCTCGAGACCGGATTTATACCATCGTCGGCGCAAGGTCAGGCGCTTGCTTGGGATAGCGCGCGTCCGCGTACGGCCTTCGTCAAAATCCTAATCGGCAAGGTCGGCTGTGGCGCGCGTCGGAGGGCGTGGAGGGCTTGGCGCAAGTCTTAGGACGTTTACGGGTGGCAGGGCGTGGCGTTGGACTCGAGATCGCACGTGGCGGGCGCAGCCACGCCCAACTGCTCCTCGCCCCGAGCATCGGTGTCCGCCATCTCGGCGTGGGTTTTCTGGAGCCCGTCACCCTCCAGATCGGGGCAAGCAGCCTATGGGCTGGCTTGCGGGCGGACCCGGTCGAAGGCTGGCCGCGCGTCCCGCCCCTGAGGCGGTTGCGTTACCCGGGCCCTTGCCTGTCACTGCGTCGCGCGTCCCTTCTGGCGGTCAGCGCCGGCCTCATAGGCGGCGAGCGGCGCGCCGCGTCGTCGCGCGTAGCCAGCGAGATACCGCTGCATGGCTGCGTACGCCGCTTGGCCGCGCGAGGCGATCCATTCCTGCCGCATCTGTTCGGGCCCTGGGATCTTAAGCAGAGTCGTGGGCGCGAACGCATGGCGTACCGGGGGCGCCTTCGCGCCGTGAGAGTTGATGTGCGCTTTATACCAGTCGGGCGAAAGCACATGGCCCGCAGCCCCGGCTTCGCGACGCAGGAGCGTGTAGTGCGTACAGACGCCTGCGTTGAATGTAAGCGGGATTTGCGAGAGACGAACACGGGGCTGGGTATAGTCGGGGTGGCGGGTCCAGATGCGCGCTAGGACGGTCGCGTTCTGGTCCCATTGTGACAGCGGCGGCAGCCCAAAGATCGCCTCGGTGGTCTTCAGGATATTCACCTGCGAATAGGGGTGGGTGTCGAGCAGACCGCGCTTGACCCACGGTCCCATCGCGAGCGCAAATGTTCTATGAGCATTGATGTGATCGGCCCCCGACTGTGCGTCGTCTTCAGTCAGAAATACCACCATATGGCGCCACTCTGGCGTCGTCGACAGGTAGTGGACGAGTTGCGCGGTAGCAAGGTCGTTGTTGGCCACGTAGTAGTCCGGACTGTAGTAGCACGCTTTGCGGCCCGCGGTATGGTCATCGGGCAGCCAAATGTAGATGAAATGAGGGAATGCCGCTCCGGGATGGGCTTTGAGCCAGCGGATGGCGAGATGCGTGCGCGCGGTGTCGAGGAGCATTCGATCCCAGCCAGGGAAACTGGTTGCGAGGTGCACCTTCATGGCGGGCGATATGGCACCATCGCGCGCACGAGACACGAACTCCCCGAAGTCCTCGAAGGAAACATGGTGGGCTAGGAGATCGTTGAAGAGAAAAAGTCGGCCGGGGTAGCTGATCCAGGGGTTGGACCATTTGCCGAGTGCCGAGAGGTTTTCATAGATCGCATAGGGGTTATCTACGCCCAAGGGAAAGCCGCCGGTGCCGGTGGCGCCTCCTGGGATTAGGGACTGTGTCCATCCGGGGTTGGCGACAAATCCGCGGTGCGAGTAGTACTCGGGCCAGGTGCGCTGGACGAAGTCGGAGTCCGAGGCCGCCGTGGTCCACTGATGTCCCTGGGCTGTGACCTCGCCGTCGGCCATGAACTGCGCAAATAAGGTGTAACGGTGCGCGAGGGCGTAGAGGTTTGGCAGTTCGTGCGGGCCGTAGAGATCAAGTCTCGGGTCCGCGTAATGTCCGGCCGCGCGATATTTCCCGAAATCCTCGTCGAAAGTTTTGTTCTCGCGCAGGATGAATACCACGTAATGGACGTGGCGGCGCAGGAAGGCGGCGGTGGCTTGGTCGTGGCGCTCGCGCGCTGCACGCTCGCGCAACGTGAAGCCGTCATGGCGTAATGCGAGCTCCGTCCATTGCGGGAGTCGTGCCGATATGGTGGCAAATGGGATCTTCTGGACGAGGCCGTCCATCATGTCGCCCACCCATTGGTGGCGGATGTTGGGTCCCGAGCCCAAGCCTTTTGCCGATACGGCGTAGAGTGCGTGGGTGTTGCTGGCAAGCGCGGTCGGGTACCAACCGGTCGGGATCAGGCCTTCGCGGCGCCCTGATCGCGGATCGAAGACCGCGATGTCGTTGTTTCCGGCATTAGCGACAAACAGTCGTCCGTGGGCGATGGTTAAGGCATCGGGATAGCTTCCCGGCGGCGCGCCTGGGTAGGGGCTGTCGTCGATCCAGCGTACGACCTTTCCGGACGCGGTATCGATCTGCGCGATCCGATCGACGTTGCTCAAGGTAACAAAGAGGTCGCGTCCCTGACGCTGCGCGACCATTGCCGTGGGGTGCAGCCCGGCGGCCGCATCTGCGGCCGATGCTGGCGGGCCGACTTGAACGCGGCCGAGGCGCGTGAAACGACGCGGGTCGACGAGCGCCACCGCGTTTGCGCCCCAGAGGCTCACGGCGAGCCGCTTGCCATGATCGGCAAGGGCCAAGGCGTAGGGGTAGGCGCCGATATTGAGGTAGCGGGCGTGTCCGGTCTTCAGGTTGACACGTGCCAGGCTGTTGGCGAGCAGCCCCGCGGCAAAGAGGTGATGATTGCGTGGTCCGAGGACGACTGCATCGGGATAAAATAGGCGTGGGCTACCCACGTGGTGACCTTGATAATGGTAGGGGTATTGGGTCTTCGGAAACCGTTGCCAGCGCAAGGGGTAGCGCCGTATGAGCGTGAGTCGCCCCCGGTCATTCCGTAAGGCGAGCACGTCATTGGTCCCTCCCCCGGCGGCATAGAGGTGGCCGCCGGGGCCGGCAGCCAGCCCCTGGAAGAGGTCCTGGTGTGCGATGGCGAGGATCGCATCGTCGCTCGCGACCGGACTCTTGTGACGGCCGCGGTAGGCGGCCATCTGATCGATCGGCGCGAGGGTATGGGCATCGTAGGAGGTGATGGTTTGGGCGCGCGTTGCGCCATTGGCGAGGACGAGCAAGATACGGCCCGATACGGTGGCGGCGGTCGCGAAGTTCGGTGTGCCGTTGATCGTGCCAACCGGACTTGTCACGCGACCGGTCGGCAGGATGTGCGTGTAGGTCGCGCGATCGGACGCATTGATGGTTACGGGCTGCGACACGTCGCGGTCGTTAGAGGCGGCTTGCGCCAGCGTGCTCAGGGAGATGCCCCCCAAGGCGATTCCTAAGCTCCATACCGTCCAAACGCGTCCTGGAAACCACTTTCTCATGCGATATCTCCCTTGCGGCGCCGCGTGTCCGCGCGTCCGTTTAGCGCAGCTTAGCGCGTCTCTATGTCGCTTGCATGGCAGTACGGCCCGGGTCCGTATCCGGATCGAGCCCGCGACCATCAGGGTGCGAGACCTGGGGTGCAGGTTATTGATGGGCCCCGTTCGAACCCTGGAAAACATGGAAGCAACCCTACCATACAGGGGAAGCGCCGCGGCCTCGAACGCATATTGGCCGGTGGTTCCGGTTCCGGGCGGGAACCGTCCGAGGGGTGGAGCGGGGAAGTGCGCCGCGATGACCGGCCGTGCGGCCGGCAATGAGTACGAAACTTCCGTCATAGCCGTATCGGCTTGGCGGGAGCAGTTCATGGAAAAGCCTGTGCATCGACATAGGCATGTGGACCGACATTCTCGCGCGCGTCGTTATTTCTCCCACGATAACCGCAACGTCGGTTCATTGGCGGGAGCGTTGAGGTATCAAAGTGCGATCACTTTCACGATGCGTGCGAGGGCGGCAAAGTTGGGCGGGTTGCGGGTGTAAATCGGCAGGCTGTTGGCGGCCGCAGTGGAGGCAATCAGTAAATCCGCAAAGCGTGCACGGCTCGATTGTCCGGCCAGTCGGGTGGCTGCGAACATTTGACCATAAAGCCGGGCCGCTTCGCCGTCAAAGGGTAGTGCGTCCCATGTCGCCGCAGCCCATTGCAGTCGGTCCTGGCGCCGCGCCCGCTCTTGGTCGTCGCGTGTTGCATGGGACCCCGCAGCGAGTTCCGCGAGGGTAACGGCCGAGATAGCGGACTCATCAGGAAGCAAGGCGGCATCCAGAATGTCGTGGTCGATGACGACGGATGCGTCTAGCAGGCTGCGAGTTTTCTCAGCCATCGACGGTTTGGTCAATTATAGCGTCCACATCGGCACGAAAACGGGCTGCATCGATCCGGGGCGCGCGCGTGGCGGCATCAGCGATGATGGCCCGCGGTACATAGCGTCGTGGCCTAATCGGCCGCAGCTCGGCAATCGGCTCGCCATTGCGAGTCACGACGAGGATTTGCCCCGCCTGTACCTCACGGAGTACCGCTGCAGACTGATTGCGAAGCTCCCGTTGGCTAATGGTCCTGTTCATGAGACCAATTGTAGCGCCCTGTAGCAATCTGTGTCTCAATGGGCGCGAGACGCCTCCGTTGTGTCGATACCGGCGATCGCCCATTTTACGCAACGCACTGGCCTACCCCCGGGGGACCGATGACGACGGCTTGCAGGAGTCCTATGATCGGCGGGATCGACTGAAGCCCAACGGAATCTCGCGGGTTGGCTTGCGAAGTGGGCCACGAAGTACCCGAAGCTCACGAATGGGGTCGAGGACGATATCGGCAAGACCTTGGCCTGCCACCGGCTGCCCCTGGCGTACCGCAAGCATCTCGAATCCACCAACGGGCCGCAGTGGCTGAATGAGGCGGTCAAGCGCCGGGCCCGGGGCTGCGGGCATTTTGCCAAACACCGAATCGTGTCTCAGGCGTGTACGAGCTCTCTGCGTGGAGAGCCACGAGACGTGTCTTGAGGGCAATCGCTAGCTCAACAGGGGGTCGTCTGGAAGAACAGCGCCGAGAACGGCTTCGGCAGGCGGCCTGATGAGCCCCCTCCCACCAAAATGAGTTGGCGCTCTGGCACATCGAGATGCCATTTAGGGGGGGCGGCTACTTCCTTAACGGGACGAGCACAAGCTGTTTGGCGCTTGCGCGTGGCACGCACTAAGATGGGCGCTCATAACGGCCGGAGGGGAGTCATGTCTGCGGTTCCAGAATGGGTTTTTTCCCGAGTCGATGAGGCCGCAGAGATCGCGGCGCTCGTCAATGATGCCTATCGCGCGACTGGTCAGATCAAGGGGTGGACGAGCGAGGGGCATTTATTGGGTGGGCAGCGCATTGACGCCGACATGTTGGCCGATATCCTTGTGCGCGATGGGAGTCGTGTCCTGCTCGCGCGCGTAGAAGGTCAGCTTGGCGCGTGTATCCATCTTGAGCGGGTGTCGTCCACTGTGGCGGCGTTCGGGCTTTTCGCGGTTCGCCCTGCCATTCAGGGGCAAGGAATCGGGCGTTCCCTCGTCACCTATGCCGAGTGTTGGGCAAAGGCCCATTGGGGTGTACAGCAAGCGGAGATCACGGTGATCGATCTTCGGCGCGATCTCGTGGCCTGGTACTTGCGCATGGGCTACCGCTTCACGGGCGAGCGCAAAGCCTTTCCGTATGGTGACGCGCGCTTCGGAATCCCAAAGCGTTCCGACCTCGCGTTGGCGGTGATGCGTAAGACCTTGGGATCCTCTGGATGCTAATAGAAGCCTTACGTCACCGTGTTGCGCCTTCCTGGGCGACCCGCGCTGGGCGTACGCCTGAGTGATACGTCTTTCGGCGTCGCGGCTGAATCGGTCGAAACGCGGTAATTGGGTTGTCGCTGCGAGTTAGGCCAAGAATGCGCCCAGCCCACACTTCACGGAGTACTGCCGCAGACCGACTGCAAGGCCCCCCGATGGGTCGTTGTCCCCTTTATAAGCCCGACCATGGCAAGAGTAGCGCATCGCAGTAATCGGCCCGATATTTGCGTGAAGCTCTCCGTGATCAGGGCCTGTGGTCCTTTCTATACCAGTATCGATATAACGCATATGCCCAGGGTAACACCTTGGACTACCTGACTCGAAAGGCCGATGACTACGCGATGACGATCCGGCAAATTGTGCGCAAGACCCAGGGCTCGTGACGACGGTTGCAAATCGCTCCGTATGGTTGTCGTACGTTCCCGTCACGCGGATCGCACCGATTGGCCAGCTGGATGGGTGGGTGGCCAAGAGAGGGTCCGCTGCCCGGTCCCGTGGCCGGCGCTTCCGCGATTAGCCATCCGCCTCGCGCGCGCCTATTGTGCGGGTAAATGTGGCTAGGGGCTGGTCTTGGGGGTCGGTGCGAAGCCGCGGGCGCGCGCCAAGGTCCGGATGAGGATGTCGCCGGCGTCCTCGGCGCGGGCGGCGAAGCTTATGACCCCGTTTCTGTGGCCGCCCATGACCACAAGGCCTGCCGCGCGACAGTCAGGTAGGGCGAGGAGAGCCTGGACCTCGCGGGCGATTTCGGGGGTCCCATAGGGTGCATCGCGCGCCGTCGATGGGAGTCCGAGAGCGTCGGCGCAGGACCAGATTTCGGGCGAGTGGCCATGGAAGACATAACGGACGTCGACGAGAGAGGCATAGAAAATCGCGTGCGTCAGGGACTCGGAGGAGGGTGGCGAGGGGCCCTCGGCGTCGATGCGATTGGCGGCGAGATCCCAGCCCGTAACCAGGCTGTAATCCTTGGCGGTGAGCACGGCCTTGTGGCCGGTTTGGGTGGCCGTGATCAGGAAGCGTTCTTGGCCCTTTTGCCCGGCATCGAAGCGTTCGCTGACATTCCCGAAGCCTATGAGGCCGCTGTCCGTAGCCTCCTGCCCTATGAGCCCCAGATCGAAGAGGATTTGGCGCCACCCCTGTAAGGTGGCGAGGCGCGCGGCGGCGAGCGGTGCGTCTCGCGTGTAGCGAAGATGGAACTTCGTGACCCCTTCCCGTTCGGTGCCGGCTGTATCCGAGCCGTCTGCTCCTAGAACTCCCATCCCGCGCCCAAGCCCCAGTAATTACGGTACCCGCCTAGGGCGCCCGACAGGCGCTGCCCGATCTCCGCGTCGACCTCGACGTGTCGCGTTACGAGATATTGTATGCCGCCGTCCGAGTCCCAGCCGCTGCCTGCCCCTGCGGCCGTATGGGTTTGCCCATAGACCTCGCCGTAGAGCTGCCAGCGCGGATCGATGAGCCAAGTGGCCGTGAAATCCGGGTTCACGCTCGTGTAGCGGCGCCCTTGTTGATCGTAAAGGCTCGTCACGCCGAGCATGAGCCCGAGAGCGACGGTATTTGTGAGGTTGTAGCCCACGATTCCGTTGATGGCCGACCCCCAGCCATCGGCGGTCCCGTTCGCGTTGTATGTTCCGGGGGCCGTGAACAGGACCTCGCCGGTATAGATCCAGCGGCGGGTGTAACCCCACTCGTGTTTAATTCCCATGACTGCAGCGCTGTAATCCGTCTCTGCGCCGTGTTCATTTGCGGCGTAGATTGCATTCGGGGGAAGGAGTACGAATTCGTTGCGTTGCGGCAGACCGAATCGGATCTCTGTCTGTGGGAGCGTTTGTCGAGTACCGGCGTTTGTGTTGAGGTGGGCGTAGCCCAGCTCCACGATCGCCCGCCCCGGTGCCGCTACGCACGCGCTGTCGCCCACGGTTGGCCGATCGAGTTCGGCGAGCAGGCCTGAGGCTCCCCCGCACGGGTTGGGGACTACAGACGTGATCGAGGCGTGTGCCGCTACTGCCGCGAGCGTAAGCCAGGGGATTACGGTGAGGGTGGGTATCAGGCGCATGTCGTCAGTCTTGTCTCCGGTCGCATTTTGTGTGAGGCTCGACGCTTAGAGATGATAGAGGATGGCCGCACACTTTTCACCTGCGGACTATAGATAGCCCGCGCCCGTCGATTTTTGGGTTTGATGTTCAAAGGCCCGTTTCGTTCGGCGGTCAACGGAAAGGCATCGCGTACGCCATCCGGGCGAGAATCGAAATGCGTTGCGTGACGGATGCCGAAGCCGCGGGCTCTACTTACGGAGAGTGCAGCGAGTGCATGATGATCTCGTTCAAGTGTTGTCGCCTTATGGGTGTGAGGAGACGGTCGAGCGCCTCATAGCGGCGGTCGTCACGGCGCGCATGGGGCTCGTGGCCCACATCAACGGCCAGGCGAACGCCGCCAAGAAGGGGCTTGTGGTCGACTGCGACCAGATACTGGAGATTTTCCGGCCGGATTTTGCGGTACGCGTGTGGTCGGCGCGCAAGGCGGCGGGTCTCGACATCCCCTTACGTCTTCACATTTATGTTGTAGATAGCCGCACGATCACTGCCTATCGCCGTCCCTCGCAGGTCTTCGCCCGGTACGACCACCCGGATCTTGTCACCCTCGGAGCCGAGCTTGACCGTATTTTTGCCGGTATCGTCGAGAACGCGCTCGCTGTCCAAGTTTCCTAATCCAACTCTTGTGCCTACCTGTCGGGGGCCCGCTTGCCAGGGATTTTGACGCGGATGTCTAAAGGTGCATGGAGGCGCCCGTGCTCGTGCGGCACAATGGTGTCTGGCCTTCGAGGTGTCGTCGATGATCTTTCCTTTGTTCCTAGCACTTTACGGCTTGGCCCACGTCTTCATCTGGCACGTCCTGGTGGTTGGCTTCGCGCTTTCGCCACCCTTGTCCGCCGTTCTCGGTGGAGTGCTTCTCGGTCTTGGACTTACCCCGTTTTTCGCGCGTCGCATGGACCGGCGGCAGTTCAAGCATATCGGACGAGTCTTGTCGTGGATCGGCTACACCTGGGCTGGTCTCGTACTGCTGTTCACCATGGCACGGCTTGCGACTGACCTCATGCTTGGAGGCTGGTTTGTTCTTATGGGCGCGCCTTCCCATGCTGCAGCTCGCGTCGCGTCGTTGATATCGAGCCTGAGCTTGACCGGCCTATTGGCGATCTACGCGTTTTTCGAGAGATCGCGCATTCAGGTAGAGACGGTTAACGTCCCGACCACAAAGGACATCGGCCCCTCCACAGTCCTTTGCATAGCCCAGATATCGGATGTTCATATCGGCACGATGAATGGGCGTCGTCGCATCCAGACGCTCCTAAAGAGGCTTCAAGAGCATGAACCGGATGTCGTGGTGTCGACCGGTGACTTGATCGACTCGCACGCGGGACTCGCGGTACCCGTCACCGAGGCCTTGGCGGCCTTTAAGCCGCGCTTTGGTAAGTTTGCCGTGATAGGTAATCACGAGTGTTACGCGGGTCTTGAGTCAGCGCTGCCCTTCATGGAACGCTGCGGCTTCGTCGTGCTGCGCAACACTGCAGCCGTCGTCCCTGGGCTGCGGTTCGTGGGCGTCGACGATCCGGCGGCGAGTAAGCCAGAGGAGGCGGCGCGCTGCGAGGCGCGGATCCTGCGCGGAGTCTCGGACGATACCTTTACGGTTCTGCTCAAGCACCGTCCCGATGTGTTGCCCGGTTCCGAGGCTCGCTTCGATCTGCAGCTTTCGGGACATACCCACAAGGGACAGATCTTCCCCCTTGGTTTCCTTACCCGCTTGTACTATCCGGCGCATGCCGGGCTGTTTCGCTTGGCGCACGCCTCCTATCTCTACGTGAGTCGTGGCACTGGCGCCTGGGGGCCGCCGTTCCGCTTACTTGCGCCACCCGAGATCACGCTCTTTAGGGTGGGACCAGGCCTCCCCGATCCAGGGGGGCAGACCCTCTCCACTTTGCCTTCCGCCGAGGTGATCGAAGGGCGGGCATCGTCGGCGTCGACTGTGACTGCGTTTAGCGACAGGCCTTCCTAGGTCGCATGCCGCGCGGCCTTGGGTTGCTCGAGGACCGTAGTGTCCTGGGCAGGCTGCGGTTTGATCGGCACGCGTATCCAGAATGTTGCGCCCCCACTCCGGTTGTTGTGGGCCCCGATATCGCCTTGGTGGAGCGCTATCAGTTCCTTGCAGATAGCAAGGCCCAAGCCCGTGCTTTGCTCGTTTCCTGTGGGCTTGTTGCTGAGCGATTGATAAGGTTGGAAGAGGTGGGTCTGATCCTGGGGTGACAGTCCAGGCCCTTCGTCGGCGACCTCGCACACGATCTGCTCGTTATCGGCTGATGTGGAGACCACAACGTGCGTTTTGGGCGGGCTAAACTTTATGGCGTTCCCGATCAGGTTGTCCAGTACCTGCAGGAGCCGTAGTTCGTCGGCGAGGATATGTGGGATACCGGGGGAGAACTTGAGGTCGAGTTCTATGCCTTTGCCGTGCGCGTAGCCTAAGTTGTGGGCCACCGCTTGTCGGACGATGGCACCGAAGTCGGTGGATTGTTTTTGGAGGTGGACGCGGCCGGCGCGAATGGCGCCCATGTCGAGCAGTTCACCTATGATCTGCTGCATGTATTTGCCGGTATCGATAAGAAGATCGAGGGCCGATTGATCGTCCGCCGACATCGGTTGCCCCGTTGTGGCCGTTAGCCGAATCTGGCTTGCCACATCGAGCATGAGCATGATGGGTTTTTTGAGATCGTGGCTAGCGGTCCGGAGGAAGTGGTCGTTTACGTCCTTTAGGGCCTTCAAGGTGATCTGTGTGCGCACGCGGGCGCGCACCGTACTGGCATCAAAGGGTTTCACGACATAGTCATTGGCGCCGTCCCGTAAGGCTGTAACAATGTTCACGGTATCGGACGACCCGGAGATGATAATGATCGGCAGATTCAGGGGCGAGCGCTCGGCGCGGATGCTATTGAGCAGGCCTAGGCCGTCGACGGGCCCAGGCAGACGCAGATCAAGCAGTATGAGGTCAAAATCCGCGTGCGCGAGCTTTTCCATCGCTTCGGCGGCGTCGCAGGCAAGCTGAACCGCATAGCCGTCGCGTTTTAAGCCGATCGCAAGCCCGGCGCGCAGGCCGTCATCGTCGTCCACCACCAGTATCCTGCGTCGCGGCGCATCGTCGTGTGTGATGCCGCCGTCGACGACATCGCTCATCGTCTGTGGTCCCGCATGATTGTCCCCTTTGTTGTCAAGCATAGTCGAGACCGGTCTTCTCGCAAGGTGTGCCGCGCCGCGCTTGGGATGTCCGACGAACGGCGTGCGCCACGACAGACGAGAAAGGGCTAGGAGACCGGCTCGATTGGGTGGCGCCGTTTCCCAAAGCCGCCTTCGACGAGGTTGGCACGCAATAGCGGGCGGCGTGCCGGGCGCGGGCGGCCGCTCAAAAAGGCGGCCTATAACCCCTACCCCACGCAGGCCTCCGAGGCCCCTGCACCGTTGCGGTGGCGTTAAGCCGGGGCCTCTTGGGGGCGTCTAACCGCTGGAATCTTTGCGGAAAAATATCATGGCACGCGGCTTGCTAGGATGGGGATGCGGGTTGTGCCGTTCACGCCGAAGGGAGCGTAGGCACGGAACATACGATGATGTGTCCCGGCGTGGTTCAGGGCGGGCCCTTGCAGGGGCCGACCGATATCGAGGGGTCATGAGCGGGATGAAGACAGGGCGTGGCCACGCCTCGAGGTCGAACAGCGCCGGGATAAAGGGGTCTGGGGCCGCGAATGTCTTCATGGTAAGTTTTTTCGAAAGCCGCCCCCAACGGTCGCTTCTTCCGGGGATGCAGGCCGTCGCGACCGACGGCATATCGGATCCTGCTGGGTGCGGGCATAGGGAACGAGAGGAGTGCCACGATGTTTTGGGTTATGGGAGTGTCGTTTATCGCGGTCTATGGGCTCTTTGCGGGCCTCGTGCGCTTCTCGAGCGTGGTCATTGGGAGTCGTGAAGGGGGAAATAAGTGACGGATCTATTGCTCGCGCTTGTCGCCGCGGTGGCAGTCTATTTGGTCTACGCGATCTTGTACCCGGAGCGTTTCTGAGTGATGAGTGCGAACGCGTTTTGGCAAATCGCTATTGAGCTGCTGCTGGCGGGAGCGATCAGCGTTCCTTTTGGGCGCTATCTGGCGCACGTCTTTCAGGAGCAGAAGACCCTGTTCGATCCGGTCCTCAATCCGGTCGACCGACTTATCTATCGCCTCATAGGGCGGGATGCCGTGAAGGAGGGGATGGACTGGAAGGGCTACGCGGTCCATATGCTTCTCACCAATCTCCTTATGGGTCTCTTGATCTATGTGATCCTGTCTTTTCAGGCCCATTTGCCGTGGAACCCCCTGAAATTCCCCGACGTGCAACCCTTTCTCGCTTTCAATACGGCGGCGAGCTTCGTCACGAATACCAACTGGCAGAATTATGGCGGCGAGTCGACTCTTTCGCTTTTTAGCCAGATGGCCGCCATAACCTTTCCCATGTTTATTTCGGCGGCAACGGGCTTGGTCATGGCGATCGCGTTTTTTCGCGCACTTACCCCGAATCGTGATAAAGGCCCCATTCTCGGCAACTTCTACCACGATTTCGTGCGGGTCCTCACGCGCGTGTTTCTCCTCCCATGCCTTTTTATTACACCGATCCTGGTTTGGCAGGGATCTCCCGAGACGCTCACGGGCATGGTCACGTCGCACCTCATTCAAGGTGGCGTGCAGCACATACCCCTAGGTCCGGTGGCGGACCTCGAGGTCATAAAACATTTGGGCACGAATGGGGGCGGATTCTTCAATGCGAATTCGGCGCACCCCTTCGAGAACCCGACGCCTTTGTCGAACGTCATCGAGACCCTGCTTATGATGGTAGGCCCCATGGCACTGGTCGTGGCCTTCGGGCGCATTGTGGGGAACCCGAAGCTGGCCCGCGTGATCTACACGGTCATGGCGTCGATGCTGGTAGTCGCGGTGTTCACGGCCGTGATTGCCGAGCAACGCGGCACGCCGCTTTTGGCCCACGCGGGCTTGATGCAGCACGCGAGCGCCGGCCAGATGGGCGGCAATATGGTCGGTAAGGAGGTGCGGTTCGGCATCACCCAGAGCGCCTTGTTCGATACGGTGAGCACCGCTTCCGCGACTGGTGCGGTCAATTCCATGCTCGACAGCTATACGCCCGCAGGTGGCATGGTGTCGCTCGTGCAAATGATGCTGAATTGCGTATTCGGCGGCCAGGGTGTCGGGATGCTCAATTTCCTGATGTACGGCATTTTTGCTGTTTTCATTGCCGGCCTCATGGTAGGGCGCACACCGGAATTCCTCGGAAAGAAGATTGAGAAACGGGAAATCGTGCTGGCGTCTCTTGCGCTCTTGGTCCACCCCCTCATCATTTTGGTCCCGACCGCGTGGTCCTTGATGGCTCCATATGGAGTGAGCTCACTCGGGAACGCCGGATCACACGGTCTGTCCGAAGTGCTCTACGCCTTTACCTCGGCCGCCGCCAATAACGGCTCGGCCTTTGCGGGGCTAAACGGTGACACCCCTTGGTATAATGTCGCTTTGGCCGTTGTCATTCTGGTGGGGCGCTACGCCTCGATCATTTTTATGCTGGCGCTCGGCGGCTCCTTGGCCGCGAAACCACGCGTGCTGGAAACAGTAGGGACCTTGAAGACGGATACGGCGCTTTTCGGCGGGTTTTGGTTCGCCACCATCATAGTTGTGGGGGCGCTGACTTTCTTCCCTGGCCTCGTGTTGGGGCCCATCGCCGAATTCTATGCGCACCATGCATCGATTGGGGCGATACGATGAGCGCGGCGGCGGCAGGCGCGCCCGGGCATATCGAGGGCGGGCGCAAGAGGACGCGGGAGCTCGCTGGGCAGGCGATCATCGACTCCTTCAAAAAATTCAGTCCACGGGTCCAGGTGCGCAACCCCGTCATGTTCATCGTCTGGTTATCGATGTTCGTGACTTTGGCGTTGACCTTCGATCCGGACCTTTTCGGAAAGACGCAGGTGACTGCTGCCTATAACGGCTTTGTGACAGCCATCCTGTTCTTTACGGTATGGTTCGCGAACTTCGCCGAGGCCTTTGCGGAGGGCAGAGGCAAGGCGCAGGCCGATGCGCTGCGCCAAACCAAGACGGACGCGACAGCACGGCGCATCGCCGACGATGGCACTCTTCAGGTGGTTGCGGCAGGCATGCTCCGTAAGGGGGATCGCGTGCGTGTCGAACGTGGCGAGATCATTCCGACGGATGGTGAGATCCTGGAAGGCATTGCGTCGGTCGATGAGTCGGCAATAACGGGGGAATCAGCTCCAGTCTTGAAGGAGCCGGGCACGGATATGATGTCGACCGTCACCGGCGGCACGCGCATCCTTTCGGACTGGCTGGTTTTCAAGGTCTCCGCCGACCCGGGGCACACCTTCCTTGATCGCATGATTCAGCTCGTGGAGGGTGCGCGGCGCCAAAAGACACCCAACGAGATTGCCCTGACTGTGCTGCTTGCGGTCCTGAGCCTGATATTCGTGATCGTGGTGGCTACTTTGAAGCCGCTCGCTTCTTTTCTTCATATCCATATCGATGTGGCGACCCTGATTGCGCTTCTCGTTGCGTTGATGCCTACGACCATCGGGGCACTCTTGTCCGCCATTGGCATCGCCGGCATTGATCGCGCTACGCGGTTCAATGTTTTGGCGATGTCCGGGCGGGCTGTGGAGGCGGCGGGCGACGTACAGACGCTTATCTTGGACAAGACGGGCACTATCACTATGGGCAACCGCCAGGCCACTGAGTTCGTGCCCTTGCCAGGGTACAGCGAGGACGATGTCGCAGCGGCTGCCATGGCCGCCTCCTGGTATGACTCCACTCCCGAGGGGCGGTCCATCGTGGCGCTGGCGGTGGCGCGGGGTGCCAAACGCGATCCTATTTGGGAGCAGGCGCAGGGCGTGGAATTTACCGCCGAGACCCGCATGAGCGGAACGAACCTGCCAGACGGTCGCGAGGCGCGTAAGGGTGCAGTCGCGGCGGTCGCGCGGTACGTGCAGGAGGGCTTCAAGACCACGGCTCCGCGGGAGCTGAAGGAGGCGGCTGATCGAGTGGCAAAAAAGGGCGCGACCCCGCTCGCGCTCGCGATGGACGGGGCACTGATTGGCGTGATCGGTCTATCGGATGTCTTGAAGCCTGGTATGCGTGAGCGCTTCGCGCATATGCGCAGCCTCGGAATCAAGACAATCATGGTCACGGGCGACAACCCGATTACGGCGCGCGTGATCGCCGAACAAGCCGGCGTCGATGATTTCGTAGCTGAGGCTAAGCCCGAGGACAAGATCCGCGTCATTCGTTTGGAGCAGGGGCAGGGGCGGCTTGTGGCTATGACCGGTGACGGCACGAACGATGCGCCGGCGCTCGCTCAGGCGGATGTCGGCCTTGCCATGCACTCGGGGACGGTGGCCGCGAAGGAGGCTGCCAACATGATCGATCTGGACTCCGATCCGACCAAGCTCATCGATGTCGTGGCGATTGGTAAGCAGCTTCTCATCACACGCGGGGCGCTTACCACCTTCTCTATCGCAAACGACGTGGCCAAATATTTTGCGATGTTGCCGGCCATGTTCATGTTGGCATTGCCAGGGGTGTCGGCGCTCAATATCATGCATCTTGCAACCCCTGAGAGCGCGGTCTTGTCGGCGCTCATATTCAACGCCGCAATCATTCCGATCTTGATCCCCCTGGCGTTGCGCGGGGTGCGTTTTCAGCCGACGACTGCCAATCACATGTTGGCGCGTAACGTTCTGTTCTACGGTTTTGGGGGCCTCATCGTGCCCTTTATTGGCATCAAGGCCATAGATCTCGTTCTAAGTCCGTTTTTGCGTTAACCGCGAGGAGGCCGTCTGTCGCGTACCTTTGGGACTGCTCTACGTTTTACCCTCTTGACGTGGGTGATGTTTGGGCTCGGCTATCCCTTGCTCGAGATCGGTATCAACCAACTTACATTTCCGGGACCCGCCAACGGCAGTCTCGTGCGGCAAGACGGGCGGATCGTGGGTTCCCGTCTGATCGAGCAGCGATTCCGGGGAGGCCGGTGGTTCCATGGAAGGCCGTCGGCCGTCCACATGGATCCGCGTTCGTCCGGCGCCTCTAATCTCGGCCCGTTGAGTCGCAGGCTTGCGCGTCATCTCGCCATGCGGCGCAATCGTCTTCTGGCCCACCACCCGACGCTTGCGGGGCAACGGTTGCCGGCGGATATGATCACGAGTTCGGGGTCCGGGCTCGACCCGGACATCACCCCCGCCAATGCCTATCTTCAGGCTCGCTGGGTCGCTCGCAAGCGCGGCCTGCCCCTAGCCTCGGTGCGCCGCCTCGTGGCGCGGCATGAACGTAGGCCCTGGCTCGGGCTGTTTGGACAGGCGCGCGTGAATGTCCTGGCGCTGAATCTGGGACTTCAGCGACTCGCGAATCACAATCGCGATGACGGGATGGGACACTGAGAGCCCGGGGCATTTCGACCAAGAATTGGTGGATGCCGGAATAGCCTATCCACGCATCCCCCTCCTAGGCGAGGACCACGCGAGCGTTGCACTAGAAAGGGATCAGACGGAGAGCCTGTTTTTCTGAGTACGATAGGTTCTCGGAAATCGCTATTACTCTACAAAGCGGAGTAATATCAACGACCGATGCAGATCGGCGGCCGCTTGCGCTGTTACCCGATCTCCGCGTAAGCGCGAATCTTGCAGCGGCGGATCGGTCGTCAACGGTGCCCCGATAACGCCCGGATGCGGGAATATCAGTATTTTCGTCGCTTTGTGCGGACGGCCTTGCTGTGCGCAGGCCAATCGGGTCCCATCGATCGACAGTGCCGCCCCTTCAGGATCGAACTCACCGCCCTGGCGGCCGTGAGGGGCTGAGCGCTATGCTGAGCAAGGGCGTGTGATTCTGGAAACTGACCTGCCAAACCTTGCGCCGCATCGCTCCACCTGCGTCATTAGGGTGGCTAGGGGATATAATCGAACCATGCTGAACCGCACGGCACCTGTTGCCTGTACCCCAACACCGCCCAAGCGGAGCGGAAGGGGTCGATCGTCGTGTCCCGAGGCATTGCAACCGTCGCGAAGCCGTGGCACCTCAAAAATCAGCTCGCGGATTTGAAGCGGCTCGGGCAGGGCGGTCTCCCGTAAGATGCGCGAGACCCAGCAAACGAGCGGCCAACAACGGGGTGTTCCGGCCTCCGCCGCTTTGCGCGATGACAGCCAACACTGGGGCAGGCCGCGTTGGGACTTTTTGCAGTAGATCTGTGCCACGCCAGCGGGTGGGATGGATCCTGGTACGGAGGGGAGCGCCGACACCGACGATCCGGCCCACGCAACACCGTCATATGTGTTGGACAATGGCCGGACGGAAAGACCGTCCGTTCCGATCGGCAACACCTATGTCCCCGCTGCGGTGTCACCTGTGGCGGTGATGACAATGCGACCCTGGTACTATTGCGGTGGATGGAAAGGAGATTGGTCGGCAATGTGGGTATGTGGCCTACGGTTCCGGCTCTGGGGCCCGTTCGGGGTCGGGGGCAGTGCAGGACCGTGGGGCACTATGGCGGTTGCGTCGAAGCACGAAACTCGCGCCAGACGGCCGTCATGTTGGCGGGCGCAGTTTATATCGGGTGCGATTAGCAACGCGAAAGGGGGAAGCGTTTCCCTGGACGGGCCGCGAGCCCCAAAAATCCCCGCCCAAGCCAGTAAGGGCTTGAGCGGTGGGAGGTCTCATGGAACCGCAGAGCACTCTGTCCTCATCGGAACAGGATATTCTAAGCACGCTGAAGGAGCGCACGGCGGGCCGCCTTAAGATTTATATCGGGTCGGCGGCCGGCGTCGGGAAGACCTATCAGATGCTCCTCGAGGCGCGCAGACTACGCGACGAAGGTGTCGATGTGGTGTTGGGTTACATTGAGACGCATGGCCGTGTCGAGACCGCGGGGCTCGTGGGGGATCTTGAAAAAGTCCCCTTGCGGCGCATCCGTTACCAGGACAGATTTTTCGACGAAATGAATCTGCCGGCAATCCTTGAGCGTCGGCCGCAGATCGTCATCGTCGATGAGCTTGCGCATTCTAATATTCCGGGGACCGAGCATCCAAAGCGTTATCAGGATGTGGAGGATATCCTGAAGGCCGGCATTAATGTCATTTCGGCTGTCAACATTCAGCATATCGAGAGCCTGAACCCCTATGTCGAGCGCCTAACCGGCGTCAAGGTGCGTGAGACCGTCCCGGATCGCATCCTGGCCATAGCAAGCGAGATCATCAATATCGATCTCTCGGTTGAAGACCATAGGGAGCGCCTGCGTCGCGGCAAGATCTATCCCTCCGAGAAGGTCGAAAGCGCGCTCCGCGGTTTCTTTACCCCGGAGAACCTCGCGGCCATGCGCGAAATGGCATTGCGTGAGGTGGCGAGCAAGGTCGAATATCAGACTGAGGAGCAACGGCTCTTGCGGGAGGCGGGGCCCCTGCGGCGTCCCGATCGTGTGGTCGTCTGCCTCGGACCTGACCATGCCGCGAATGTGGCCCTACTGCGCCGCGGGGCACGGGTTGCCGGCCGTTTGAACGCGGATTGGTTCGCCGTCACGGTCGTGAGACCCGAGCTTGCGCCAGGAAAGGCCTTGAGTCCGGTCCGGAAGGAGTTTTTGAAGCTCGAGCGCCTGGCGGAGGATCTGGGGGCGCGGTTCAAGGTACTCGAATCGCAGAGCGTGCTCGACGCCCTCGTGAGTTTCGTGGAGGCCCACGGCATCACGATGGCGATCTTTGGCAAGAACCGACACGTAGGCTGGCGCCTGCGCCTATTCAAGTGGTTGACGCTCGAGTTCCTGAATCATACGGATGGGGTCGATGTTCAAATCGTCGACACCAAGGAGAGCGAGACGCAGACGCGTCACTAGGATAATTCATGCCCCGATCACTCAGTAATCGCCTCATTATCGCCATATCGGCGGTTGTTTTGTTTCTCGGCGTCTTGGGTGCCCTCCTTGTCGCCCGTGTGGGTGCACTCGGCGGTGTCACTCAGCGGATATTGAGGACCAATGCTCATGTCGCCGTCCTGATGAGCACCATGCGGGAGGCCGCTCATGCTTACGCCCTTGCGACCCCCGCGACGGGGCGGGCGCGCATAGCGACTCGGTTCGCCGCTTCATCGCAAGGCTTCGGCGACGATACCGAAGGGTTGCATATAGGTCGTGAGCGCGCGCGTGTCTGGAGCGCATGGAAGGCCTATCGGATCCGTCCCGATGCCGCCCACCTCAAGTCCCTTGATCGTTCTCTGGATAGGCTGAGAGAGGTTACGCGCGCAGCCATAGGCGAGCGGGAGCATCGCGCGGTCAGTGCGATCAAGGACCTGACGATATTCGCATCGCTCGGGCTTGGCGCGTCGCTGCTTGCCATCCTGATACTCTCCGTGTGGATGGTGAGGCTCATTTTACGGCCCATGCGCCAGCTGGCACGCAGCATTCATGACTTGAGTCCTGCTGGCACGCACCGCGAGCTCGAGCGCTATGGGCTCGTGGAGTTCGATGATCTGACGAGAGAGTTCAATGGACTCTTGCGGAGACTTGACAAATACGATCGCGGGAATACCGAAAAGCTGGTCTATGAGAATGCAAAGATCGATGCGCTCATAAACTCAATAGACGACGGGCTCGTTCTTTTGGATCGCCAGGGAAAGATTCTCCATGTGAACTTCATGGCCGGTATGTTGCTGCAGACCGAGCCTGGCGAGCTACTTGGTCGCAATATCAATGATCTGAACATAGCCACGCGGTTCTATATGAATCTTCGCAACGCCCTTATGTCGCTGCGTCGGGAGGATCAAGACGAGCCGCAGTATAGCCGCAACGAATTTTCGTTAACCATCCGCGGCCGGCTCCATTACTATATCCTGAAGACCGTTCCGTTCCGCGATAAGGGCCGCAGCATAATAGGGCTAATCGTCGTGTTGCAGGACGTGACGGAGTTGCGGCACGCCGAGCACCAGAGGACGCAGCTATTGGCCACGCTTTCGCATGAGCTTAAGACGCCACTTACAAGTCTCAGTCTCAGTATCGGTACCCTCTACGAGACCACCCATCAGGACAATTTTTCTGTGCAGGTCCGTCAGCTTCTGGAAATCGCCAAGGAGGAAGTGGGCCGCTTAACGATGTTAGTGGAGGATCTCCTTGACGTCTCTAGGCCGGACGCCATCCGCGCAAGTATCGATCTGAAGCCGCTGGAGCTGTGCGAATTCCTGCATCGGCAGGTTCACTCCTTTCGCCTCCAGGCTGAACTCCAGGATGTCGACATGGTAGTGCAGTGTCTCCCGGAGGTAGCCGTGAACGCCGATCCGATTAAGCTCGGCTGGGTTTTCAATAATTTGCTCTCGAATGCGCTGCGCCACACGCCCTTGCATGGCCAGATTACAGTGACGGTGTCCAAGCCGAGCGATGATGAGGTCCTGATGGAGGTGGCTGACACCGGACGTGGGATCCCGCCCGAGGAGTTGCCGAGCATATTCGAATGGTTTACGCAAGGGACCGGGGAGCACCAAGGATCCGCAGGTATGGGGCTCGCAATCGTTCGCGAGATGGTGGAGGCGCATGGTGGGCGCATAACAGTGGCGTCCAAGGTGAACGAGGGGACCGTGTTTCGCATCAGCCTTCCAAGATACATGACGGCCGCCGACCTGCCATTGCAGCCCGTCGTGTCGCCACCGACGCAAGGGTGACTGGATGCCGTCCGTACTCATAGTGGACGATGATCGTAAGATTCGGTTGACGCTCAGCATATTCCTTGAGCGGCGCGGATACCGTGTGCGGGATGTAGCGTCGGTCAAAGCGGCATTGACCACTTTGCGGGAGTTCCGCGCCGATATCGTCCTGTCGGACTTGAGGATGGAGGGCGAGGGCGGCATCGAGCTCCTGGCTGCCGTCAAGGCGGATTACCCATCGCTGCCCGTTATTATCATGACGGCGTACGCGAGCGTGGAGAAGGCGGTAGAGGCGATAAAGCGCGGGGCGGCCGACTTTATCGTAAAGCCCTTTGCTCCGGCCGAGATAGAGCAGATTCTGAGCCGGGCGATCCATATCCGGAGCCTCGAGGTGGAAAACCACAATCTCCGCGTGGCTTTGGACCAAGAGGACATGCTGACCCGTTCCGAGTCGTTTCGGCGGACATTGTCCATGGCCGAACGTTTTGCGCGCAGTGAAGCGACCGTGCTCGTGTTAGGGGAGAGCGGCACAGGCAAGAGTCTGATCGCGCGCCGGATCCACGCCGCAAGCAGCCGAAGCAAGGGGCCCTTCGTTGAAGTGAACTGCGCAAGCCTTTCGCCGAACTTGCTCGAAAGCGAACTCTTCGGGCACTGCAAAGGCGCCTTCACGGGGGCGATCAAGGACAAGGTGGGCCGACTCGAAGCTGCGGACGGCGGAACACTATTTTTGGACGAGGTGAGTGAATTGCCGGCTGAAGGGCAGGCGAAGCTCCTCCGCTTCCTGCAAGATAAGGTTTTTGAGCGAGTGGGTGAGCTTAAGACGCGCGCCGTAGACACCCGCGTCATTGCCGCGACCAACCGTGATTTGCGCGATCTCGTTGCTGGAGAGGGGTTTCGGGAAGATCTCTACTATAGGCTCAACGTCGCTGAGATACTCATGCCGCCTCTCCGGTCGCGCCCGGAGGATATCCCTATCCTTGTAGAGCGATTCGTGGCGCAGGCGGCGGCTCGCAACGGCCTTTCGTCGATTCCAGATATGGAGAATGAGGTAAAGACCTATCTTGCCCGTTACAATTGGCCCGGTAACGTTCGTGAGCTTCAGAACGTTATTGAAAGGTGTGTGATTTTGGCGGGCCCTGGACGCATAAGTGTGGAACATTTGCCGGATCGTTTGTCGACATATCCCGCGTCCTAGCCATTGAGAGTCGCTCGTGGGGCGTTCTGCCTCGAGGATCCGGTTTTTGAAGACTTTGTGGCTGGTGGTGCTGGCGGCGGGCGTCCTGCAAGGGGCGGCGGCTGCGCAGGAACGGTCCGTATGGAGTATTGACGATAATGTGTCAGCCTCTTACCGATTGACGGATTTCCATTACGTAGAACCAAGCGATACATGTGCGCTAGCGGTATGCACAAATGCTCCGCAAACGGATTACTTCGATCGTGAATATGGATTTATAGACGGTTTCCAGGCCAGCGCATCGGGCCTGCTTTTGCGCGAACGCCTCTATGCCCGCGCGCGCTACGACTGGACGAGCGGGTACGTGCGCTACCAGGGTTATACGCAGAGCGGTGGGGCTGTGCCAAGCACGGTCTCGGGAGCGGTCATTTCGGACTACAGCGTGCGGTTGGGCGCGGCGTTCCCTGAGCGTTCTGTCATGGCGGTGCCGTTTTTCGAATACGGGCATCACGCGTGGCGGCGAATGGTGGGGGTGGGTACGGGACAGGCCTACGAAGAGGATTACCGGCATGACTACATGGCGCTTGGCGTCCTGGTCCAGATGGCGTTCACAGACGCGCTCGTGGCGAGCATCTATGCCTCGGCGGGACAAACCATGAATCCCGCGATCAGCGTGCCCGCGTATGATTTCTCTCAAGCGCTCGGAACGGCCGCACTCGTCAAGGCGGGCGCGTCTTTGGATTTTCGCGTGTCGCGTCGCCTCGGGGTGTACGGCGCCGTCCGCTACACACGATTTTCGTATGGGCAGAGCGTGGCGCAGCCATCGGGCAGTCTTGTTATCATGGAGCCCCAGAGTAATACGGTCATGACAAGCTATGAAGGTGGCATGCGGTTTTTCTTCTAGGGACGAGCGGCTCTTTTTCGCGCTCTGGCCCCATGAAGATGTGCGCGTGCGCCTAGCGGCGGAGGCACACGGGGCTGGCGGCCGGTCGCGCCCGGCCGATGGTTACCATATGACGCTTGCGTTCGTGGGCGAGGTGGGGGATGGCGTTCGATGCGCCCTAGAGCTGGCGGCCGCTTCTTCCGTATGGGGAAGCTTCCTGTGCGTGCTCGATCGGATAGACGCCTTGGGCTCCGGGATCGAGGTCCTCCTGCCTTCGGCTTCGCCGCCGCGGCTCCTGGGGCTTGCCGCGAGCCTGCAGGGCCTCGTGGCGGATGTCGCGGGAACCGTCGAGCGCCGCCCGTACCGTCCCCATGTCACGCTGGCCGGCCATGTGGACCATGTGCGGTCGGTAAGCCTTTCGTCGCCGATTATCTGGCCTGTGCGAGAGTATGTGCTGTGCCGATCACAAAGGACCAGGTCTGGGTTCTATAACGTTTTGGAGCGGTGGCCGCTTTATGAAGATCTATGATGTCTTTCTGACCTTCTTTGTCGTGGTCGACCCCATCGGCTTGGTGCCGCTCTTTGGGGCCCTCACCGCAGGAGCGAGCCCAGAATATCGTCGGCGGATGGCAGTGAAAGGCGTCCTGGTGGCCGCGCTCGTGCTGTTCTTTTTTGCCTTTAGTGGTTTTGCCCTCTTGCGCGTCCTGGGGATTGGCCTTGCGGCGTTCCGTATCGCGGGCGGGGTGCTCCTATTTTTGCTTGCGATCGACATGGTGTTTGCGCGCCATTCGGGGCTGCGGTCCACGACTCGGCGCGAAACGGAAGAGGCACGCGGCCGCGATGACATCTCCGTCTTTCCGCTCGCCATCCCGCTGCTGGCGGGCCCCGGGGCGCTTACGAGTCTCCTGCTCATGCTCTCGGCCGCCCATGGGCGCCTTGCCGCAGTTGGACTTCTCCTTGGTATACTGACCTTGGTGTTGGCCATTACGCTTGGTGTGCTTCTTTCCTCGGTGCGGATACTGGCGCTGATGGGCGAGACCGGGGCCAACGTGGTTACGCGCTTACTCGGCGTGTTGTTGACGGCCCTCGCGGTCCAGTATGTGCTGACCGGCATACGCGTAGGCCTCCTCCAGGGCCATTGAGCATATGGAAGAGATCTCAGTGGATGCACCGCCCTTCGATGGGAACCACGAGCGGGAATTGGTGGTGGTCGCCTATGCCCTGTATGTCGTAGGTTTCTTCGGCATGCTGGCACCGAGCGTTCTGGCTCTGGGCCTGAATTACTGGCGCCGCAATCGCAGCGGCAGCTGTTATGGGAGTCACCACCGATGGATGATACGGACGTTTTGGTGGGGCCTGTTGTGGGCGGCCGCCTCCTTGCTCCTCCTCTTTGCGCTTGTAAGCTATGTCGCGTTGATCGTGGTCAGCGTGTGGTGGGTCTATCGTGTGATCCGCGGGGTTCTCGCTCTGGTTGACGAGCAACCCATGCCGCCCAGTTCGCTCCAGGTGACAAGCCAGTCGGCCTAGGCCCGCGGGTTGTGTCCGTCAAGGTGTGCAAATTCCTTCCTGGTATGAGGGAGGGTTTCATCGGGCCGCCCGCAGCCGTTCGCGGCGCACTGGGAAGGGATGCCAAAACTCTTGAGGCCGCCTGACGGGATGCCGAGCGGACGAGCAAAGCCTTTCTGCAGGCTCGCTTTGCTTGATCACGCACACCAGGTGCGCTGATAGGCGTATCCCCGTGGCCGCATCGGCTGAGAGTATGTCGCGATTGGGCACAAAAAAGGACCGCGAGAAGCGGTCCTTTGATTGAAGTGGATCGAGGGGCGGCTCTTTAGGTGCCCGTAAGAACCTTCTTCGGGGCGGGCCACGGCGCGTAGCCTGGATTATTTGCGACGCCGAGCAGTCGCGGCGTGTAGGCGGTCTCTGCGCGCACGGTCTTTTGGTCGCGCAGGTATTCCGACACCACGTCCCAGATCTTTTTGCCCGGATGCTTGGGTCGGTAGACATCGGCCCAGCCCGACACTGTATAGCGCTTGTTAGGCTCTATGGGTTTGCCGTTCAAGAGCCGCAGATCGGAGATCCTATGGCCGATATTGCGTGTCGGAGCCATCGTGTAGGTGAAGCCGCCCACGCGCACCATGTCTCCACCCTGCTGATAGTAGGGGTCCTTGTTGAAGAGATTGTCGGCGATTTGTTCCAGCACGCTTTTCAGCTGTTTGCCGGTATAAGTGTCGAGGGTCGTCGCCGGATAGGTGATGGCCGTCTGATTCATGACGTCTTCCATCGTGATAGGCTCGCCGGGCAAAAGGCTCGTGCCCCAACGGAAGCCCGGCGAGAGCGCCAGTTGGGCGCCGGATACGGCGAGCTGTGCATCGATGATCAACTGATCGAATGTGCCGTTGAAGTTTCCGCGGCGATACAGCAACCCTTCGTTGATGGCGAGCTTCTCGGCGAGCTTGTCCGTATAGGGCGCGCGCACCTTCTGGACGTAGGCCGCCATTTCCGGATCCGCCGGCAGCAGGTCGGCGAACACCGGCATGAGGCGGGACTTGTAACCGCGCACCCGGCCACCGCGCACGTCGAGATCCAAAACCAATAGGAACTTCGTGTTGGACCCGGAATTGAAGACCAATGTCGTGCCGCCGCTATTGCGCACCGGCACAGGCTCAGCCTCGGCATCGTGGGTATGGCCGCCCAAGATGACATCGATCCCGTGGACTTGGCGCGCCATTTTCAGATCCACGTCCATGCCGTTGTGCGAGAGGACGGCGACCACTTGCGCGCCTTTGGCCCGCACCTCGTTCACGGTCTTTTGCATATGCGCTTGATCGATACCGAATTCCCAGTCCGGGACCATGTAGGCTGGGTTGGCAATGGGGGTGTACGGGAAGGCCTGGCCGATGACCGCGACCTTCACGCCATTGACGTCGCGCATCATGTAGGGTTTGAAGACGAGTGAGCCCCAGGTGGAGTCGTTGACGTTCTGGGCAAGGAACTCGATATGGCCCTTGAGCTCTGTGTCGATGGCTTCTTTGACGCGTTTCGCGCCATAGGTGAATTCCCAGTGCGCAGTCATGGCGTCGACGCCGAGGAGCTTTTGTGCCCCGATCATGTCGCGCCCCTCGGTCCAAAGGGATGTCGCCGAGCCTTGCCAAGTATCGCCACCGTCCAGCAGCAGGCTGCGTCCGGCGCGCTCTCCGCGCACTTTCTTTACGAGCGTGGCGAGATGAGCGAAGCCGCCGATCTTGCCGAAGCGGCGGGAGGCTTCCGTGAAATCCAGGTAGGTAAACGCATTTGCGCGGCGCCCGCCGAACGGCACTTTGAAGTAATGGAGGTAGTGTTCGCCGACCAAGTGCGGAGGGCGACCCCAGGCGTGGCCTACGCCGATATTGATGTTGGGTTCGCGGAAGTAGACCGGAAGGAGCTGCGCGTGGCAGTCCGTCATGTGCAGCAGGCTTACGTTGCCGTAGACTGGCATGTCATATAGGTGGCTTGCCGCCGCGGTGGCGTTTTCGCCGCCCTGTAGGCGATTTGCGCTGCAGCCTGAAAGTCCGGCGCCGGCCGCCCCGGCGACCGCCAGCATCTGCAAGAATTCTCGTCGTGACAAGCTCATAAGCGTCTACTCCTCGCGCTTGTTCAAGTATCGGATGGCGGGCAGTGCCTTGTGGGAGACTACCGCAATGGACCTTGGGCGCTATCGTTATGCTGCGCCGCAGTCTGCTAAGAGACGCAAGAGGGCGCCAATCTATTCCCCGCGAAGCGAGGCCGCCCGGAGGCGGCCTGCAGGGGGGGTTGTGGCCCCTAAGGGCGTTGACTTGGTGCGCTTAAAGGGAGGCCCGTGTTCATGTACATCTGATAGAACTCGAGGTCTCGATACTGGACGCTTTCCGGCTTGAAGGGGGCGGCCCCCACCTTCTTGTTGCATCCCTGGTAGCGCTTGGCGAGCGTGCCGAGTGTGCCCCACGCCGAGCGGTAGGCGGGGAAGTCGACGCCTTGGCCAAGCGCTGCGCTTATGATATTGCCCCGAAGCCGTTTGCCCGCGTTCCAGACATGACAGGTCGCACAGGAGAAATTGAGCTGTCCGCGCCGTGCCCAGAAGAACTGCTCCCCGGCCCGGAAGGCTGCCACGGCGCCCGGCGAGTTCACGTCAACATGGACCGGCATACCGTATGACAGGTGTTTGACGTAGGCATCGATGTCGGCCATGGGTCCTGTCGTCACATTCTTGTAGGGCGCAGCGCCATTACGCACCCGGCATGTGTTGATATCCATGACTAGGGTGCGGACCTCTTTGGTTGCGGGGTCCCAGTAGGGGTAATGTGTCGCGATACCTACGCCGCCGTTTTTGAAGCAGCTCGCGTAGGTATTGCCGTCCTTGAACGGGGTGTTCCAAAGGCGTTTCCCGCGATCCAGGGCAAACGTGTAGGACGGAAACTCCATGATCTGTTTCCACTGCGCCCTGAGGTTCTTAGCGGCAGGCATCGCGTAGACCGCGTTTGCGTAATCCTTGAAGGGCACATTGGGGAAGCGTTTATGGAAATAAGCCTGAAACTTCTCCATGTCCGACTTCGGCGAAGCCTGCGCCATGAGGGGTGCGCACAGGGCCGCCGCTAATACCAGGATAGTAGTTTTTTTCATGATTCTCCTCTTCGATCGGGGGCTGAGTAACTGCGGCCCCCTGATCCCTCCTAGCTCACATGGGTTTGGGCGTGCCCGGTCATGCCCTCGTTGTCGATCCAGTCGACGGTGATGAGATCGCCCTTCTTCGCGTGGGTCAGCTTCACGGCGATGAGGGGGTCCTT
>JAJYHM010000060.1 GCA_021784755.1 Pseudomonadota bacterium
TTGGGACTCCAGCGTTTGCGCCAGTGTGTGACCGGGAATTGGGGAAGGGAGACTACTTTAACTTATTGATTTTGCTGGATATACTGACAATATCACAGGATTGTGATTCCGGTTGTCGTGGGTTCGAATCCCATCGCTCACCCCAATTTATCAATGACTTATTTGTTCTTCTTAATGAAAAATATAGTGTAGCGGTACACTGGCGGAACACCCAAGTCGGCGCAAAGTGTACCGGACGACCTCCTGAAGATCCCTTTAAGTAGAGCCAGATAGAGCCCAAAAACGCCCATGGTGTGTCGGTTTTCGTGCGTGAGCTGCCGTGCGGTCTCGTCAGGATCTCAGGAGAGAAACTCTCGGGGGGGTCATTCCCGTGAGCAGGGGTGGGTTCGTTCGCGTGAGCGTCAAGGGGCAGAGGGTATGTGGGCCACCACCTGGCGCCTAGAGCCTGCCCGACGGCTGCGCCCCCGGCGGCTGTGTGGCGGCTCCCGCAGCAAAATAGAGGGCGCGTTCGTTTGGTCAACGAAAGTTGCAACCGTCAACCCCTTGATGCCCCGCCGGCGATATCTGTCTCGCCCTAAAGCGCCGTTAAGTCCCGTCCCGGATCTCGCTCAAAAGATCCGGGTGACGGTCCAAGACCTTTAAGAGTTTCACCAGCGCCAAGGACGGCTTGGTTTTGCCGTTCTCGTAACGCGAAAAGGCATTGACCCCGCCCCCGAATATCTCCGCCGCCTGCCGTTGATCCAGGTCGAGTTTCTTACGAACCCTGGCAATGTAATCGGGATCGACATAGGCCGCATTCACTTGGCGCTGAAATTGTCCCAGCAATTCGCTGTAACGGTCGCCGTGCTCGCGGTTTAAGACGATTTCGCCGCAGGCCGGACAAAATTCGCCCGTTACCGCCAAAAGGGTGGTGGTTTCGCCTTTGTAGGTGTAGGGGATATCGCGCGTGTCGGGGATCAATTCCGCCGCGCCACAGCAAGGACACTTCATAGTCATAGCTCCTTAAAAGACACGATCAGCACGTCCTCGATCACCGTGAGCTTCAGGTACACATCCGCTTGGTCGGTCCGGGCGTGGTACACGTCTTGCCAGATGCGATGATCCGCGTGGGTGGTCATGCTCTTCCGAAAGTGGGTGGGCGACAGCGCCATCACGACCGCGCACATCTCCGTCAGATCAAAAACCCCGACTGCGCGCGCCCCTTGGAAGGCGCTGGCCGTGGCCCGCACCTGCCCCGCTTCTACCAAGGCCTTCACCACGGAGAGTGGACAGTGGGGGGCGCGTTTCTCCATGGCCGCATAATAACCTAATACGCATTTTTAGCAAGTCGGTTATTTTCTTTCATGGTCAGCGGTTTTGACTTTTCCCCACCGGCAAGGCGGGGCATGGTGAGCGTCACGTTTTTTTAATGTGGACCTATCCGGCGAGGACCTGACACGCGCCTTTGCCGAAACGCGCCTTGCCGAAACGCTGATCGCCACCCTGCGCTCCCAGGGTACGATTTTCGTATACAACCAGGCTTTCGAGGGCAGGGGTCCTGCTTAGGCTCGTCGCTCGCTACCCGGACTTGGCGTCGCCCCTCTTGGCGCTCGTCGATCGCATGGTTGATCTCCTGCCTTTGACGCGCGAGCATTATTACCACCCAGCCTGAAGAGTTCGTGGTCCATCAAGGCCGTGCTTCCGACGATCGCCCCGGCTCCGTCGCCAAATCAATCCAACGGTCCGCCGGCAGCTTCATCTTCTCGTAATTCTTGATCTGCTTTCGCACTTCAGGCAAATCTTCTTTTTTGACGAACTTACTGCTGCTCTTTCCCTTGCGCGTGCAACTCAACTGGTAGTAGGGACCATGTTTTTTAGGTGTGTCTGTCTTGCAGATGCATCCCAATTTGCCACATACGTTGTGCTGTTTTGACAGACTTCGTGGGCGCATATCTCCCAGCGCCACCAACATCTTCTTGGTTTTCTCTATCTGTTTCTCCTGTGTCGTTTCGCGGTTCGTGGCCATGATGAAATAGATCTCTGTTTCCATCGCTGAAACATAGCTCGTAGCGTCCGACAGCCGCATAATACTGTCGGAGGCTACGCGCAACTTTGTGAAGAATCTAAGCTTTGGAATTATTGTCTGACAGCCGTGCTCGCACTGCGTCCAGCGTGTTCCCGTACCCGCACATTGGAGCCAGCCCGCCGGCACGGTTATTCGTGTTAACACCGGTTTCTATAACCATGCGGGTTTGCTCAGCGACCGTCTTACCAATGGCGAACGCGGCGTACGAAGTTTTACGGCGAAAGCGAAGGGGGTTTGTTGAAGAACCTCTTTCCCTATTGTCCAGTGGGAGCCTCGTGGTTTGTGACGGGTACCTGGGGAATTTGCCGCCGATGACTATGATGTGGCGCGCATGCCTGAAGGCCGGGCAGCCTTATTGCTGGCTCGATTTCAATTGCGAGCACTTTGTGCGCTATGCCCGCAGGCTGCGTGCGGAGAGCCCCCAATTACAACAGGTCGGCGCCATCCTGGGTGTTGCGGGGCTAGCGTTTTTGGCGCTTAAGGTCGCGCGCGCCTGAAACGGGTGGAATTCCCCGTGATAATAGCATTGCATGGCCGCTTTTCTGGTACGTCAAGGGGGAGTACTTGTTTTTGCCTGCACGGCGCAGCGCTGGCGAAATAACGGTGACATAGCTATAGTAGGCAGGGTCCGCGGACCGACATTCGTCGCCGGGTCCTTACGTCGAACGCGGCGGTATTCAGGGGCGGCGGAGGGCCGCAAGCTAACGACCTGTCACATGACTCGGCCAGTTTGACGCCTAAAACTCCCTTCTTCCGGTAGCGTTTCGGGAATCCTCGCCGGCCGGTTGATGAGGGAATCGCGATGAAGCGGAGGTGACATTGAAATGTCCTAAATGTAATTCCGACCTAGTACCAACAGTTCGCCACAAGATCCCTGTCAATGCCTGCCCATCCTGCAAGGGAATGTGGTTCGAGCGGCAGGACCTCAATCAGTTGGAAGACGAAGCGTTTGATTTCGGTGACGACGCGAAGGGAACCATAGTTTTCAGTTCCACGCCCACGAGCGCTAAATGCCCGGAGTGTAGCGGGCCGCTTAAGAGGTTTCAGTATCGTCTTTTTGAACTGGAGATGGAGTTTTGCGAGAAACAGCACGGATACTGGCTCGAGGATGACGAAGACGCCAGGGTTCTGGAACTCATGAAAAAAGAGGAAAAGGATTTCGAAAGAAAGGTGCTCGCGGAAAACAAGTGGACGACGACCTTAAAGCAGATGCGCTCGCATTCTTTTCTCAGCAAGGTACGGGATCTGTTTCATTAGGAAGCTGTTTGGGGACATGTTTAACGGAGTAGTTATTGTTTCGCGGTTTTTCGACTTCCCTTAACGTCGTGGACGCGTGGCATTTAAGGGCAAGAAGTCTATGGATGGACGCGGGGCCTGGCGCAACAACGTGTTTGTAGAGCGCCTGTGGCGTAGCGTGAAGCACGAACGCGTCTACCTCAAGGCCCATGATGGTGTCAGCGCCGCGCGGGCCGACATCGGCCGCTACCTCGGCAAGTTCAACGGGCACCCGGGGTATTCCAGCCTCCATGGCCTCACGCCGCTCGAGGCCTCCATGAGTTTGTTCCCAACCCAACTGGATTCCACTTACAATTCGGGGAAAGCCGTCCCAATAACCGGGGCCACTTCATTCTACGTTGCTCCTCATGGCCGGCTAACCTACAAAAGGACGCGAGCGAGAATAGCACATGCTTTCTCAGCGCTACGCCCGCAGTCCGGCCAGCGAAGCGGAAGTTTCATGGGCTGCCTGGGCCCTCTGCGGCGCCATCCCTTCTTGATGGGACCGGGTCTCCAGTTATCAGGCGAGTGCTGCGCTTAAATGTGAGGTACGCCCAAAACCAGCTGAACATCACCGATATTCGGTTTCGCAAACCGACCAGAAGCGCCACATGAATCAGGCCCCAGAGCCACCAGGCCAGGGCTCCGCTGACATTGATCCGGTTGAAGTTTGCCACCGCGGCTTTCCGCCCGATAGTGGCAAGGCTCCCCATGTGACGGTACTGAAATGGCGGTGGCGCTGGCCGTCCCGTGAGCCTCCTGGAAAGAACGGTGGCTACGTAGGCGCCACCCTGTTTGGCGGCCGGCGCGAGACCGGGGACCGGTTTGCCTTTCCACGCGTGGGCTAGCGCGGTGTCGCCGATGACAAAAACGTTCGGGAGATCGGCCACTGACAGGTCCGGTCCGACCATCACGCGCCCGCTACGATCAGAATCGACATTGAGCCACAGCGCTGCGGGTGACGCCACGACACCGGCCGCCCACAATACAGTGCAAGCGGCAAGTCGGGTCCCGTTTATGAGGACCCCATTCTGGTCGATATGTTCGACCCTGCTCTCGAGCATGACCTCCACCCCCAACCCTTCAAGAGAGCGCTGCGCCTTTTCCGACAAGACGGCGGGAAAAGTAGGCAGTATGCGGGCAGCGGACTGGACTAGGACCACGCGGGCGCACGTGGGATCGAAATGGCGAAACTCATTCTCCATACCATAACGGACCAGTTCAGCGATATCACCCGCCAATTCGACCCCCGTGGGGCCGCCGCCTACGATAACGAATGTCAGAAGCCCCAGGTGATCCGCGCGATCCTCAGCCGTTTCTGCCCGCTCGAAGGCGGAGAGAATGCGGCGCCGTATTTCCACGGCATCATCAAGGGTCTTTAATCCTGGCGCGTACGGGGCCCATTCGTCGCGCCCGAAATAGCTGTGGGATGCGCCTGTCGCAAGCACCAGAAAATCATAAGACAGGCGCCGCTGGTCTATGAATACAGCCTGCTGCATGGTATCAACGGCAGTCACCTGGCCTAGCATAACCTTGATATTTAAGTTATCACTGAACAAGCTGCGCACCGTAGACGCGATATCAGCCGGCGATAAAGAAGCCATGGCCACTTGATACAGTAAAGGCTGGAATAAATGGTAGTTATGGCGGTCGATCAAGGTGACACGCACAGGTGCGCGTGCGAGCCTGGCAGCGCAGGCTAGGCCACCAAAGCCTGCGCCGACGATGACCACATGCGGCGCTCCTTCAAGTGGCGATGTCTTCTTGTTCTCGATCTTCGAGACGACCGCGGAAATCCCTTGGTCGACCGATAGATGGCCAGGTCCGTAGAGCGCAAGTAGCGCGAGCGTCATAGAGAAATAGACATCGGCTGGATCGGCCGCACCGACGATGTGTATTCCGGCCACGATCGCGATCAGCGTGAGCGCAGCGGCACGAGTAAGTAGACCAAAAGCGATGAGGAGTGCGCCGACAAGTGCCAGTGTAGGTGCGGGAGCAAAATGAGATAGCGAGTGCTCGGGGATGAGCGATTTCAGCGCGCCAGAGATGGGTGTCTCGGCGCTGACCGCGAGCAGCGCTAAAGCGAGCCATAGTCGGACCAGCAATTGGTAGTACGGCTTCAGGTATCGGGTGATTGCTCGCGCAAGTTTGGTAAGGGTGGCGGCGAACGGTAGGGCGCTATCCTCCAATCCGCCGGCAAGAATATGATCGATGGATAGCGGCCCCGCGCCGCATACCACAAGCCAGCCGAACAGTACCGCCGAGTACAGGTTGATATCCAAAGGGACGTAATGGATCTGGACGGCCAGCACGAGAATGAGCATATACAAGGCGGCCCAGCGCGTGGCCAACCCGAGAGCCAACAATACCGGGATGACCATCTGAATCGCGCCGCTAAGATATGTGGGGCTGAGCGCCTCCACCCATGGAACGGGATAGGTCGCACGCGACAGGTAAGGCTCAATACTGAGGTGGAACATCCGCAATATGCCTGACACGAAAAAGACCTTCGCGAGCCACAGTCGGATCAAGACGTCTACCACGGGCCCGCTGGATTGCTCGAGCAGCCGGTAGGCAGCCGTGATGACGCGCGCTGGTCTGGAGATCCACGCCGTTGCGAATGTGCTGAAGAAACGATGCAGTCTGCTCAAGCTATCGGCCCGTGGTTGTGAACTGTTTGACGAAGTACGGGTCGGGTGACCTATCGAAGCGCTAGCGCCGCGTTTCGCCGATTTAGTCCCTTCAAGGAGGCATAAGTTCCTATTAGGGCTGGGGTTGGGCGGGTGTCGCGCGCGGGGTCGCTTTCGTTGAGTAGGCACTTTGTTTGGGTAGTCGGGGTTCCGACTGTAACGTACCGGAAGATGATTACGTCAGAATTGGAAACTGGTGGGCCTTTAACTTCTGTCTCTTGCGTCAAGATGTGGCGGAAGTGCTACCGGGTTTGGGTCGCGTTGGCGGAGCGGCGATGGAGTTGAAATGCATGTCCAAGGACAGCTAACGGACACGGCTTGCCATCCCCATAGCCCGCGCTGCCGGCTTCCAACACGCGTCTGATTCACTGCGTCGACAATGACGACCACGGCGGGGAATTCGGTCGGGTGCAATATCCCTATAGGTCCGTGCAGACACGGGACGTGCGCAGCCAGGCGTGAATGCCCACGCCTGGCTCGTGGCTTTAGGGACCCTTGGCAACACCCTGCGGGCTCGTACCCGGCAGATGGTAGGCAGGAATTGGCCCCTAGCCGCCTTGGTGCCACATAGGCACGCAGCGCGGCAAGTGACGAGCGCAAAGCGAGGCTGGGGTAGGGCTCGCGCGTGGGGCGTTTTGCGATGACGAATGGCGCGCATGAAGCGCCCCGATATGCCAAAACCGCATGTCGGCATAAGGGCGCGGGGCGATGGTGGACCGTGCGAGGCGGGCCGACCCAAAGCCGGAAGGCGTGAGGTTCAGCGCCTAACTTTGTTTGAGCTCGCATCAGAAGCTCTGCATAATTGAGCGCAATATTTTTGGCGCTCGGCGCACGCCAAGCGGCGGGTTGCCCGTATGAGGCCCGGCGGGTTCACGCGGCCACCTTTGGGCCAATGCGCAGCCACCTGTCAAGCGGCCTTTTGCCGCGCTGTTCAGGCGCATTTGGAGGCTGGAAAAAATACGGTGCGTCTCTCAGATACAAGGGAGTATTTCCTAGAGCCCATCGATGCGCGTAACTGGTGGCGGCGTCAGCGCTGCGCCTGCGCAAGATGGGTGCGCTCACGCGCGTGAAGGACTCTGGAGGACCAGCAGCGCAAAATTTCTGGGCGGTCGCCTTGGTGGTGGCCTTTGCGGCGTTCATGGAGGTCCTCGATCTCACGATCGTCAATGTCTCTTTACTGCATATCATGGGCAGTATGGCTGTCTCTCAGAACAAGGCGATCTGGGTCCTTACGGCCTACACCATGACCAATGCGATTATTTTGCCCTTGAGCGGCTGGCTTGCCACGAGGCTCGGACGCAAGCGATACTTCATGGGGTGCATAGCCGCGTTCTCGGTGACATCGCTCTTATGCGGCCTGAGCCCAAATTTTTCGACGCTGGTTATATTCCGAGCCTTGCAAGGCATTGCCGGCGGCGGGCTGCAACCGAATGCCCAAGCCATTCTGACGGATGCGGCACCTGCCGCGAAACGTGGAATGGCGTTTGCGGTCTATGGCATGGCTGTAGTCTTCGCCCCAGCCATTGGCCCCACGGTCGGGGGCTGGATCACTGACCACATCGGTTGGCGCTGGATTTTTCTCATCAACGTCCCGATCGGGCTCTTGATTCTGCCCTTAGTGCAAGCGCTGGTCCACGACCCGGAATCTTTCGCCCAGGCACGCGGCGCGCAGCTTGCGTCTTCACGCCGCGCGGATTTCGTGGGCTTCGCGCTCATCACCCTGGGCCTTGGCCTCATGCAGGTGGTGCTTGACCGAGGCCAACAAGACGGCTGGTTTGCGTCCCTTCCCATAGTCACCATGACTATCACGTGGATCCTGGCGCTTGCGTTTTTTGTCGTTCGGGAGTGGCGCAAGACAGATCCGATCGTCGATCTGCGGCTTCTTCGTGATCCAGGCTTCGCTGCTGGCAATGTTCTTATGTTTATGCTTGGCGCGCTGCTTCTTGGTAGCACAGCTCTGCTACCCCTCTTTATGCAGTCGCTCTTGGGCTACACGGCCGTCGACGCCGGTCTCGTTCTCTCCCCGGGGGGGCTGGTCATCATGGCGTTGATGCCTGTCGTGGGGCAGCTTATTTCGCGTCTCGACGCCCGCGTTCTGATAGTGAGCGGTCTCTGTGTCAGTGGCTTTGCAACGTTGCTCATGACGCATTTCGACACCCATACGGGATTTGCAACGCTTGTGTGGACACGCGCTATTCAAGCGGCGGGGCTCGCATTTTTGTTTATTCCCATCAACACACTGGCGTTCTCGTCCCTGCCCGCGGCCAAGTCGAGCAATGCCTCAGCCATCATCAATATGTCGCGGAATATCGGGGGTAGCGTAGGCATGTCGATCGCCGCAACGATCCTTGCGCGGCGTGCCCAGTACCATCAAAGCCAGCTCGTGCAGCGCATCACGCCCTATAACGCAGACGTGCACACTTACCTCGCAGCAGTCCAGAATGCCATCGGCCACCCCGCTCCCATGGCTGCGCTTGCCCACCTTTATATGGTAGTGGTGCGCCAGTCCGAGACGCTCGCTTACATAGATGACTTCGAACTCATGGGAATTTTGTTTTTTGCCTGCCTGCCGCTCGTGTTGCTTTTTCGGCGTGGGAGGCCCGCGGTAGACAGCAAATGAAAGTGGCCCAGAGGTCAGATCGAGGCGGGGTAGAGGTAGCGGGAGGGCCTAAGGTGTTTCCCGAAAGAATATATATGGGCTTATATGCTTCCTCCGCGAGCGTGTTCCCATGGTCTGGCCCGTTAGACGCTCAAAGGCGTTCGGCCCCATGCTCCGGCACGATGCACGCCAAGCCCTGCCGTCCAAGGAGGAAGGATAGCGCGCCCGGTAGCAAGATATCGTATAAATCAGGTTAGGTAGCCTCTGAAAATCGCGCGCGGTTAACGCGTTCCGGACTGAGGCGGGCTACGGTCGGTAGACTTCGCTTGCACAGAATCCTGACCACCGCCCGAGATGCCGTTGACTGTACGTGCCATCAGATGCGGCGCCAACTGTATTGAGAGGGACCACTGTCGCCGCTCTGCAATCTCAATGGCCTATCCTTGGAGATGGGTTGGCGGTAAACCGTAGCTTACGGACCCCACCCCACGGGCAGATTGAGAGTCGCCGTATCTGAAGGTCATCAACAGCAAAAGGACATGCTCATGATTTCGGAAAATCATCGTACCTACAACGAACCTTGGCTGGACGAACGGACGCGCCGACGTCCAGTAGGTGCTGGCCACGGCATTGATGTGGCAAGCCAACGCGCGGACGACCTGGATGAGCGTTGCCTAGCCTTCCTCGATGCGCGGTTCGCATGCAACCCCACCGTACGCCCCTCGGCCTTGGATCTGGCCTGCGGGCAGGGCGGACAGGCGCTACGCATGGCCGCGGGCGGGGTGCAAGTCACCGCCGTCGATCGATTGGATCAAGGTACCGCGCTGCAACGTGCAGCCTCCGGCCAAGCCCTCTGGCAGCCGCCAGTCTTTGTGCAGGCCGATTTCCGGGCCTTACCCCATACCTTGCCAGGCGCCCCCTATGACGCAATCGTTTGTCAGCGGGCCATCCACTATGTGAGCTATGACGAGGCCCTGACTGCCTTGCAGTGCTGGCTGCGTCACTTGAAGCCCGGTGGGCGGATATTCCTGTCGGCTTCGGGACTTACATCAGAATTGGGGCGCGGTTATCCCCATTGGGGACGACCCGTCGCGGAGCGTTGGGCCAGACTTGCCCCCGCTATGGCCGATCGGCATGACATCCGGCAGCCCGTGTGCCTCTATGAGGCCATGGATCTCGTTAACCTCTTGCACGCCGCAGGTTTCGGGATCGCCGAGGTATTCCGATCACCTTTCGGAAACGTGAAGGCGGTAGCGTTTGTCTAAGTCCTTATGCCGCACGGACTCGATCCTGGCCGTGTGGGCCCTGGCAGCAGCGAAGCCCAACGCCTTACGGCAGAGACCCCTCGAAGTGCGGGGCCGGCTTTCTGACATCGATCAAGAAGCGAGCAAAGCGCGGCCCCTACGATGGACATAGCCGCTTTCGCGATGGGGTGGGTTGCGCGAGCGGGTGGCCAAGCTTCGGCAGGTCCTCCATTGCCATTAGGCAAAGTGCGTCCGGACGTACTGGACGCCGCAGCCTCATTCCCGTCCGCCCCGCCATCTGACTTATAGCCAATCTTACAGGCCGTTATGAGGCACCACGGTGCACTTACCTTGACATGCTTATAGGCTAGGCCATTATTACGGGGGAAAACGCTACGAATATTACCAGACGAGATAATAATAAAAGGGAGGTGGAATTGTGAGAGAAACGATATTTCCGCGTGACAAAACCCTGACGGCCCTGTCGCTGACGATCGGGGTTCTTTTTTGGATTGGGGTCGTTTGGGCAGTATCGCGCATCGGAACCGTGGCATGGAGCATGATGATCGGCATTGTCGTAGTCGCGCTCGTGGTCGGGTCGATCTTGTACCTCTTCGTACAGTCCGCAGCTATCGCCCACCTGAGAGGTAACGCGACCGAAGTGACTGAAGGCCAACTCCCGAATCTCTATAATCAACTCACAGCATGCTGTGATGTGCTGAGCGTGCCGCATCGGCCCACCATGTATATACGGAACGGAAACGGCGTATTGAACGCCTTCGCAACTCGGTTCCTCGGGCATAAGTACGTGATTCTCTTGTCAAGCATAGTCGACGCGATGGGCGGGAGCCCAAACGGTGTCCGGTTTTATATCGGACACGAGCTTGGGCATGTGTTGCGGCACGACAATCCCCTGGTAATGCTCGCGCGCTGGCCAGCCCTGCGGCTGCCGCTCTTGGGCGCTGCATTCTCGCGCGCGCGCGAGACCACCTGTGATCGTCATGGTCTCGCCTGTAGCGAATCACCGGAAATGGCGGCTCGGTCTCTCGCGGCGCTGTCAGCCGGCGCGATGCACTGGAGCGACGTCTCGCTTGACGGATATCGGCGACAAATGATCGCAGCGCGGGGTTTCTGGGATTCCTTTCACGAGCTGCTATCCAGTTACCCGTGGACCGCTAAGCGTATCCTGAGAGTCCTGGACGAGGCACCCGACATGCCGCGTCGAAATCCCTTCGCGTATCTTATGGCCGCGTTCGTGCCTTACGCTGGGCAAGGTATAGGCGCTGCGGTGGGGTTGATCATGTACATTTACGTGGTCGGCATAGTGGCGGCGATCGCGATCCCTCAATACCACATGTATGTAACCCGCGCGATGCTCGCGCAGGCCGCGGCTGAGTCGCAGCCGGCCCGGCAACAACTGGCCCAATACTATCTTTCTGAAGGAGCGGTTCCCCAGACCTTGAAAGTTGCAGGGATCGCCCGGCATCTGCCGAACGGGGTACAGCTTGCGCTCAACCCACACGGCATGGTGCTGACTGTGCGTGCGCCATCCGGCACGCTCATTTTTACACCCAGACGGCCGGGTGATGGCGGGCCGATCATGTGGACATGTGTGGGTGGCCCTGGGGTGACGCCCAAGGAATTAGGGCCCACCTGCCATTGAGGGCGTCCGTGGTTTGAGTGGGGCATAGGCGATTGCGGGTCGCGTGCCCCTAGTGCCGTTGGGCTGAGATCGGCTTGGACGAGAGAGGGGCGTGCGGCCTCGTCATAGCGGATGGACTGTTTCCGGGAGGGATCCAAGCGCATTGCCGGGCATGTGCATCCATTGGACGCCAAACTCTTCGCGGCAGACACACAACACCAGGCTTACCATCGCGCGGCCGCCTCTTGAACCGGCACGATATCGGCTTCCCATATCTGGCCCTTGCGATGGATCCCTTAAGGGGGCAGTCGTATGCCTCCTGAAGGCCCATACAGGCCCAAGGGCGCGGTTCGGGGGGGGGCACCGAAGACTCGGGCGGGCAGTCGGGGGGCTGCGGGCGCGGCGATGCCTTTCAAGGGTGATGTCCGCGCAGGAGGGCGTCACGAGCACGCGGGCTCGCGCCGGGGGAGTTTTGGCGTCCCAGTTTCGCATGTTCTTTTTGGGGGCTACTATTATCGGAGGTCTGCGAATACCGACTGCGCTTCGGCGGTATTCGGGCACGGACCTCGTCCTTAGGCTGTGCGGGGCGTAATGCAGTGTCGCGCGATGACGGTAGAGTGCGTCGCGCTCACATCAAAAAAGAGCGGTTCAGTGGTTGGTTGGTCTGGGTAAAGGATATTGATGGCCCATTGGCTGGCGAGCTGCAGGGCGCAGGGGAGGATTAAGGATGGCTTTTGACGCAGCTCCATGGCTCGGACCCCTGGGTCCTATGGATGGCAGACTCGTAAAAGAGAGTCGCGAGCTTGCCGCGAGGTCGCCGCAGGTCTTCGTGAAGGCGGCGGTCCTATGGGCGCTACTAAGCGCTTGTATCGCAGTGGTGCAAGGGCGGGTTCAACCCATGGTATATGGGCGGGAGAATATGGGCGGCTCGCTCGTGGCCGAGATGTTGATGTTTTTTCTTGGGCTGGTCCTGGCTCTGCTCGTGGACGGATGGCTCAGTCGCTGGGCGCTTTACCGCATAAGCCGTCGGCAACCCTTGTCGGTCTCGGAGGCCCCTTTGTATACGCTGCAGCCCGGGATATGGGCTGGGCTTGCTTCGGTGAATTTTCTAGCGGCTGCCGCGCGCCTTGTGACCCTTATCTTGTCCCTCGCTGGGCTTGCCCCCACGACAGTTGGCGCGGTGGCGACGGCCCTGGGGCTCTCGGCAACCTTTCTCGGATTGCGTGCTATGGGCATCTTCTATCGCCTGCGCCAGCCTGGATTGTTCGTATGGTCTGTCTTGTGGCCACCGCTTGCGTTAGCAGCGATCATGATGGCGGTCGCCATAGTGAGCGGCCAGATACCCAAGTTTCACGCTATGTAGGGCAGGGCTTACATGGTCGGCGCGACCGCAGACAAGCGTAGTTAGTGTGGGACGGCGGCGAATGGGTCCAGACGGGAGGTTGATCGAGGCGGCGGACCCGCTGGATACTGGAGCAAGACGCGGCTCAAGATCGCACACATCGTCTCGATTATGCGCGCGCGATCCAGTAAAGGTCGGGGGGAGGCCGTGCTGCGACCGGTAGCTAGCCCAGAGGCCAGCTTATCCGAACGCGGCGTAGACCCAGGGCCCCCACTCTCGCGGGGCGGGCCCCTAAGCCCGCGTCGTCAAGGTCGGCGGTTTTTGAGGTTGGGGGGCAGAGGATGGGTGTCGAGCAGTTGGCCCGGCTTCGGCTTGACAGGGACGCAGGCGCGTTTACAATGCACGGGTCTGCGGGAATAGCTCAGTGGTAGAGCACAACCTTGCCAAGGTTGGGGTCGCGAGTTCGAATCTCGTTTCCCGCTCCAATTCTTCTCGCCCGGAATCGGGTCTCCTCGTCGTAACGCTAAGCTTAAGGCTGGGTGGCAGAGTGGTGATGCAGCGGCCTGCAAAGCCGTCAATGCCGGTTCGATTCCGGCCCCAGCCTCCACTAATTCCATATAAAAACACCGGGTTAGGAAAACGCGCCGACGGCGCGATTGCGACATGTTTCTAGCTGAGTGTCCCTGGATTGTCCTGCCAACTCCATTGATGGATGTAGATTGCTTCGCACCAGCAATTCCAATCTGAACTCGCCCCCACCGTAGTGCTGGTGTGTCGCCAGAACGCCTCCGCCCCGCCATAGCGAAAGACAAGCTCGTTCCAGGCGGACACAACCCACAATCCGCAGTCTCGGTGTATTTATGCCAAGGCGCTGGTACCGATAAGCGCCAAAAAGGCCTCTATAATCGCGGCCGGGGGCGGTGGGCAGCCGGCGATGGTGATATCGACGGGGATCACTGCGTCCACTCTACCCACGGTGGCGTAATTCGCATGAAAAATACCGCGGCCCATTGCGCAATCGCCGAGAGCCAGCACGCGCTTAGGGTCAGCTAGGGCTTCATAGGTCATCAGTAATGCGGGGACCATATGACGCGAAACGGGTCCTGTGACCATGAGAATATCAGCGTGCCGGGGGCTCGCCACAAAATGTATGCCAAGACCCTCCAGGTTATAGTAGGGATTGTTGACGGCATGAATCTCGAGTTCGCAGCCGTTACATGACCCGGCATCGACATGGCGCACGGCAAGGGCTCGACCGAGTTGACGGAGGAGCGCGCGGCTTGATTCGTAAGCGTCCTGAGCGAAACGTTCGGGAACAGATCTGGGGATAGTGACGATACCTGTGGCGATAAGGCGTCTGATCAGTTTGTGCATATGAGCCTCAGAGATCGTGACCGCTATAGGCGAGATTGAATGATGTATTGATCAAGGGGAAATCAGGTACGAGGTTTCCGATCACAGCCTGCTCAAGTAATGGCCAATTCTGCCAAGAAGGGTCGTGGATGTGGACGTGATGTAAGCCATCGGGGGCCGCTCTTTCGATAGCAACGAATACTTCTCCGCGCCAACCTTCAACACAGCCGAGCCCCTGCTTCCCCGTGGCCATCGGGGGCGCACTGATCAGCGGGCCTTCTGGTAAATCCGCCAGGATGTGGCGCATCAGACGTAGCGACTCAGAGATTTCATCGAAGCGCAGCGCAACGCGGGCCGCCACATCGCCTTGCCTGCGGGTAGCGATCCGAGGGGCTAGCGTGTCATAAGGGGGACTTGGGAATTCCGTACGTATATCGCGAGCAAGGCCGCTTGCGCGCGCCGCGAGTCCTACCCCGCCCAAAGCTTCAATTCGCGCGGCCGTAAGGCACCCTATACCGAGAAAGCGTTCCTGCAGACCCGCGTGGTCGGCCAATATGTCCTGAAGAATACGCACGGCCTGTTCCAGGTCGTTGCATTCGTGTTCCATCTGCGCCCGATCCTGGTGAGTGAGGTCATGCGCTACCCCGCCGGGAACGATAGCATCCATTAAGTATCTGTGACCCCAAAGGCGCTGGTGCGTCTGTATCCAGCGCTCCTTCAAAAGCGAAAACTGGGTCTGGCCAAAGGCGAGGCCACCATCATTGCTCAAAGCGCCGATATTCCCCAAATGATTGGCGATGCGCTCACGCTCCAAGAGCAGGCCTCGCAACCACTCAGCTCGTGCGGGTACCACGCAACCACTCATAGCCTCGACGGCCATCGCATAGGCCCAAGTATAGGCGACCGTGCTGTCGGCACACATACGACCCGCCAGCCGTGCACCTTCGATAAGCCCAAGGGATTCAAACCGCTTTTCAACACCTTTATGGGCATAAGCCAAACGCTCTTCCAGGCGCATGATCTCATCGCCGACGATAGCTAGCCGAAAGTGCCCTGGCTCAATCGTGCCGGCGTGTACGGGACCGACACCCATTTCGTGGATGCCGTCGCCTTTTACCCTGACAAACGCGTAACTCTCCTCGTGGCCACCAGGCGTTGCGGCCGATACCGTGAAATCGCGCCGTAGAGGAAATTCTCGGGCCAGCCACGCCCCATGGCGGAGCCAGGGGCGCGTATCGGACGCACCAGACGATGCTCCCAAGAGGTCGTAAATTGCCCGCTGTCGACGGATAGCTGCGGGAAAAATATCGCTTACGTCAGGGTAATTCGGGTTCGTCTCATCCATGCCGTAGCTAATCCAGAGCCAGTGGTCGGCAAACAGCAATACGGCGTGTACCATAAACTCGGCCTGTTCGGGCCGTGCGTCAGTCGCCCAAAGTGCGATCAGGCGCCCAGTGGCCTCGCGGCATTGTAAAAAGACGTCACGCCATTGGCTTTTGTCCACGCGTGCGCGATAGGTAGGCGCTATCCCTTTTACGGATTCCCATGGAATGTCCTGCCAAAGCGGTGTTTTCATCGGATCTTTAAGTCCCTAGCGGTGTATCATTCCCGCCACATGCGTATACCAAGACGCAAGGATCGGTGGGATATAGAGCCCCAACATCAGCACTAAACCTAAATGAATGAATGAGGGGATAAGTGACGGAGGGCTCGGCGCCTTGGGCACGTTACTGGCCCCGAACACCATAGATTGGGTCTTGCCAAAAATGGCGGCGAAGGCGACCCCCAGGCCCAAGATGAGGAATGGTAAGGACCAAGGTTCCTGGTGAATAGCTGCCGTCAGAATAAGAAACTCACTGGTAAATACGCCAAACGGCGGAATGCCAAGAATTGCAAGGCTGCCTAGCATCAAACTCCAACCCATCCCCGGATTACGTTCCAAGAGACCGTGAATTTGGTCGATTTGCTGGGTGCCGGCTTTTTGCGCTACGTGGCCGCTGCTAAAGAATAGCGAAGATTTGGTGAGGGAATGAACCGTCATGTGGAGGAGGGCGGCAAAGCTCGCAAGCGGTCCGCCCATCCCAAAGGCAAACGTGGCAAGCCCCATGTGTTCAATGGACGAGTAGGAAAACAGCCGTTTTATGTCTCGCTGCCGCGAAAGGGAGAAGGCAGATACGAGCAGCGAAATCAAACCAAAGCCCATCATGAGTGCTCCTGGCCAATTGTCGTGCAATGAGCCATCGGCTAGGACCTTGAAGCGGACAATCGCGTAGAGCGCCACGTTCAAAAGCAGTCCCGAAAGAATGGCGGATATGGGTGTCGGACCTTCTGCGTGCGCATCAGGGAGCCAGTTGTGCATGGGGACGAGACCGACCTTGGTTCCGTAGCCAACTATCAGAAAAACGAAGGCCACGCTGACGATCGTCGGATCAAGATGTCCTTTGATCTGGTTGAGTCGCGTCCACAGTAGACCGTTATGGGGGCCGATAACACTGTGGGCCGAGAAGTACAGCAAAATAGTGCCAAACAGTGCGAAGGCTATGCCCACTCCGCAGAGAATAAAATATTTCCATGCTGCCTCGAGGCTCGCCGGCGTTCTGTATAGGCTAACAAGCAAAGCCGTGCTAAGTGTTGCACCTTCCATCGCCACCCAGAGGATGCCAATGTTGTTGGTCAGGAGTGCAAGGAGCATGGTGAATGAAAACAGTTGGTACATGCTGTGATAAAGGCGCAGGCGCGCGGCTGTAACCCGGCCCGAATAACGTTCGATCCGCATATAGGCCCTGCTGAATATCGCAGTAGTCATAGCGACGAAGGCAGTGAGATCTACCAAAAAAATATTAAATGGGTCGACAGAGAACTGTGCGTCGTGAGTAAGCCAAGGGCCGTGGACGATAATGCGTTGTGTGAGGACTATGGCTGCCGCTAATGTCGTCAGGCTAAAGGCCGCGTTCGCAATAAAAGCGTGCTCGCGATGTCCAAAGAGCCCCAAATAAGCGGCGCCTATGAGTGGGATGGCCAAGATCCAAAGCAGAGACATCACTAATCCTCGTGTCTGTCTAGGTAGTTCAGCTCGAGGCTGTCGAACTGCTCGCGTATATGAAAGAAGAATACGCCGAGGATAAATACGCCGACGATGACATCTAGGGCGATTCCGAGTTCTATGACCATGGGCATTCCGTAGGTGACACTCGTTGCAGCGAATATCAGGCCATTTTCGAGCGCCAAAAAGCCGATCACTTGGGAAATGGCCGTTGCGCGCAGGATCATCATGAGAGAGGACAGAAGAACGCTCGCTAAAGCGATGCCCAAGGTATTGTGGTTGATGGTGCCGGCGAGCTCCGACAGGGGGAGGGAGGCGTTAAACGCGAAGATCACAAGCCCAAGACCTAGGAGCATGATGGTGGGGATGTAGAGGATGGTCTCGCGATCCCACTGGACTTGGAGCTTGCGAACCAAGCGGCGCAAGAGCCAGGGAACTGCGATCACCTTAAGGATAAGATTCAGACCTGCCGAAAAATAGAGCTTGGGCTGGTCGGTTCCATAAGCGACGACGCCTATGCTAAGGCCAAGGATGAGGCCTTGGAGGGCGTAGAGATTGATGAGATTGGCGAGACGCCTTTGGGAAAGCATGGCAAAGGCCACGAGCAGAAAGAGGGCGGCCAGCATATTGATGGCTTGAGCAAAGAGAGGCATGGCTCATGCCCCCAAAAGAAAATGCACAAGGAGGCCGAGTACGGCCAGCATAAAGGCAGTACCGAGGAACTCCGGAATGCGAAAGAGGCGCATTTTGGCAAGGAGCGTCTCAAGGAGTGCCAATCCGGCGCCCGCCGCTATGACTTTGACGACAAAAATGGCCAGCGCCAGAGGAAAGTGTGCCCAATGCCCGCTTCTTGCAATGCCCCAAGGAACGAACAAGGCTATACCGATAGCGATGTAGGTGAGAAGTTTGATGGCGCTGGCCCATTCGATTAATGCCAAGTAGCGGCCTGAGTATTCGAGATCGAGAGCCCCGTGAATCATGGTTAATTCGAGGTGCGTGTCCGGATTGTCGACGGGGATGCGCCCATTCTCGGCTAATAACACCATGGTAAAGGCCACCGCCGCGAAGGCCATGCTCGGATAGAGGACAAGGCGTGCTGCGGTAAGGCTCATCACGATAACTGTAAGCGACGTGGAATGACTGATGAGGGCGGGTGTAAAGAGCACGATGAGTAGCGCCGGTTCTGCCAAAAAACCTACCAACATCTCACGCCTAGCGCCCATGCTGCCAAACGCTGTGCCCACGTCCATGGCGGCAAGGGCGGCAAAAATGCGAGTAAAGGCAAAGATTCCGACCAGGGCGATGGCGTCTGCGACCGGTGCGAACGGAAGCCCTGTAGAAAACATGGGCACAATCGCCCCCGCAAGCGCCATACCGCCAAATAGGATATAGGGCGCGATTCGAAACAGCAGTGAGGCCTCGTGTGCCATGACCGGACTCTTGTGGAAAAGTTTGCGCAGGACACGATAAGGCTGGAGGAGTCCGGCACCGGATCTGTTGGCAAACCAAGCGCGGCATTGGCCGATCCATCCGGCAAGCAGCGGTGCTGCGCCTACGACGAGGACGAATTGTGTGAGTTGCAGCGGTATTTCGCGGGCGTTCATGGTGCGAGCACCAGCAGAACCAGGAGGGTCGCAAAGGAGTACAGAAGATAGATGGCAATGCGGCGTCGACGCAGAAGCGCCACAAGTCCCGTCATCCAGCTCACGGCCCGCGCCAGGGGTAGGTAGAGTCCGTGCCAGGTGAGATCTTCGATCTCGCTTCGATAAACTGGCGTCTGGTCATCTGCTGTGGGTAGGGTGCGGCGTATGCGTAGAAACGAAACAAAGATATGACTGATGGGCTGACCAAATCCTTCCGCCGTGTCTTGCATTCTGGCGGTCAGGGATGGGTAGCCGCAGTTCCAGATCGCGCTGCGGCGAATGGGTTTACGAAATAGGATACGTACGGCCGTAAAGGTCATAAGGACAGTCAGGCCAATGGCCCCGAGAAAGACCCAAGGGATGTAGCTTGCGTGCGCGACGTCAATGGGTGCGAGCAAAAACCAGTGGTGCGGTGAGTGGCCATGAGCGTTTGCCGGGAGACCCGCTATGAGTAACGCTAAAGTCGGCTTGAATATCCGAATGACGACCGCCGGGAAAAGACCCAAGAGCAGACAGCCCAAGGCCAAGTAGGTCAGCGCGGCCCGTTCCCAGGGATCGCCATCGATGCGGGTAGCGGGGCTTTTTTGGGGCTCGCGGGCGCGTCCCAGAAAAACGATGCCATAGAATTTCACCATGACGTAAGCGGCTAGCCCGGCGACGAGAGCCACGACCGCAGCTCCCAGGGGCACCGCCATGCTGAGGTAGGGGTGAGGAAACGAGGTCGCACCCAAAAAGGCTTGCAGCAACAGCCATTCAGAGACAAAACCATTCAGGGGCGGTACGCCGGCGATTGCGAGAGTCCCTAAGAGCATTGTAAAGGCAACCCAGGGCATACGATGAATAAGGCCGCCTAGTTTTCCGAGGTGGCGTTCACCGGTTGCGTGAAGGACGGATCCGCTGCCCAAAAATAGCAGACTCTTAAAGAAGGCATGATTGAGGCAATGATAAAGCGTGGCGGTCAGCGCCAAGGCTGCGAGCACCGTCATGTGGTAGGACAGAAAAAGGATCGTGAGCCCAACACCGGCCAGGATAAGCCCCATGTTTTCTATGGAGGAGTAGGCCAAAAGGCGCTTCATATCGCTTTGGACGGCTGAGTAGATGGCGCCAAATAAGGCTGTCATAAGACCAATCAGGAGAGTCGTTACCCCCCACCACCAGACTTGAGCATGGAGCAGATCAAAAACCACCCGCAAAATCCCATAGACGCCGAGCTTGAGTAAGACACCGCTGAGAAGCGCGGATATGGGGGAGGGGGCTACCGGGTGGGCCTCAGGCAACCAGACATGTAATGGTATAAGCCCGATTTTTGCGCCGAATCCGAATAGGGCCAGGAAGAACACCGCACTGGCAAGGCCTGTAGGCAGAGTACTGTCCCGCATGGCGTGAAAGGTATACCCGGCCCCGATGCCGTGATGCGCCGAGGCTTGCATGATAGCAAAAGCCAACAAGATGGCGAGCGCCCCCACATGCTCGATCAGGAGGTATAGGAAACCGGCCTTCCGCACCGCCACTTCCTGATGGTCGGTTACCACCAAGAAGTAGGAGGAAAGCGCCATCGTTTCCCATGCCACCATAAAAACATAGGCGTCATCAGCCAAAAAGAAGAGGGCGATACTGGCCAATAGAATGTGGTACTGAAGGGCCATGCGCGCCCCCGCTGGATAGCGGGCGTGTTTGAGATAGCCGGTCGTATAGAGAGAGACGGAAAAAGTGGTGGCACCAAAAAGTATAATGAAGATCGCAGAAAGAGCGTCTAGCCGTAAATGAAAAGGCAGCCCAGGGAGGCCAAGGGGGAGCACACAAACTTGCGGTGCCCTCGTTATCGCCAGAAAACCGGCCACACACAGGGCCAGACTCCCCAAGGAACCGACAAAAAAGAGTGAGCGAATAACTTCAGGATAGCGGGAAACCGCGACGCTTGCCAAAGCGAGCGCGAGCCATAGCACCAGGGTTCCTAGGACAATTTCCAGCGGGAGCCCGAGCGATCCACTCATCAACGCATCCGCCTCAAAGCCATCGCCCGCCTGTTTTAAGGAAATCTAGCATATTACGCTATATAATGTAATATATCATAATCTTCCTATTCACGAGTGTCACGTTATGCCACGTACTGGGGTTACGAGAAGTCAGGTGTTCGAGGTTGCCGATCGCTTGGCTCAAAGTGGCTTACCTCCTACGGTGGTCACGGTTCGAGGCGATCTTGGCAAGGGGAGCTTTACTACAATCAACCAGCATCTCAGCGAATGGAAGGCCTTGAAGTGGCAGGCGGATGGGCAATCCACGACCATACCGCCGAGGGTTGAAGCCAAGATGAACGAATTGTTGGCGACACTTTGGACGTTCGCGTCTCATGAGGCCAACCAAAATATCGATAAGATCCGTGAAGCGGCCTTGCGGGACGTCGCGGATTTTCAGAGTCAGCTTCAAGATGCGGGCCAACAACTCGAGGCTCTTATCAAGGAGCGACAAGAACTTCAGGCGCAATTGGCGAAGGCCCATGCGGTAACTGAAGAATTGGGTCGGCAAGTCGTACAATTCGCGCAAATAACGTCCGCACGTGACGCAAAAGACGGCGGGTGATGCGCAAGGAGTGCAGTGCTGTCACGTGAGCGTCGCGTTTGATGTGCGCGCAAGGACGTGCTACGCGGGCCACGCTGGCGCAGGCGTGAGCGGGATGGCACCGCGAGAGGGCCGTTAAGTCTCGCGTTACCCATCATCCGGGTCTGTCAGCTGAGGGATCGGGATACTGGGTAATCGGCCGTCCAAAATTGACCGGGCGTGCGGCAAGCCTCGTCCCTTGAGAGTGGTTGTTTTTGTCACGTTGTGCCTATTCCTTTTTGGTGTGAGGGAGGGTTCATGACGCTGCTGTCCCCGCCGTTCGCGGCACTGCTCCTCAAGCAGCATTCTGTTGAGGTAGCGGGTGTCCCAAAGCCTAAGTCTCACGGGTTTCTGCGCAGAGGGCCCGTATCAAGTGGAGACAGGATTCGGTATTCGGGAAGATTCGCGCTATCCAGGTGCGGCGTTTGGTGTCCTCAGTTACGCGCTCGAACCTACCTGTCGACATCATGGGCTTGTGGTGGATCCGGGGCAGCCGGCAGAAGGTCGGAGTCTCGCCGCTGTTGTCCTCGATCCAATGAGTAAGCTTTGGGTACTGACCGGACTATCGTGTAAGGCGCGGGTAAGCGTCTGACCATCCCACATTTCTAGTCACGCAAGACCTGATGCATCCTTTTTGTCGTTGTGACAAAAAGGTATTCCTTATGACAAAAAACGAGAAGGCCCTATATTGGCAGCGCCATGTCGCCGATTGTCAGGCGAGCGGTCTCTCAGGCCGAGCCTATGCCAAGCGCGCCGGCATTTCTGTGTCAGGTCTCTGCTATTGGCGTAAGCGCATCGCAGCAAGCCCGGAGGCGAGCGCGAGCCGGGCCGGCGCAGACGCGGCCTTTCTGCCCGTCCATCTCGGGCCCTCCAGGGCGATGGGCCCATCAAAAGGCGAGTAAGCTATCTTTTGACCGGGCGCACAAGAAGCGCACCACTGCTCGTCGTGCAACTGTACACTAAGCGCGGTCGTGCAAGCGGGGGCATATGGTTGTAGAAAATGGTTTAAGTAGCGTCGAGGCGCAGCAGCGTCTGGAGAAATACGGGCCCAACGCCATCGAAGAAGTGCCACAGAAGATGTGGTGGCTATTTCTACGAAAACTCTGGGATCCCGTGCCATGGATGCTGGAGATCACGTTGATTCTCGAGATGGTTCTCGGCAGGTTGGTGGAGGCCTTGATCATCGGTTCGCTGCTGCTTTTCAACGCCGCCCTCGCATTCCGTCAGGAACATAAGGCCCAGAACGCATTGCATGCGCTAAAGAAGCGCCTCCATGTCAAAGCGCGCGTATATCGCGATGGGCAGTGGCGCAGCATCGCCGCTCATGACCTCGTGCCCGGCGATCTGGCTCATGTCCGTGTCGGGGACATTGTGCCGGCAGACATGGTTCTAACAGACGGCCACGTCCTCGTGGATCAATCGGCCCTCACTGGGGAATCCATGCCGGTCGACCGGACAGTCGCCTCGGTGGTCTATTCCGCTTCGATCATTCGTCGGGGCGAAGCCAGCGGGACAATAATCGCAACGGGCGCCCTAAGCTATTTTGGCAAGACCGCCGAACTGGTCCGGACCGCTGGATCGAAAAGCCATCTCGAAGAACTTGTGTTAGGCATTGTGCGCTATCTCGTGATCATGGATGGGTTTCTGGTAGCTGCCATTTTGATTTATGCGACCTTAGAGCATATGCCTTTGGCAGAAATCCTTCCTTTTGCCCTTATTCTTTTTGTGGCGTCGGTACCGGTTGCCCTTCCGGCGACGTTTACCTTGGCCACCGCCATGGCCTCCCTGGGCCTCGCGCAGCGAGGCGTTCTGGTAACGCGTCTCGCTGCTATAGAGGAAGCGGCGGCCATGAGCGATCTTTGCACCGATAAAACGGGGACCCTGACCCAGAATAGGCTCAGCTTAGTGGCGAGTAGCCCCATGGGCGACGCGACCGCGGTCGAGCTTTTGTCCATGGCATCCGTTGCCAGCGATGATGCCACGCAAGACCCCATTGATCTGACGATACTGGGCGCGGCGCAGGACCAAAAGATAACGATACCGCAACGGCTCGTTTTTACACCGTTTGATCCAGCCACAAAACGCTCTGAGGCCTCGTTACAGGTAGAGGGGGTGCCATGGGTGGCCATGAAAGGTGCGCCTCAGGTCATTGCCGCGCTGACCAAGACAGAGGATTGGGGACGAATGGCTGAAGACCTAGCGTTCCAGGGCGCGCGAGTCCTTGCGGTAGCGGCCGGGCCCGTGGGGGCACCGCATTTTCTTGGTCTCTTGGCGTTGGCGGACCCCATCCGCCCGGATGCGCCGCAGACTTTGCGGGCTCTCCAGGGGTTTGGTGTGCGTGTGCGGATGGTGACTGGGGATAATGTAGCCACCGCAAAGGCTGTCGCCACAACGCTAGGATTGGCAGATACTGTCTGTGACCGATCCGATGTTGGCAGAGACTGCTCGGTCTACGCGGGAGTATTCCCGGAAGATAAATTTCACTTGGTACAGCGCCTGCAGCAGCAACACAAAGTCGTCGGTATGACCGGGGATGGTGTAAATGATGCGCCCGCCTTAAAACAAGCGGAGGTGGGGATTGCAGTAGAGAGCGCCACCGATGTCGCCAAAGCGGCGGCGAGCTTGGTTTTGACGAATCCCGGCCTCGCCGGGGTCGCAGACGCTGTAGAGACTGGTCGGCGAGTCTACCAGAGGCTGCTGACATACACCCTTAATAAGATCATAAAAACCTTCCAGGTGGCGTTGTTCTTGAGTTTCGGGCTATTGGTCTTTCGGCGCTTCGTTATCACCCCGATTCTTGTCCTCTTACTTCTCTTTGCCAATGATTTTGTCACGATGTCGCTGGCTCGTGATCATGTACGGCCTTCGCGCGCACCAGATCGGTGGGATATTCATGCGCTCATATTTTCTTCGCTTGTGATGGCAATGGCGTGGATTGCGTATATTTTTGGTGTTTACCTGGTCGGGCGCGCAATGGGCTTGCCACTACCTGCCGTGCAGACCCTGGATTTCCTGGGTCTTGTGTTCTCGGGCCTCGCGAATGTCCTGCTCGTGCGCGAACGCGGCCATATCTGGAGCTCCCGTCCAGGCGCATTGCTGCTCTGGGCGATTATGGGGGATATCGTCATAGTCAGCCTTCTGGCACAAAATCGCCTCCTGATGGCACGAATCCCGCTGACTGTAACCACTGGATTACTCTTCGCGACCATCCTATATACATTAATATTGGATCAGGTGAAGGTGCCCATGCTGCGGCGACTGTCAAAAGCAGAGACCTGACGATCACAGTGGCCTTCGCCACGTGGGTAGATTACTTCACCATGAGGTGGGTGAGGGGATTTTGGATGTACGGCGCTTTGGAGAGGGGTTCAGGAATAGACGTAGCGACGGTGGATGGGACATCACGACGTGTGGTCTCGGGGGACATCTGGTGGGCGAACGGCGGTCGGTACAGGCGGGAACGAGAGATGCGCGATGGAACCTGCCATACCGCAACAAGGTTTAGGGGTAAGGTAGGTTGGTGATACGTTGGGGATTCGTGGGTATATCGGTGGGCGGCGTGGCGGAGTTTCGTGTGGCTTGAGGAGAGGATTGAGAATAGACAAGGATAGAGAATAGACATCGATCAAGCGTAGCTACATAGGGGCTCGTATCATGTTGTCGCATAGGGCGCACGGTGTGCGATACGCATGGGCCGGACACTACTGGGGGCAAAGAGGGACGGGGCTAGTATTCCCTCGTACCAGGCGGAACGTGTGGGCGCTATACTCTCACGGGCATGTATAGAAATACAGTTTTCGAAATATGTATGGCGAAGACTGGGGCGGGCGCATATCCTGACGAAATGCGTCACTTTATGGAAAAGAGGGATCGAGCGTGTATAAAAATATCTTGGTGGCGATTGACGGCAGTAATACCTCCACATTGGCGCTTCGGGAGGCCATTAACGTGGCCAAGGAACAATCGGCGCGATTGCGGCTCGTTCATGTGATCGATATGTCCCCGTTTACCACGGCAGATACTGGCCTCATAGACGATGCTAAGCTGGAAGAGGTCCTATTCAAGGCAGGGCAGACTATCATGGATGAGGCAGTGGGTGAGGTGCAGAAGGCCGGTCTCAAGGTCGAGACGATATTACCTCAGAACCTCAATCAGCGTATTGGCACGGTTATCGTGGACGAGGCGAAGCGCTGGGGCGCGGATCTCATCGTGATAGGTACTCATGGTCGACGTGGTATACAGCATTTCGTTTTAGGCAGCGTGGCCGAGCAAGTGTCTCGCGCCGCAACCCATCCCGTGCTGTTAATCCCGAGTCGACGATAGGTTTGCTCGGTGGATCCACGTCTGGTGCGAGCGTCGATCCGAGAAGATACGAAAATGCCGAAATCGCTCGGTTCACTTCCTACAGGGAAGGCCGATGGAGTCTTCTGGCACGTTCTCGTGGCGCAAGTGGGCATCAAAGGGCACGCCCTGCAGTTGAGTCCGCCTTTCAACCGCGCACGCATAGCCCCGCTTACAACGTTGTACGGCTTTATGGGGGCAGATTTATAGGCGCAGAAACACGTGGATTGCTAACGGCAATTATTGAGTTCCCGGCATTCTGCAAGGTGGTGGGTTTCGGTTCGATTCCGGCCCCAACCTTTAATCTCCGAGTCGTCTCACTGGAATGCTGCATCTTGGGAGCGCTCGCGGGCAACGCGGTCTCGTCCGAATGTCCTGGCAAGCTGAGTCCGCGATGCGGAATCTCTGCGTACGATGTGGCCGGGGCTTATGGTGGCATCGAGTCTGTGCCGATTCCGGAGGCGTGCCGTACCGCATGGATTGGGGCGCTCATTTCGAGCATCGAGGGGAGTAGTGGTGGGCCGTCCAGGGCTCGAACCTGGGACCACCTGATTAAGAGTCAGCTGCTCTACCAACTGAGCTAACGGCCCGCATGCCCCGCGAAGTATAAAGCCTTTTCAGAAGACGGCAAGCCCAGGCGAAAAAACGGTTGCCTCGAGGGCGACCGTGTGTCGACCGAAACCCTTTAGGGAATGCTCGCATGGGGGCATCCCGTGGGCCTACATCTCCCCGCCGTGCTAGGCTGCGTCCCGAATTATGCGCCGCCAGATCAGCCCGGCTGCGGGGTACCGATGGCAGTGATCGGGGCTCGACCCGGACCAGTTTTTGGGGCCAACCGGATCGTTCCGCAGGCACCCGCGACAGCCCGGATTCGGGGCGATGTTGCCGCGCCGTCGCGGGGCGCCTAGAATAGCGCGTTTGCCGATACGGTCGAGCGGGGAAACCTATACGTGGGATGGAACGATCCGGGGAGGGGCCAGGATCCGTGGGGACGTAAGAGCGGCGCCGGACCTTTTGACCTTGATGCCATCATCCAGCGCCTATGGCGCAGGCTGCGCCGACACAGGGGCGCACCGCCCCGTTGGGTTTTTGGTGTCACGGGCTTTGCGGTCATAGCTGGGTGGCTGGTCACAGGCTTCTATAGCGTGCCGCAGGGAGACCGGGCGGTCTTGCTGGAGATGGGGCGCGCTACCCGCGTGGTCCGCCCTGGCGCGCACTGGCGTTGGCCGACGCCGCTTGCGAGCGACCGGGTCGTAAGTATTCGGCAGGTTCATGTGGTGGCGGTGGGCTACCGGCCGATGTCGAAGCTCTACGAGGGGGAGCCCGCGCCCGCCGAAGCGGCCATGTTGACCGGCGACCAGGGCGTGGTGCGTCTACAATTTGCGGTCCAGTACCGGATCGTCGATCCGCGTCGCTACCTCTTCAATATCGATCATCCCCGCAAGACCATCACCCGCGCCGCCGAGGCCGTGATGCGCCAGGCAGTGGCCGATAGCCCCTCGAGCGATCTTGGCGGAAGCCAACAACGTCCGCTGGAGGCATCTACCAAGGCCGGTCTGCAGCGCCTGTTGGACCGCTACCGCGCGGGAGTCCATATCGTTGCCATCAAGATTCAGAAGGCAACGCCCCCGAAGACCGTGCTTGCGGCCATCGAGAAGGTCGTACGGGCGCGGGAGGATGTGAAGAGATACATGAGTGAGGCCCAAGCCTACAGCGACTCCGTAATCCCGAAGGCACGCAGCGACGGAGCGACTCAGGTCGACCGCGCCTACGCCTATCGCGCGCGCGTGGTCGCGAAGGCCGAGGCAAATTCCGCCCGCTTCTTGGCCTTGGCTAGGATCTATGCACGTGCGCCGTTTGTAACCCGCGAACGGCTTTTGATCGACGCCATGACGCAGGTCTATCGCAAAGCCCATAAGGTCGTGTTGTCAGGTGGCAGCCACGCGGTCATCCATATACCGATGGCGCCGCCCACGCCCGCGGCCGTTGCCCCCAAGGTATCTGAGCCTAAGGCCGGGGGGCGCCCGTGAAGATGCGTGCGTTGTGGCCCTTTGCTTTGGGGCTGGCCTTCTTGGTGGCGCTTCTTGATGCAACCCTCTACCAAGTCGACGCGGGACAAAGCGCGGTGGTAACGTCTTTTGGTCGCATCGTGCAAAGCCGAGTGGGGTCGGGGATGCACGCGAAGATCCCGTTTGTCCAGGACGCCCACATCTTTGATGCGCGTCTCGTCAATCTGCGTGTAGAACCCCAGGCCTTGCTTACGAAGGGACACAAACGGGTGCTCCTCGACGCGTTCGTGGAGTACCGGATCACAAGCTTTCGGCGCTACCTCGCTACCACCGGCGGCTCGACGCACAAGGCCCAGGAGCGGATACACGAGGCGGCCATTACGGAGTTTAGGCGATTCTTCGGTGCGCGCACGCTGGCCCAGATCCTCACGGGTCAGGATATCAAATCGTTGCAAGAAGGCCTGTCGGCGCAAGTCGCGCGTTACGGGATTGCGATCGCCGATGTGCGAATTCAGCGCCTGGGGCTAGGCGACCGGGTCGTCGATGCGATCGAGAAGCGGATGGCCGCGGATCAGCTCGCGCATGCCGCGCAGCTAGAGGCGCGCGGCATGGCGCAGGCCGCTAAGCTGCGGGGGAAAGCCGACCGCAAACGTGCCAAGATCCTCGCTGCAGCTTACGAAAAGGCAGGCATCATTCGCGGGCAGGCGCAGGCCCGTGCCGGCACCCTGTATGCTGCGGCCTACGGGCGCGACCCGCGCTTCTTCGTGTTTTACAAGAGTCTACGCGCCTATGTGCGAAGCTTCGCCGATTCCCAGACGACGCTCGTTATGGGGCCCAATAGCGGATTTCTGCGTTTTTTAAAAAACCAAGGACCATATCATAAATGACATCCTTTGGAATCCCGGGGGAGACGCGAACGTGAGGCGCGACCACTGGCTTCTACCCGTCGGGTTCGAGGAAATGCTCCCGCCGGCCGCGCGCCATGCCGAGCAGGTACGGCGCCGTCTCCTGGATCTTCTGGACACCTGGGGCTACGACCTCGTGATGCCGCCGCTCGTGGAGTATCTTGAGTCGCTGCTCACAGGTGTGGGGCGTGAGCTCGACCTGAAGACATTCAAGCTGACCGATCAATTGACGGGGCGGCTTATGGGGCTGCGCGCCGATATAACGCCTCAAGCCGCACGTATCGACGCCCATTACCTGCGCCGCGAGACGCCGGTCCGGCTTTGCTATGTCGGGCCTGTCGTGCGTACGCGGCCCGATGAGTTCGGGGGGGCCCGCGAACCCTGGCAGATTGGTGCGGAACTCTTCGGACAATCAGGGCCGCAGGCCGATACGGAAGTCCTTCGGCTTATGTTGGCGCTTCTTGAAACGGCAGGTTTTTCCAAGCTCCATGTGGATATTGGGCACGTAGGTGTGTATCGTGCCTTGGCGCGTGAGGCGCGGATGGACGCAAGCGCCGAGCAGGAATTACACGATGCGCTAGGCCGGCGCGCCCGCGCAGAGGTGGATATTATCCTCGCGGGCCTGAATCTGCCGGCACGGCTTGAGTGCCACTTGAAGGCCTTGATCGATCTGCATGGCGGGGCCGCGGAGTTTGAGGCGGCGGAGGCCGCCCTGGCGGATGCGAACCCCGATGTGAACGCTGCGCTTGCCGACCTCAAGGCCGTTTGGCACGCGGTCGACCGGGCACACCTAGGTCTCGAGTGGCACTTCGACCTCGCCGAGCTGAGCGGCTACGGCTATCATACGGGCGTCGTGTTCTCTGCTTTCGTGGCAGGTTACGGGCAGGCGATCGCGCAGGGCGGACGCTACGACGAGATCGGACGAGCCTTCGGCCGCTCCCGTCCGGCAGTCGGATTCAGCGCGGATTTGCGGCTCCTTCTGAAGCTCAGAGACGAGACGGCGCGCCCCCCGGGCGCCATCCTCGCGCCGTGCCGCGACGATGAGGGGTTGCGCGATGCGGTGCGCGGGTTGCGCGCGAGCGGGGCGCGGGTGGTCGAGGCTTTAAGTGATGGGGCGGAACACGGACGGGACATGGGCTGCGACCGCGAGCTCGTACTACAAGATGGCCGGTGGACGGTCGTCGTGAGGCGTTGAGAGGATTATGGCAAAGAATATCGTAGTCATCGGGACCCAGTGGGGAGATGAGGGGAAGGGCAAAATCGTTGACCTCCTGACCGACCGCGCTGCTGCTGTCGTGCGCTTCCAGGGAGGTCACAATGCCGGCCACACCCTGGTCATATCTGGACGCAAGACGATCTTGCATCTGATCCCGTCTGGAATCTTAAGACCCGATGTCACGTGCTATATTGGCAATGGCGTAGTCCTGGCCATAGCCCCTCTGTTCGAGGAGATCGAGGCCTTGGAGAAGGCCGGCGTGCCGGTGGTTGACCGACTGAAGATCAGCGACGCCTGCCCGCTCATTCTGCCGCACCACATCGCGCTCGACGTCGCCCGTGAGCGCGCCCGCGGCGCGGCTGCGATCGGAACGACGGGACGCGGTATAGGGCCGGCCTACGAAGACAAGGTTTCGCGGCGGGGTCTCAGACTCGGCGACATCTTCGATGAGGTGTCGTTCAAGGCCAAGCTGAAAGACGTCATGGAGTACCATAACTTCATGCTCGAGCACTTCTTCCGGGCCCCCACGGTCAGCTACGAGGATACGCTCGCCGAGGTCATGAGCTATCGCGACAGGCTCGCGAAGGTCTGCTGCGACGTTCCGGAGGCGCTAGACCGCCATCAAGCACGTGGCGAATCGCTGCTTTTCGAGGGTGCACAGGGCACTTTCCTTGATATCGACCACGGGACCTACCCGTTCGTGACGTCTTCGAACACCAGCGCCGGGGCAGCGGCCACCGGAACCGGTGTTGGTCCCCGGGCGCTCCATTACGTGCTCGGCATCACCAAGGCCTATGCGACCCGCGTGGGAGCGGGGCCTTTTCCGACCGAACTCTTCGATGCCACAGGCGAGCGCCTGGGCGAGCGCGGCCAGGAGTTCGGGGCGACCACGGGGCGTAAGCGTCGCTGCGGGTGGTTCGACGCGGTGGCGGTGCGCCGGGCGCGTCAAATTAACGGATTTTCGGGGCTTTGCATCACCAAACTCGACGTCCTGGACGGCTTCGACACCGTGAAGATCTGTGTGGCCTACGATCTCGATGGCGAGCAGCGGGCAACGCCTCCGGCGACGGCCGAGGCGTTGGCGCGGTGTCGGCCAATCTATGAGGAAATGCCTGGCTGGAAGGAATCAACGGTCGGGGCGCGGCATCTGGAACAGCTTCCAACGGGTGCCCGGCGCTATCTGGAGAGGCTCTGTGAACTTACAGGAACGCCCATCGAGATCATATCGACCGGCGCGGACCGCGAGGAGACAATTATCGTCCGCGATCCGTTTCAGGAATAACTGATCTAAAAGCACACCGGACTTGGTACCGAGGAGAGGACTTGAACCTCCACGGGGTTACCCCCACTAGCACCTGAAGCTAGCGCGTCTACCAATTCCGCCACCCCGGCCCGGCATGCCTTTAAGGCCGGCGACTCTACCGAGAACAGGACACGATGTCAACGCAAAACGACCCACCATCTTTCCGCGATCCCATGGCCGAGCGCGAGGCCCAAACCTACGAGTTTCCAGTACCAAGCCGCGAAGCGGTTATGGCCTATCTTGCTTCGCAGGACGAGCCCGTGCCGCTGCGCCAACTCCTCGAAGACATGGGCGTGAGCGGCGAGCGCGACGTGGAATCATTCGGCCGGCGGCTGCGCGCCATGGAGCGCGATGGCCAACTTCTCAAGAATCGCCGCGGGCGCTACGGACTCGTGCAGCGCATGGACTTGATCAAGGGACGCGTCATCGGCCATCCCGACGGATTCGGGTTTCTCGCCCGCGAGGACGGTAATGACGACCTCTTCATTCCAGCTCGCGAGATGCGCAAAGTCCTGCATGGCGACCACGTGGTAGTGCATGTCGCGAGCCTCGATGCTCGTGGCCGTGGGGAATGCCTCATTGTGGAGGTCCTCGAGCGTGGCCAACGCCAGGTCGTCGGCCGCTACTGCAAGGAGCGTGGCGTAGCGTTCGTGAACGCCGACGACCGGCGGATTGGGCGGGATATCATGATCGCCGAGGATGCGGACTCGGTGGCCGCCGAAGCGGGTCAAATCGTAGTCTGCGAGATCCTTGAGCAGCCGACCGCCAAGACCCCGCCCATGGGGCGTGTCGTCGAGGTGCTCGGCGATCGAGCGGCCCCCGGTATGGAGATCGCGATCGCCTTACGCAAATACGACCTCCCGCATGAGTTTTCGCAGGCGGTCCAAAACGAAGTGGCGGGGCTTGCTCCGACGATAGATGCCCAGGAGGCGGCGCGCCGCGAGGATTTGCGGGATATTCCGCTCGTCACCATAGATGGCGAGGATGCGCGCGATTTCGATGACGCCGTGTACTGCGAAAAGACCCGTGGCGGGTGGCGGCTGGTGGTGGCGATCGCGGATGTCTCCTATTACGTGCAACCGGGCACCAAGCTCGATGAGGAGGCCCAGGCGCGCGGGAACTCCGTCTATTTCCCCAAGGCCGTGATCCCCATGCTTCCGGAGGTGCTGTCGAACGGCCTTTGTTCCTTGAACCCGGACGTCGACCGGCTGTGTATGGCTTGCGAGATCGAGATGGACAAGGGCGGGGCCTTCAAGAGCTACCGCTTCTTCGAGGCGGTCATGCGCTCCCGCGCCCGTCTCACCTACACAGAAGTGGCCGCGATCATCGCCGGCGATGAAGAGGCCACCGCGCGACGGGCACCGCTCGTGCCGGCCATCAAGGCCCTACACCGGCTTTATGAAGTATTGCATGCCGCACGCGCGAAGCGCGGATCGGTCGATTTCGAGCTCCCTGAAACACGCATCGTCTTCGATGCCAATCGCAAGATCGAGCGCATAGAACCGCTCGTTCGTAATGACGCCCATAAGCTCATCGAGGAATGCATGCTTGCCGCCAATGTCTGCGCGGCGCAATTCTTGATTGATCGGGAGGCGCCAGCACTCTTTCGGGTGCATGCAGGGCCCTCGGCGCAGAAATTGAAGGACCTGCGGGTCATGCTGTTCGAGATGGGACTCGAGTTGAAGGGCGGAGACAAGCCGAGTGCCAAGGATTACGCCGCCTTGCTCGCGAAGGCGCCGCCAGGACCCGAAGGTCGGTTGTTACAGACGCTCCTTTTGCGAAGCCTGAGCCAGGCCGTGTACGGCCCCGACGACATCGGCCACTTCGCCTTGGGCTACGAACACTACACGCACTTTACGTCACCCATACGGCGCTACCCGGATCTGATCGTCCATAGGGCCATCAAGGGTGCGCTTGGGAAAGGGCCTGTGTCGCGTCCCGAAGGATCCATGAAGGCCGCAGGCGAGCATTGCTCGTTCACCGAACGGCGGGCGGACGATGCCACGCGCGACGTGATCCGCTCCCTGAAGACCGAGTATATGGCCGACAAGGTCGGACAGGAGTTTGATGCGATCGTAAGCGGCGTCATGGCCTTCGGTTTGTTTGTCGAACTGGCCGACATTTATGTCGATGGTCTCGTGCACGTCTCGTCGCTCGGTCACGATTACTACCACTTCGATCCGGCCCATCACCGTATGGTTGGCGAACGGACCGGGCAGCATTATCGGCTCGGGGACCCGGTGCGGGTCCGCCTCCTGCGCGTCGACGTGGATGAAGGGAAGATTGATTTCGAGCTCGTAGCTACCGCTGTGGCCACAGGCGAGAAGCCCCAACCCAAGGGGCCTACGCGCAGCAAACGGCGCCGCAGGTCGCGTCGTGGATGACGCCATCCCCGAGGATCTGATCGCCGGGCCGCATGCCGTGTCGGCAGCCCTGAAGACCCATCCCGAGACCATAGACTGTGTGTGGGTCGCGAAGGAGCGTGCGGACGACCGCGTGCACGACATCTTAACCCTTGCGCGTAGTGCCCATGTGGTGGTGCGCCGCGCGCCGCGGGTAGCCCTCGACCGGCTGGCGCCGGGCCTTGCGCACCAAGGCGTGCTGGCCCGGCGGCGCCCCGTGGAGCGCCCGCGGGAAGAAGACCTGGCGGCTCACCTCCAGGGCCTGGAGCGGCCTCTGGTGTTGGTTTTGGACGGCGTTCAGGATCCGCACAACCTTGGCGCCTGTCTGCGTAGCGCCGAGGCGGCTGGGGTCGATCTCGTCATCGTTCCGCGGCATGCCCGCGCCCCCTTGTCGGCGGTGGCGTCACGCGCCGCCTGCGGCGCGGCGGAACGCGTACCTCTTTATGAGGTAGCGAACCTGTCACGCGCCCTGCGCGCCCTGAAAGAGGCGGGGTTCTGGTTGATCGGTGCCACCGCCGACGCGGACCAGTCGCTGCACACATGCGTGCTGCCGGCCCCGACGGCCTGGGTCCTGGGTGGAGAGGGATCAGGTTTGCGGCGGCTCACGCGCGAAGCCTGCGACCTCCTGGTCCGTATCCCCATGTGCGGGCAGGCGGAAAGCCTGAACGTGTCGGTGGCGACCAGCCTCTGCCTCTATGAAAGCGTGCGCGCACGCTCGATCAACGCGCCAGGCTAACCGGAAATTGCGTTGACCCCCATAAATCTCTAGAATGGCGCCCGCACCTTGCCTGTGACAACGGGTCACAGGCTTTACAGCCATAAGGGGCCTTTCATGCGTCATTACGAAATCGTATTTCTGGTCCATCCGGACCAGAGCGAGCAAGTGCCCGCCATGATCGAGCGCTACCGCTCGCTCATAGAAGGCGGGGACGGCCGCATCCACCGACTTGAGGACTGGGGCCGCCGGCAGCTCGCCTATCCCATCAACAAAGTCCACAAGGCCCACTACGTGCTCATGAACATCGAGTGCGCGCCCGCCGTGCTCCAGGAGCTCGAGACCTCGTTCAAGTTCAACGACGCCGTAATCCGCACGCTGACGCTGGCGCGCGATGAGGCAGTGACCGCGCCGTCGCCGCTGGCCAAGGAAAACCAGGACGCCGCGGCCAAGCCTGTGCGCGTGCGCGCCGACGAAGACGGACTCGAGCGGGATGCCGCCGAGGCCTCGGCATAAGAGGAGAGGATCATGTCGCGCTTTTTTCGCCGTAAGAAGTTCTGCCGATTTACCGCCGAAGGCACAGTCGAGATCGATTACAAAGATCTTGCCACGCTGAAGGCCTACATTACCGAGACCGGTAAGATCATTCCGAGCCGCAACACCGGCACCAAGGCCCGCTACCAGCGTCAGCTGGCGCGTGCCGTCAAGCTCGCCCGACACCTGGCGCTCTTGCCCTACAGCGACGCACATAACTAAGGGATCGCCCCATGCAGATCATTCTCCTTGAGAAAGTCCGTAACCTGGGCGACCTGGGCGACCAAGTGACGGTAAAACCAGGCTTTGGCCGCAACTTCTTGATCCCGACCGGTAAGGCGGTCCGTGCAACCCCCGAAAACAAGGCACGCTTCGAGGCCGAACGCGCCGAGCGCGAGCGGCGCCAGCAGGAGCACCTCGCGGCCGCCCGCGCACGCGGCGAGCGCCTGAACGGTGCGACCGTGCAGCTGGCGCGCAAGGCAGGCGAAGAGGGCCGGATTTTCGGTTCGGTCGGGACCACCGACATTGCCGACGCCCTGGTGGCCTCCGGCTTCGAAGTGGCCAAGGCCGAGATCGAGTTGCCCGATGGCCCCTTGAAGTCCGTGGGTGATCACGAGCTTCATGTGAGCCTGCACGCTGAGGTTACGGCAACCATCATCGTTTCGATCGTCGCTGAATCCTAAGGGCGCCTCCTACGCGCGCGCAAAGGTCGCTCCATGACCGATAAGACTGCCGCAGGCATGGCGCGCGCCCGCGGGAACTTGGGTGCGCATATGCGCGTTGCGCCGCAATCCGTGGAGGCCGAACAGGCGGTACTGGGCGGCCTGCTCTTGGATGCGCGCGCCTGGGACCGTATCGCCGACCGCCTTTCCGAAATCGACTTCTACCGCCGCGAGCATCAAGTAATCTTCGCGGTGGTGGCAGCACTGAATGCGGAGGGGCGGCCGGTCGATATCGTCACGGTGAGCGAACGTCTTGGGACCGAGGCCTTGGAGGCCATCGGTGGTCTCGGGTATCTCGGGTCGCTCGCGGAGAACACCCCGAGCGCCAACAATATCCAGGCCTATGCTGACATCGTCCGCGAGCGCGCCCTGGTCCGGCGCCTGATCGAAGTCGTAAACGACATCGGTGAGAAGGCCTATCAGCCGGAAGGACGCAGCGCGGTCGAACTCCTGGACTACGCCGAGCGCGGCGTATTCGCCATCACCGAAAGCGGTACCCGACGCGGAGGCTTTAGGCCCCTGAAGTCGCTTTTGACCGCAGCGGTCGATCGTATCGATACCCTGTTTCGCTCCAACACCACCATCACGGGTGTGGCCACGGGTTTCGCCGACCTCGACAATATGACCTCAGGTCTGCAACCTGGGGATCTCGTGATCGTGGCGGGGCGGCCGTCCATGGGCAAGACCGCATTTGCCCTGAACATCGCCGAGAACGCAGCCGTGGGGCTGAAGCTGCCAGTTGCGATCTTCAGTCTCGAGATGCCGGGCGAGCAACTCGCCATGCGTCTCATGTCATCCCTCGGGCGCATCAATGCCCACAGGCTTCGCACCGGCAAGCTCGAGGATGAGGACTGGCCGCGGCTCACTTCGGCAGTCGGCATGTTGGCAGAGGCCCCGGTCTATATCGACGATACCCCCGCGCTTACCCCCCTGGAACTGCGTGCGCGCAGTCGGCGGCTCATGCGCGAACATGGGCTGGGTCTCATCGTCGTCGACTATCTACAGCTCATGCAGGGCCCGGAAAGTACCGAGAACCGGGCCACGGAAATATCCGGTATTACACGTGCTCTCAAGAGCTTAGCTAAGGAACTTAATGTTCCACTTATAGCGCTCTCGCAGTTGAACCGGTCGCTCGAGCAGCGACCCAACAAGCGTCCGGTGATGTCTGACCTGCGCGAATCCGGGGCCATCGAGCAAGACGCGGATGTGATCTTCTTCATCTATCGCGACGAGGTCTATAACGAGGAAAGCGAGGACAAGGGCACGGCGGAGATCATCATTGGCAAGCAGCGTAACGGGCCGATCGGGAAGGCCCGGCTTACGTATCTTGGGGAATACACGCGCTTCGAAAACCACGCGGATGTGCACGGCTACGAAGGACCCTATGCATGAGGCCTGCGTACGCCTCGCTCGACGCGCCAGCGCTGCGCCATAACCTCGCTCAGGTCCGGGAACTCACCGGCGCGCGCGTCATGGCCATCGTCAAAGCCAACGGTTATGGCCACGGCTTGGTGTGGGTGGCGAAGAGTCTGACGGGCGCGGACGCCTTCGGCGTAGCGAGCCTGGAGGAGGGCCTGGAGTTACGCGCAGCCGGGATTCAGCAGGAGATCTGCCTCCTCGAAGGCTTCTTCGAAGCCGCCGAGATCCCCATCATTCTGCGCGAAGGGTTCACGCCCGTCATTCACGATCATCATCAGCTCGAGGCCTTGAGGCGCGTGCGAAGCGAAAACCGCTGCGACGCCTGGATCAAGGTCGACACCGGCATGCATCGTCTGGGTTTCGGGCCTGCCGAGGTCCCCGCCGTGGCCGCAGACCTCGCGACTTTGCCCTTCATCGGTCGTCTGGGGCTCTTGTCGCATCTGGCCTGCGCGGAGGATTTCGCCTCGCCCGTCACCGCGCTCCAGATCGAGGCTCTGGGGGGCCTGTCGCTTCCGGGCTTTCGGCGCAGCCTCGCCAATTCGGCCGGCATCATGGGCTGGCCCGCTGCACATGCCGACTGGGTGCGGCCCGGGCTTATGCTTTATGGGGCCTCGCCCCTGGGCCGGACCGGACCTCAGCCTCCTGTGGCCTTGAAGCCTGTCATGACGCTACGCAGCCGCCTGATCAGTGTGCGCCGCCGCAAGGAAGGCGACGCGATCGGTTACGGGGGGGATTATCGTTGCCGTGAGGACATGCTGGTGGGGGTCGTGGGGGTCGGGTACGGCGATGGTTATCCCCGCGAATTCCGGGGTGCGGTATCAGTCCTCGTGCGCGGCCTGCGGGCGCCTGTCATCGGTCGCGTCTCCATGGACATGTTGACGGTGGATTTGCGCGGTGTGGCGGACGCGCAGGTCGGTGACGAGGTGATTTTGTGGGGAGAGGGTCTGCCGGTCGAAGAGGTTGCGCAGGCGGCGGGCACGATCCCCTACAGACTGCTCTGTGGACTGACGCAACGACTTCCGCGTCGCGAGTGCCCGTGAAGGCGCGCAGTTATTACCAATGCCGCGAATGCGGCGCCCGCGCCGCCCAGTGGGCCGGGCGTTGCGATTCCTGCGCGGCCTGGAACACGCTGGTTGAAGTGGGGGGCGCCAACCCCCCGCCCCCGGGTGCGATCACCAAGCGCGCAGTGCCACTCTCGGAGGTGCGATGCGAGACCGTGGAGCGGTGGTCGACGGGCTTGAGCGAACTCGATCGCGTCCTCGGGGGAGGGGTCGTGCCCGGGTCTGTGGTGCTCTTGGGCGGGGATCCCGGTATCGGCAAATCCACCATCCTGATCCAGACCCTGGCGTCCATGAGCACAGACCTGAGCGCCCTTTATGTGACCGGCGAGGAGTCGGCCGCGCAAGTAGCGCTCCGCGCGCGGCGGCTGGGCCTGAAGACCCAGCGCATGAAGCTCTTAGCCGAGACTAATGTGGACGCGATCATAGCCCAGGCCCGTCTCGAGAACCCGCGGGCGCTTGTTATCGATTCGATCCAGACGGTGTTTCTTCCGCAGCTCTCCCAGGCGCCCGGCAGCGTGGCCCAAGTCCGAGAGGCCGCCGCCACCCTGGTGCGCTTCGCCAAGGAGACCGATACCGCGCTTTTTCTGGTTGGGCATGTGACCAAGGAAGGGCAGCTCGCCGGCCCCCGCGTGCTCGAGCATATGGTCGATGCCGTCCTCTACTTCGAGGGCGACAGCGGAAGCCGCTACCGCCTGATCCGCGCCATCAAGAATCGCTTCGGGGCGGTGAACGAGATCGGCGTGTTTGTCATGACGGAAGGGGGGCTGCGCGAAGTGACCAATCCTTCGGCCCTGTTTCTGCGACAGGATGCCCGCAATGCCCCCGGGAGCGTCATATTAGTGACGCAGGAGGGCACCCGGCCCCTGCTCGTCGAGGTTCAGGCCTTGATCGATGAAAGCCCCGGCGCAAATCCGCGGCGGGTCGCGCTCGGCTTGGACAGCCAGCGGCTGGGCATGTTGCTCGCGCTTTTGCATCGCCACGGCGGGCATGCCACATCGCGTCACGATGTCTTCGTCAACGTAGCGGGGGGCGTGCGGGTGACAGAGACCGCGTCCGATCTCGCGGTCTTGCTGGCTTGCACCTCGAGTCTCTTGGATTGCCCCGTGCCGCGCGATCTCGTGGTGTTTGGGGAGGTGGGGCTGGCCGGCGAGATGCGGCCGGTGCCACGCGGCCAGGAGCGGCTGCGCGAGGCCGCAAAACTCGGCTTCAAGCGCGCCATTGTGCCCGCTGCGAACGTTCCCAAACGGCGCTCCGAGGGGGATATTGCCGTGTTCGGCGCACGGCAGCTGCGCGAGGCTTTGGCGCATTTTTTGCAGCCCTAAGGGGTATTTTCACGGCCCAATTTGTGACCCGGTGAAGAAACTGGGCACCGCGGGTCCAGGAGGCAACGGCATGACACAGAGCGGGAAACGGGCAGAGCGGGGCGGCGCCGACGTGGCGGGGCATGCGCAGTTGCCGGCCAAGGCCCTTCACGCCATGACTCCGGCGCGTTTCGGGACGGCGTGTGTGCTCGCGGGGATGGGGTTTGCGCTGCTTGCGCGCCTAGGGATGGGCCTATCGGGGACCCAGGGCCCCGGCACGTTCTTGAGTCCTTTTCTCGTGGGATGGTTCGGCGCCAAGATCGGGTTCTGGCGCGCAGCCGCAATTCAGGGGGGCGTGGTCCTCATGGGCGCGGCGATCGCCATAGGGCAGTGGCGCGCAACGAGGCGCCGCAAATCGGCGGCAAGCGCCGAACCCCCGCGGATGCTCCAGGCCCCACGCGCGACCTTCCTGCGAACGCTGGAGCGCATCGTGGCTGCCCACAATGAACGCCCCTACAACCTCATCCTCTTTGACATCGATGGCTTTCGGATACTGAATGATCGGCATGGACCCGAGGCCTGCGACGACCTTCTGATCTGTGTTAAACGGCAGCTCGCCACAGCCTTACCGGAAAACGCCCGTTTAGCGCGATTCGGAAGCGATGAATTCCTGGCGTTCATACCCGGAATGACTTGCGACGAGGCCCTCTCCTTGGCGCACGAGGTCGTGGAATCCGTGGCTGGACGCCGCTTCGATGTCGGCACCGGGACGCTGCGCACGACTATGAGCGCGGGGCTTGCGGCCTTTCCGGAGAGCGCACATAACTTGCGGGACGCCATCAGTCAGGCGACCTCGGCCCTCCAGGAGGCCAAGAGCGGCGGGCGGGGGGCGGTGGTCGCCGCCCAACACAATAAGAACGGGCTCTGCCGCCTTGGCGCCGAGGTGGAATCAGCCCTGGGCGAGCATCGTGTTCACCCCGCTTACCAACCGATTATCGATTTACGCACCGGTCGCCCGGTGGCCGAAGAGGGTTTGGCGCGTATCGTTCTGCCTGGGGGTGAGATCCTGGGCGCCGATGCGTTCATGAATGCCGCCACCGATCTCAGGCTCGCGAGCCGGATCGACGAGCGCCTCATAGAGCAGACGCTGGACCGGTGCCGCGAGCAGGCCCGCCGAGGGGATAGGCGCCTGCGATTCATCAATGTCTCGGCCGCACTCCTGCAGGAACGAGACCTGCTTCAGCAGATCGCCTTCACTTTTACCGGATGCGATATCCTGGGGGATCTCACCGGAAGCCGCAATCCGCTGGTAGTCGAGATCACCGAGCGCGAACTGCTGCGCGATCCGGCGGCCGCCCTGCACGCCTTGCAACCGCTGCTCGATATCGGCGTGCGACTGGCTATCGACGACTTCGGCAGTGGTTATTCCTCGTTCCTGTACCTCACCTCGCTCCCGGTGTCCTTCCTGAAGGTCGAGATGGCGCTCTTGAAGACGGCACGCGCGAGCGAGCGCGCACGTTCCATCCTGAAAGGCATAAAAGCCATAGCCCAAGACCTCAACATCCTCACCATAGCCGAGGGCATAGAGGACGAGGAGCTCGCCAACATCGCGCGCGACCATGGCATCGATTGGGGGCAGGGGTTCTATTTTGGGCGCCCCGCGCTTGAGCCGGCCATATCGGTCGATATCTCTGAAAAGATCGCGTAACAGTCTTTCTTCATCATAGCATCGCAAGCCTGGGTGCTTTCGAAACCGATGGAGGCGTTACGCGTAGGTAGGCCGATCTCAGTTTTTAAGATTAGGGGCGGCACTTATGTGCGCGCTCGTATAATCATGGCGCCATTTTTGTGCACAAAGACAAAGATAAGGGCAGTGGCCACGATGCACCGCGGACTGCCGTCTTCTTTTTTGTTAGCGCAGGCCCGTTCGCGCAGGGCGCGCGCGGCGCAAG
>JAJYHM010000020.1 GCA_021784755.1 Pseudomonadota bacterium
ATCTATTTGAGTACCGACGGCCCGGTGAATCGACTCCGTGTGCCGGGAGCGCATGCGCCATAATACGCTACTGGAAGCAGGACTTGGCCCGTAATCCGGCACGCCCGTAGGATTTTGTCGGCGGATGAGACAGCGCGAGAGGCGCACAGAAACTACCTGCGGCCTTTTACGATATTATGTTTCTCTCATAATTCGGAGGATGTTCGCAGCGATACCGTGGACTTGGCACGTATCCTGCTCTGCGCATGTACACAACGCTATATATCCGCAGGAGATGGCTCATGTCGCGCGGGCCGGGTTCGCCGATGCGCGCATGGAAACAATAGCGGCGCGCGCCGGCATTCCAAAGACCAACCTTCACTACTACTTCAGGACCAAGGAGGCGCTCGATCGCGCGGTGCTCGACCGGATATTGTCTTTTTGGCTCTCGGGGACCGACATCATTCGCACTGATGTGACTCCGGCATTCGCGCTTGAACACTACATACGCGCCAAGATGGCGTTTGCAGCGACGCACCCTCAGGCTTCACGCGTATTCGCCCACGAGATCCTGCGCGGCGCTCCGCACCTTGGGGATTATCCGCGTACCGAACTGCACCGTCTGGTGGCAGCCAAGTCGCAGGTTATCGAAGGGTGGGTGCAGACTGGCCTTATCGCCATCATTGATCCGCCACACCAGTATTTTACTATATGGGTCGCAACCCATACCTACGCGGACTTCGATAGCCAAGTGTGTGCCGTACTGGGAGTGGAGCGCCTCGGTGTCGCCCACCAGACGCGAACTGCGAATCATGTCGTGACTCTGATCCCGAGCGGATGCGGCCTTGAAAGCGCCAGGTTCAAGGCCCGGCCGCCCATGGCGCGCCCTCAACGGAGGGCTGTAATCGCAAAGTGTGCGCGAACACTTTCAGGCCGTTCAGTCCGGTAGCGGGCCTGTGGGGGCGGAAACAACACCCCTCAGCCCGCTTCGCAGACTTCGGGCGCTTCACAACAGGTCTCGCGCCTGCCGACAAGCGCCCTCGGTACGATACTTTCCACGACCATAAATCCAAGATTGCTGGAGGCCGGCAATCGTTGGAAACCCCGATATGCGCGTGCGCTGCACCCCTACCATCAGATGCCGTCCGTCCCGAGACGCACTATACTGCAAGAATATCCGCAGGCCGAGGCCAGCAAAGGGAGCTTTCTGCCCTTCGGGCGCCTCGGCACGCACTTAGACGGGAGCCATAGCTATGCCCACACCGGCTTTGATCCTCTGCATCAACAGCGGATCCTCGTCTCTGAAGTTTGCGCTCTATGTCATGGAGAATCCAAGGGAAGAAGTGCTTGCTCGCGGCGCAGTGGAGCACCTCGGTGAGCCGGAGTGTCATGTTTGCTTCCAGATGGGCCAGGAGACCGTACGCACACAGACTGACGGGACCCTAGATCACCACGCCGCTATCGGCGCCATGTTCGATCTGTTCGCTTCGTATGGGATCGAAACACCGCTGGCGGTCGGTCACCGGCTAGTCTCCGGAGGGCCCCTTCACCTTCGACATGCGCGTATTGATCCACAGTTTCTGCATGATCTGCGCGGGGCCATTCCGTTTGCGCCACTGCACATCCCGGCCGCCATCGATGCCATAAAGGCCGTCGGCCACCACTACCCGCAGCTGCCCCAAATCGCTTGTCTGGATACGGCCTTCCATGCGGCTCTTCCGGAGGTTGCCGCGCGGCTTGCGCTACCGCGCCGCCTATGGAACGAAGGCGTGCGCAAATACGGTTTCCATGGCTTGTCCTATGAATACATCATGAGCGTCTTGCCGCCCTCCACCCAAAAGGGACGAGTCATCATCGCTCACCTGGGCAACGGTGCGAGCATGGCGGCCGTGGTCGACGGGAGGCCCGTCGACACAACAATGGGGCTGACGCCCGCCGGTGGGTTCATGATGGGCACCCGCAGCGGCGACCTCGATCCTGGCGTCCTGCTCTATCTCCTTGCCCATATGGGCCACACGCCCAAGACCATCGAGGACCTTATCAATCACCACGCAGGTTTATGCGGCGTATCCGACGGCATTGCCGACATGCAGACCCTGCTCCAAAAGCGCCCCACAAATCCCTACGCCAGCCAGGCGGTCGACATGTTCTGCTATCAGGCACGTAAGACAATTGGCGCCCTGACGGCAGCTATGAACGGCGTCGATACCCTGATCTTTACTGGTGGTATCGGCGAACATGCGGCACCAGTGCGTGCCGCCATTGTAGAAGGGCTGACGCATCTTGGCGTACTCCTTGATACCGACGCCAATATCCGCAACGCGCGCACCATCTCTGCGCCCGGCAGCCCAGTCACAGTAGGCGTCATCTCCACGCATGAAGACCTCATGATCGCCCGCCACAGCCACCAGCTTCTGCGAGATCTTTAAACGCAATCGTCGTGACTCCCTAGAACGGCCATGTCCAGTTCGCGGTCTCGGCTCTATCTATACCTTCGTCCATCGCGTATTGGAGGTGTTCGAGAATCTGATCTTTCATGCGCTCCTTCACGTGTGCGCCCGCCGCTATAAGCCGCGGCACGCGATCGATCACATCGATAACAAGGTTGAACCTGTCCACTTGGTTATTGATCGCAAGTTGCATAGGCGTGTTGATACTACCTTTCTCCTTATAGCCGCGAACGTGAATGTTGGCCTCATTGATTCGCCGGTAGGTGAGCTTGTGAATCAGTTGCGGATAACCGTGAAAATTGAATATCACCGGCTTGTCGCGTGTAAACAGGCTATCGAAATCCCGGTCGGATAGGCCATGCTCATGCTCGGTGCTGGGTTGCAGTTTAAAGAGGTCCACCACGTTAACAAAGCGAATGCGCAGATCTGGAAACGCCCCGCGGAGAATCGCCGTGGCGCCCAGCGCTTCGGCAGTAACGACGTCCCCAGCGCTTGCGATCACCACATCCGGGTCTCCCCCGGCGTCAGTCGATGCCCACGGCCATATGCCAATGCCCTTGGCACAATGAAGAGCCGCTGTGTCTATATCGAGGAACTGCAGGTGAGGCTCCTTATCGGCGACGATAACGTTGACGTAATCCGTGCTCTCCAGGCACTCGCGCACCACATGCAGAAGGCAGTTGGCGTCGGGCGGCAGATAGATGCGCGTTACGATCGCCTGTTTATTGGTAATAACATCGAGAAAGCCTGGATCCTGGTGTGTAAAGCCATTGTGATCCTGGCGCCATACCGTTGAACTGAGAAGGATATTGAGAGATGACACGGGCGCCCGCCAGTGTACCTCGGTCTTGCACTTTTCTAGCCACTTGGCATGCTGGTTGACCATAGAATCGATGATATGAGCGAAAGCTTCGTAGGTGCTGAAAAAACCGTGGCGCCCGGTGAGCAAATAGCCTTCGAGCCAGCCCTCCAGCGTGTGCTCGCTTAGCATCTCCATCACATACCCATCGGGCGACAACTCGCCGCCATCGGAGTCTTCGGGGAGCGTATCAGCCATCCACACCTTCTTCGAGACCTCATAAATGGCCTGCAGACGATTCGAGGCGTTCTCGTCTGGACTGAAGACCCGAAACCGCCCGCGATTGTCGCGCATCACGTCGCGGAGAAATAGCCCGAGCACATAGGTACTCTCGAGCTGGACGTGGCCCGGATCAGTAACCGACACGGCGTAGCTCCGCACATCGGGAAGGCTCAAGGGTATGCGTAAAAGACCACCATTCGCATGCGGGTTAGCGCTAATGCGGCGGGTGCCCCGGGGTGCTAGCGCTCGCAGCCGCGGCACCAGCCGCCCTTGCGCATCAAATAGGTCTTGGGGTTTATAGCTCCTCATCCACGTCTCGAGAACGGCAAGGTGCTGCGGATTATTGGCGACGTCTAGGATGGGCACTTGGTGTGCGCGCCAGAAGCCCTCGATTTTGTGGCCATCAAGATCCTTAGGCGCAGTCCAGCCCTTGGGGGTACGCAAGATAATCATCGGCCAACGGGGTCGCGTAGGCGAGCCCCCGGCGCGTGCCTGCGCTTGAACCGCATGAATCGTGTCTACGCAGGCATCAAGCGTCTGTGCCATCACCTGATGCATGGCTACAGGATCACTGCCCTCGACAAGGTAAGGCGTGTATCCGTAACCGCGGAATAGATCCAGCAGCTCCTCCGTGGAGATTCTCGCAAGAATGGTGGGGTTGGCGATCTTGTAACCATTTAGATGCAATATTGGCAAAACCGCGCCATCCCGTCCCGGATTGAGGAACTTGTTGCTATGCCACGATGTGGCCATAGCGCCGGTCTCCGCCTCGCCATCACCTATCACGGGGACCACTAGCAGATCCGGGTTGTCAAAGACAGCGCCAAAGGCGTGTGACAGACTATAGCCGAGCTCGCCGCCTTCATGGATCGATCCCGGCGTCTCTGGCGTGCAATGGCTGCCCACGCCGCCCGGATGGGAAAAAAGCCCAAAGAAGCGCGTCATGCCCTGCTCGTCCAGACTGCGGTCCGGATACACATCGGTGTACGTTTCTTCCAAATAGGCGTTTGCCAAAGTCGCCGGTGCGCCGTGCCCCGGGCCACTGATATAGGCGACATTGAGGTCGCGATTGCGGATCAATCGATTAAGATGTACCCACACAAAATTCTGCCCAGGATCGGACCCCCAGTGACCAAGCAACCGGCGCTTTATATGTTGGGCCTGCAGTGGCACACGCAACAGGGGATTATCTCGCAGATACAACATGCCCACACAGAGATAGTTGGCGGCGGCCCAGTAATCATTGATGTCTCTCATTTCATCCGCCGTAAGCGGCGATTTCTTCCTGTCCGTTATTTTCAGCTCTGTCTTTTTTTCGGCCGCAAGCGTCACGATAACCTCCTTCGATTCTCGTGCGACCTCCCCATAACGAGCATCGCACTGTTTTTCCTTTAAAGCGCCTGTCTGCTGAGCTAATAAAGTCGATCCTGGGACCCTGCGGCGTAACCCTGCACGGTGCGCATCGATTCGTCTCGGAGCACCGAATCTCCCGATGACAGAACGATAATGTCACCGGCAACCGGCGCCTATCATCCTTAACACGAAGTGTACGCAAGGCTACGGTCTTCCCTGAGCCCGGATCCATGCCACATAGGCACGCTCGCACCCCAGGATGCGCCCCCAACCCAAAGAGGCCGAGGCAAACAGCCCTTCCGAGGCAAACAGCCCTTCCGAGGCAAACAGCCCTTCTTAGCGCACGGTAGGCAACCGAGGTTCCCCCTTTTTCCTCACGACCTCAAGGTCCATGCGACCCATTCACCCGCCTCCAGATGCTCCTGGGGCCCCTTGTCAACTCGGGTGCGCTTGTTGGCAGACACGGCTCAGCCGATGACTGCCGCTTCCATCGCTGAGCCTAGAGCACCCTCGCTCCTTTGCTTCGCTTCGAGGCCCACGTCTTTTTGGAAAGCAGCAACTCATGTGATGAAGGATGTCCGGAAACGGCACTTTCACGAGCCATAACGCGCCCGATGAAAGCCTATTGCCGGTTGCGGAAAGACGGAGAGGTGTCCATTTGCGCCATCTGCCCGTAATACGATTATATTTCAGACTTTTATATCACTACATTCGTCTAGTATCTCAAATATCCGTATTCCGTACATCTTCCGAGAAGGCGACTTTGTCAGACCGCTATGGTCGAGCCTGCTCTCGACGATCTATAAAGGGGGATTACAAGAGCCCGCCTCTTAAGCGCGAGGGAGACCCCATGTCTATCGTATCCCACTACGGGGACCTGCATCCGTGGATGACCAGCGGTGCCGCCGTCCTCATGCTCGTCTGTCTTTATCTGGCGCGTGGCCCCGTAGAGGCCGCGGTAACGCTATCGACTCGCGCCTTGAGCCGCCCCTTTCGTCTTGGAAGTCAGGCGCTGCGCAAAGCCGCGGCCGAGCTACGAGAACGGAATAGGATCGTCCTTATGGCCCAAGGGAAGGAAGATGTAGGACAGCGTATAGAACGCGAGTTTGAGCGCGTGGACGCCGTCCTGAAACGAGATCTGCAGGGTTTCCCCGTCCTTCAACGTAAACTCTTGGACGAGATCACTGTCATCGAAGAGGACTACCAGCAGTCGCGCGAAATCCCTCCCGTACCTCCGGAATGGGTGCGCGCGGTGACGCCGCTCCTCAAGATGAAACCAGGTCCGGACCGCGTCGTGGAAGAGGTCATTGAGAGCCTGAAATCCACAGTCGCAAAGGGCCAGGAACGCGCGCTTGGCGAATACCGCAACGCCGTCTTGGAACGCCATAAGAAGCTGTCCCAAACACTCCCGTTCTGGCGTTCGGTCGATACCACGCTCAAATCCGTCGATAAGCGCCTCGCACACCTCACAGAGCGCGCTGGCGCTATCGATGCTTACATGGACCGATACGAGCAGATAGTCAAGAAAACAGATACCATCCAGAGCACGCTATCGTCGTCGGCCTTCGTACAGCTATTCGTGTCGCTCTTCGTCCTTTGTGTCGCGCTCGGCGGAACTGTGATCAATTTCCATCTGATCGCTTTGCCGATGTCGGAGATGGTGGGCGGGGGGAGTTATATCGGAAGTTTCCGGACCGCCGACGTGGCCGCGCTCGTGATCATCCTGATCGAGGCGACCATGGGACTTTTCTTCATGGAGTCTTTGCGCATCACGCACCTCTTTCCCCGCATCGCGCACATGCATGAACGCATGCGGCGACGATTCATGGTCGCGGCGCTCAGCCTCCTTCTCATCATGGCCGGTATAGAGGCAGCGCTTGCGCTCCTGCGCGAACAGCTTGCGGTCGATAATGAGGCCCTTGCGGCGTCGCTTACAGCCCACGCCCAGATAAGCGTCCTGTCTATCAATTCATGGATACCCACCGCGGGCCAGATGGTACTAGGCTTCATCCTACCTTTCGCCTTGGCCTTCGTCGCGATCCCGCTCGAGTCCTTTATCTATTCCGCGCGTACCGTGGGGGGGATGGCGCTGGTGGGTCTGCTGCATCTCGCAAGTCTCGCGCTGCATGTGGCCGGGCGCCTCGTGCGCTACCTGGGGGTTGCCGTAAACACCCTCTATGACATCGTCATCTTTTTGCCGCTCGCGATCGAGCGGATGTGGCACGCTGCCCTGGAGCGCCAGCGCACGGAACCTCTCGCGCACCCGGAGTCGCGCGGATGAAGTACCTCTTGCCGCCCCTGCTTCTGGCCTTGTTCCTGTCGGGATGTGCAGCGGGCCCCCATGGTCGCGCCGTTTATGTACTAGTCGACACCTCGGGATCCTATATCCAGGCGGTCCCGAAGGCTGCACGCATCATCCGTTACCTCCTGGGGACCTTGGAGCCAGGCGACACCATCGCGGTGGCTCGCGTCACGAGCCTCAGTTTCACGAACAAGGATCGAGTGGCCGCGGTGACCCTATCCCGCCGCCCAGCCCAGGCCGATGCCGAAAAACGGGCGATAGCGGCCCGCATATCGGCCTTCGTGAAGGCCATGGCGACGCGCCGTGGCACGCCCTACACCGACATCAGCGGCGCGCTCCTCGAGGCGGCGCATTTCCTGCGGGGCACCCCCGCGGCACGCAAAGAGATCATTGTCGTCTCCGACATGCGTCAAGACCTTCCGCCGGGCGCCGTGCGACATGTGCGCCTGCCCCTGAATGGCGTCTCGGTGTTCGCGGTCAATGTCATAAAATCCCGCGGCGAAAACATGAACCCGGCACGCTATCTCGCGCGGATGCGCACGTGGGATGCACAGGTAGCGAAAGGCGGCGGGCGCTTTGTCATCGTGCATCAATTGAGCCGCCTACCTGCGCTCCTGCGGGCATCTTGACGGGCATAACCCGCGCAACCGATAAGGCGCAAGGCCCCGGGGGCGATACCGTTTCCGATATCAGGCCAAAAAGGCTGAAGCGAGCGGGTGGCGCAGGAGCGACGGATGGCAAGAACTTGCGTCTTGTGCAAAAGCCTCTCTCCATCCAGGCCGACCGGGAACGCGGATTTCTGCTCCGTCCTATCGCCGGCCGGCCGCTCGCCGTCTCGCGTTACGATCCGCAGGTCGGATAGCCGGCCTCCCAGGGGCTGGCAACCACCCCTAAGACCACGCTACTGATCCGCCTTCGGGAATTTGACGCCCACTTGACCTTCCCATTTTTCGGTGGGAGAGTATAGGGGCGCCAAGGCGCTTCTTGGTCTTTCGGGCCGCGCTGCCACAGGGATGGTAACGGCACACAGGCTAGGGTCAATAAGGCAATGTCGGGCACTGTGAGGCTATTGTCGGAGCGTGACTATCGCGAGGTCCTGCAGACGATAGATGTGATCTATTCCGCGCCGGATCATAGCTCCATGTTCCGCGCCCTATGTGGCGAGTTACGCAAATTCGTCGGCATCTATAGCGCAATTTTCATTCCCATCGATCCCCGCACGAATGCCCTTCTCTTCGGAAACTATGAGATCTATGACAATAGCGAAGAGGCGATGCTTGCCTATCTCACGCACTACGCGCCGCTCGACCCCTACAGCATGAGCGGCTGGCTCCAGAACCGGGTCAACGAGACGGCGCGCAACACCGACCTTGATCCCGACCTGGACCGAACTGAATTCGCGTGCGATTTCTTGATGCCACTTGCATCTGTCTTTTACGTCCTCGGCGGGACCCTGCAGGTTCAGGGCGACCGCCTCGGCATACTCGCCCTCCATCGTCAGCGGCACGAGCACAATTTCACCAATCGCGACAAGGCCTTTGTCGATGCCCTGTTTCCATTGATCGCGCGATTCCTGCACAGCCGCCAGCTCCTGGGCAAGGAGATGCTCTTTAGCGAGACCCGTGGCGCCATTTTGGTCGATGAACGCGGACATCCGCGGTACATGAACGACATGGCACGCAACGCCTTGGGGGGCCGGTCGGTTACGCGTATACCAGACCCGGGATTCCGACCGGAGGCTGCGCATTTTCACAATGGGATCGACCGTTATCGCGTTCGCACCCTACCGGTCGGCGGCAAGATCAAGGGGCGCTTCATCATACTCGACCCCGAGAACCCGCGGGATGTGCTGAGCGCGAAGCTCACCGTATTTGGCCTTAGCGTTCGCGAAAGAGAGGTTGCGGGACTGGTGATCCAAGGTCTCTCGAACCGCGACATCGCCCTACGACTTTTCATAAGCGAACTGACCGTCAAAGACCACTTGAAAAACATCTTCGGCAAGATGCTGATCCGACGCCGAAGTGAGCTGGCCAATAAGATCCTTGGACTGTCCCAAGCCGCACGCGCCTAGCGCAGCCGGCGATAATACGCACCACCGACCCGATGGAACGGCTTCGCCGCTTGGCAGCGCTTAATCGCAAAGCGCCGCGCGGGAGCTAAAGACCCCCACGGCATTCCCCGCCCCACTGCACCGCGTCTCGCCTTGCCGCCCCTTGACTCGCGCCGCGATCATAACGCACGCCCTCTCTCGCAGGCCCTGTCACGACATGTGCGGGAGCAAACTCCCTCCAAAATCCCCACTTTTGAGGGATGGCTGCAAAACGGTCTTTGGCAATACTTAGATGAAGGATAAAAACAAAAAGATGTCATTGCGGAACTTTTGAACAACTTCAACATAAGGGGGGTCATTATGAAAACAAAAACGCT
>JAJYHM010000028.1 GCA_021784755.1 Pseudomonadota bacterium
TGTTGGGAACGTTAATGGCACAAATCCAGGTCGCACCATCAATGTCGTTCACTACACAGGAGAATGGCGAGGGAGCAAGGCCGCCGACGGATTGGCACATGGCCACGGGCAACGGCTGCGCGTCGCCGGGCGGCCCGATCCATTCGCCGGCTGCGCCGTCTCGCGTGTAGCCCGTTCCCTCTGCGGGTGACGCCGCGCCCTGGCGACCGGCCCCGCGGCCTCTTTCCCTTCGGAGAAATGTGCAAACGCAGAGGGGGACGAAAATGAAACTCTTCACCCAGGCCCAATACGACCTGCTTCTCACCAATGGCAGACAATCCAATCGTGATTATCCGCCCTTCGGCAAACTCTTCACGCCGGACGCCGGCTGTATGTGGCTTCTCTCCGAGATCGATCCGGAAGAGCCGGCCATCGTCTTCGGTCTTTGCGACCTCAGCTTCAGCTTCGCAGCGTCAGCCTTGCAGAGCGTCGTTCCGTGCGCGGCAAGCTGGGCTTGCCGGTTGAACGTGATCTGTCGCTTACAGCCAAACATCCCTTGTCGGTCTACGCCGAAGCCGCACACCAGGTCGAGCGCTCACCGAAGACGGCAGCGCGCTCTTGCGGGCCGCCGCCGCTCTTGCGGCAACGAGGGGGCATGAACCGCCACATCGAGACCTTCCACGTCGCCTCGAGCGGCATATCCATCGAAATCCGCTATGAGACGAGCAGCGCGCGCGGTACGACTAGGGGCGTCTTGACGGACAGCATGTTTCCAGTGACCGGCGAGCAGGCAAAGGCCCTGCAGAAGAGCGAATGTTCAAGCTCGCCGGCCAGGGCCTGGAGAGCACCCTGCCGTTGGGTAGCTGGCTGTCGAAAGTCTTAGGCACCATCCCCGAGAACAGGCCGCGAAGTCGGCGAATCGTCTCAAGGACCTGGGCATCGAAACGATACGGGAAGCGCCGTTGTCGATCGGCATGCCGCTACTTGCGGCAGCGGCCGACGAGAATCGAGATGAGCCGGTCGACCTCTGTTCGGCGGCGTCAGGTATGGGCGGTGAGTGGCGGACATCTTCTTGGAACGGACGGCAGCGCGCATTTCACGGCCGAAAAATCGAATCGCACGACCGGATGGGGGCGTCGAATCTCAAAATACTTCTGCACAATACCTAACACAGGCAAAAATCTAGGAAAAATATCCATATATTCCAGGACATTGTCAATTTCCAAAAGATTTGGAGCGGGTGAAGGGAATCGAACCCTCGCTATCAGCTTGGGAAGCTGAAGTTCTACCATTGAACTACACCCGCATAGCAGAACGTACGGCAAGGCAATACAATATACCGCGATCTGGAGATTTGCACCATTGCCTATGCAGATTTATGTCAACGGACACAAGCGTGTGCTTCCCGAGGCCGCGAGCCTCGAAACCCTGCTCGCCGAGATGGGGCTTGCCGGAAAACGTGTCGCGGTGGAGATCAACCGGGAGATCGTGCCGCGGGCGCACCATCGCGACCGGGCGCTGCGCGACGGGGATCGGATTGAGATCGTTCAGGCCATTGGAGGCGGGTGATGATAGAGGCGAGTGATGACAGCTGGCGGCTCGGGGAACGGACGTTTCGTTCGCGCCTTTTGGTGGGAACGGGAAAGTACAAAGACCTGGCCGAGACCAAGCGGGCAGTGGTGGCAAGTGGCGCCGAGATCGTCACGGTGGCGGTGCGCCGCACAAACCTCGGGCAGAACCCCGGCGAACCCAACCTGCTCGATGTCTTGCCCCCGGATCGGTTCACCATCCTGCCCAACACCGCCGGATGCTATACCGCCGAAGAGGCGGTCCGTACCTGCAGGCTCGCCCGCGAACTGTTGGACGATCACAGGCTCGTGAAACTCGAGGTCATAGGCGACAAGGCCAGCCTGTTTCCCGACATGGTCGAGACGATCAAGGCCGCCGAGATCCTGGTGGCCGAGGGCTTCGAGGTTATGGTCTATACGACGGATGATCCGGTGGCCGCGAAACGCCTCGAGGCGCTCGGTTGTGTCGCGGTCATGCCGCTCGCCGCGCCGATAGGCTCGGGGCTCGGCATACGCAACCCCTTTAATATCCGCCTCATTGTGGAAAACGCCCGGGTGCCTATCCTGGTCGACGCCGGCGTGGGCACCGCGTCCGACGCGGCGGTGGCCATGGAGCTCGGCTGTGACGGGGTGCTCATGAACACCGCCATCGCCGCCGCGCGCGACCCGGTACTGATGGCGAAGGCCATGCGCAAAGGCGTCGAGGCGGGCCGCGAGGCCTATCGCGCCGGGCGCATGCCGAGAAGGACCGCGGCCGACCCGTCGTCGCCGCTCGCAGGTCTCGTGACATGAACCTGGCCGGCCGCCGGGAGGTTCGCAGCTTCACGCGCCGCGAACGACCCCTGGGGCCGGCGGCACGTGCCGTCCATGAGCGCCTATGGGAACATCTCTCTCTGCCGGAGGCACAGTGGGCGCGCCTCGGTGAGGGGTCGCGCGATGTGGTATTGGATATCGGCTTCGGCGATGGCGAGTCTTTACTTACTATGGCCGCGGGGGACCCAGGACGAGACTATGTGGGTGTTGAGGTCTACCGGACCGGGGTCATCAAGGTCATGCGGGGGATAGAGGAGCGGGGGCTTGCGAACGTGCGACTGATCGAGGCCGATGCGCACGAGCTCTTAGGAAAGATAGGCGACGGACGCATCGCGGCCATCCAGACCTTTTTCCCGGATCCCTGGCCCAAGACCCGCCACCATAAACGCCGGCTCGTGCAAGAGCGGTTTTTGAAGGAAGTGGTGCGTGTCCTGCGCGCAGGCGGCCTGTTCCACATGGCGACGGACTGGGCACCCTATGCGCAGGCGGCGCTCGACGCCGTGAAGGCGTTCCCGGTGCTGGCCCTGGAAGCTGAGGAACGCGGCGCTCGGCCGTGCACGCGCTTCGAGCGTCGGGGCCTAAGGCTGGGCCACGAGGTGCGCGACCTGCGCTTCCGTAAGGCGCCGTGAACACCGAAGGGTAGCGGCTCCTTAAGCGCCGCGCGCCTTGGTCCCCGCGTGGCCGCGCGTGGGCCAGATCAGGATCCGAGTCGATCACGATCGTGGGCGGGCGATCAGAAGCGGGGTGCGCGCAGCTTGCGTACATAAGCTTCTACCTCGGTCGTCTCCTCGCGGTCTTGCCACATCCCGAACAAGGGATTCTCGGCGTTCTCTTCAGCGGCCTCGCGTGAGTCGGCCTCTTCCTCGATGCGCACGGTCACGCGCGCGTTGGCTGCGGCGTGTAGCCGCGTCCGCCAGTCCTCGGGCAGCTCGCTGACCTTCACGTGTTTGATCACGACTGCATTCATGACTCACCTCGTTAGTGTTCTGGCGTGCTAGGCCTTCGACAAAAAGGCATCGATGTGCGCAGCAACGCTTCCCGCCTGATCGCGTTTACCGAGTTTACCAATGGGCTCCGCCTGGCGCAGGGCCCGCGCGATGTCGTCTTGGATATAGGATTTTGGGATGGCGAGTCCTTACTCACCATGGCCGCGGGCGGTCCCGGGCGGGATTATTTCGAGCGTCCGGGGCTAAGACTGGGCCACGAGGTGCGGGACCTGCGCTTCCGTAAAGCCCCATGAACACCGAAGGGTAGTGGTTCCTTAAGCGCCACGCGTGTCATCCAAGATAGTGACGTAATCGAGACGGATCCTATGGGGCTCCCCGCGACTATCCCGGAAGTGGAGATACTCGGCACCGTCGCTCGTCTCCAGATCCATGACGCGCACCTGGTCCTGAATGTGCCGGGCACCATCACGCCACACCACGGTAAGAGCGGTGCCGGTGATGGCCGCGCGCTCGAAACGATCCTGGAGGGCGCAGGCTATGGGTCGGTAGGCTTCGTCCACCCAGGGAGCTTAGATATCGAGATTGGAGACCTGTAGGGCATTTCGCTCGATGAAATCCCGGCGCGGTTCGACCTGATCGCCCATGAGTGTCGTGAAGATCAGGTCGGCAGCCACCCCGTCTTCGACATTCACCTTGAGGAGCCTGCGGACCGTGGGATCCATGGTAGTCTCCCACAGCTGATCGGGGTTCATTTCCCCGAGACCCTTGTAACGCTGGATTCCATGGCCGCGCCGGGCCTCGGCAAGCAGCCACTCATAGGCCTGCTCGAAGGTCGTGACGGGCTGCGAACGGCCCTGGCGCTCGACGAGCCCGCCTTCCTTGATGAGTCCGGCGAGCTTCTCTCCCAAGGCGCGCAGCCCCCGGTATTCCGCGGTTTGCACGAAAGCGCCGTCGAAGTGCGAGGTACGCACACCCCCATGCTCGGTCTTCACGAGCAGAATCTCGTGGGTGTTGAGCTGCGGGTTATAGACGGAACTCACCTCGTAACGGATGGTGGCTTCGCGCAGGCTGGCTAAACGCTCCGATAGGGCGCGGGCGAAGGCAAGCGCCTGTGCCTCGTCCTTTAGGGTCTCGGCGGTCAGCGCCGGCATATACATGAGTTCCTTCAGCGCGGCCTTGTCGTAGCGGCGCGCGAGCCTACGCAAATGGAGGTCGCCTTTGATATAGGCGTTGAAGATCTCGGCCAAGGCGCCGCCCGTGAGGGGCTGCTCTCCCACACCACAAAGGAGGCTCGCGCCGTCCAGGGCGTTCTCCGCAAGATAGGCGGTGAGTTCCGCATCATCCTTGACGTAGCGTTCGACCTTGCCGTGTTTGACCTTGTACAAAGGGGGCTGCGCAATATAGATATGGCCGCGGGCCAGCAGCTCAGGCATCTGACGATAGAAGAAGGTCAGTAAAAGCGTGCGGATGTGGGACCCGTCCACATCGGCGTCCGTCATGATGATGATGCGGTGGTAACGCAGCTTGTCGGCGTTGAAGTCCTCGCGGCCTATACCGGTCCCCAGGGCGGTGATGAGGGTACCGACCTCCGCGGAGGAGAGCATTTTGTCGAAGCGGGCGCGCTCCACATTCAGGATTTTACCCTTCAAAGGCAGGATGGCCTGGAAACGGCGGTCGCGCGCCTGTTTGGCCGAACCGCCGGCGGAATCTCCCTCCACGAGGTACAGCTCGCACAAGGCCGGGTCGCGCTCCTGGCAGTCGGCGAGTTTCCCAGGTAAGCCCGCGATATCGAGCGCACCCTTGCGACGTGTCATTTCACGCGCCTTGCGCGCTGCCTCGCGGGCCCGGGCCGCCTCGACCACTTTGTCGGCTATGGCGCGGGCGACGGCGGGGTTCTCCTGGAGGTAACAGCCCAGGGAGTCGTTGACGATGGACTCAACCGCCGCTTTAACCTCCGAGGAAACCAACTTGTCCTTGGTCTGGGAGGAAAACTTGGGGTCGGCGACCTTGACGGAAAGGACCGCCGTGAGCCCCTCGCGCGCATCATCCCCTATAACACTAACCTTGGCGCGCTTGGCGAGGCCGGATTCCTCGATATAGTGATTCAAGGTCCGCGTGAGCCCTGCGCGAAAGCCTGCTAAGTGTGTACCGCCATCCCTTTGGGGGATGTTATTCGTGTAACAAAAGACATTTTCCTGGTAGGAGTCGTTCCATTGGAGCGCCAGGTCGACCAATACCCGGTCACGCTCGGCTTGAAAGGCTATGACCTGAGGATGGAGAGGATCCTTGTTGCGGTTGAGGTCGACCACGAAGGCGGCTATACCGCCTTGGTATTCGAACACATCCTCTTTGTTGGTACGTTCATCGAAGAGGATGATGCGCGCCCCGGAATTCAGGAAGGATAACTCGCGCAGGCGTTTGGCGAGCAGGTCGTAATGCATAGTGCAATCCGAGAAGATTTTCGGACTGGGCTTGAAACGAACAATGGTGCCGGTGCGCTCCGCGGGCCCCAGGACCGCGAGCGGCGCTGCAGGTTCGCCCATATGGTAGCGCTGGGTGTGTTGGAGGCCGTCACGGTAGATCGTGAGATCCAGAAATTCGGAGAGGGCATTCACGACGGAGATACCCACACCGTGTAGACCACCGGAAACTTTATAGGAGTTTTGATCGAACTTACCGCCCGCATGTAGGACGGTCATAATAACTTCCGCGGCCGATCGACCTTCGGAGGCAATCACACCCGTGGGTATCCCGCGACCGTTATCCTCGACGCTTACCGATTCATCGGCGTGGATGGTAACGCGCACCTCAGAGCAATAGCCGGCGAGGACTTCATCAATCGCGTTATCGACGGCCTCGAAGACCATATGGTGAAGGCCCGTTCCGTCCTCGGTATCACCAATGTACATTCCGGGACGTTTGCGGACGGCGTCCAGACCTTTGAGTACCTGGATGCTGTCCTGGTCATAAGAGGGACGGGTTTCCATGCGTACGGACTCCTACTGAATCGATCGATCTTAACACAAGCTCGGATTTAAGGCCCGCGAAGACATCCATGTTCCACGTGGAACACTGTGGCGGGGGAGGGGAACGACGCCTGGTCGATGGCCGTTATGAACGTTTGTAGACCGATATCTATGAGGGTCCCAAAAAACGATGCCCGTCGCTCGGCGTCGAGTTCCGCCGCCAAGTCATCAAGTAAAAGCACGGGTCGCTTCCCGGCCGCCACGACCACCATAACCACCGCCAACCGCCACGCACTCATGAGGATCTTTTGCTGACCATGCGAGGCGACCTCTTGGATGGGCCGGCCATTAAGCTTAAAACCCACATCGGCCCGGTGCGGCCCCGCAAGCGTGTAGCCAAGGCGCTCGTCCGTTTCCCGATTCGCCTCCAGGGCAGCCGCCAGGCTGTCACCTTGCCAACCCGGACGCAGAACAAGTTGGGCCTCCCCCCCAAGACGTTGTTGCGCCACCACCTCTGCGAAGGGCGCTTCCAAGGCCAGCGCCGCCCTCTGCCACATATCCGCTAAGACGGCACTTACCTGAATCAGCCCGGGGTCAAACGCACGGTAGTTCCGATCACGCACCCGAAGCGCCGTGTTGCGCTGACGAAGCAGGCGCTGGTAACGACGCCAAGTGTCGAGGAAAAAAGGTTCCACGTGGAACATCAACCAATACACAACTTCTCGCCGAGCATTCGCATCTTGCAACATCGCGTAATGCGACTCAGGACTGAACACCATCAGGGGGAGTCTTTCGTAGACCTCGGCCGCCGACTTCACCGCCGCACCATCGAGCACCCAGATCCTCTCTGACGTGCCGCGCTCGTAACGGAGTTTCCCGGCCGTCAACCCTTCTCCAAAACTGAGCCTTGCGCTCAGCCTTTCTCTACCGTGGGCTATCGCCGCCCGCACGCTTCCTGATCGCAAGGTCTTGCCTGTGCCGGCCAGACTTATCCCCTCAAGTAAACTCGTCTTGCCTGCTCCGTTCGCGCCCACGATCAGGTTCATCCCTGGTGAGGGGCTCCACTCCACACCTTCCAAACAGCGAATATCTTTGCAATCCAGGGCCGTAATCTCCATGTCGCGACCCCTCGGCTGGCTCCGCTATGCTTACAAACGCACCGGCATCACCACATACACCTGCTCCTCGTTCCCTACCTTCCCTTTAATCCGCACCCCGCCATCACTATTATTCCAGCCAAACAGCACCTCATCTCCTTCCAAGGCCCCTATAGCTTCGACCAAATAGGTCACGTTAAACCCCGTTTCCCATTCCGGTACCGGCGTCCCGATATCGAGTTCCTCCCATGCCTCATCCCGATCGGTATTCGTAGCGCTCGCAGCGAGCACTGTTCCTTGGAAACGCAACCTCATCCCCCGAAACTTTTCCGTGGACACAACCCCGACGCGTCCCAACATCTCCAGCACACTCGCACGGGGCAAGCTCAGCTCTTCCTTCACACTTTGCGGTATGACGCGATGGTAATCCGGGAAGCGACCGTCCACGAGCTTCGTTACGAACACCAGACCATCCTGAACGACGCGCATATGGTTCGTCGATATACTCACTTCCACAGCCGCGCTCTCATTCCCGAGGAAACGCACCATTTCTCCAACCGCCTTGCGCGGAATGATGATCTGTCTCTCGGAACCGACCTCCGTTGCCAGTTCTGCCGCGCACAAGGCCAACCTATGACCATCCGCCGCCACCGCCCGTAAAGACTTCCCACCAAACTCCAACATCACGCCGTTCAAATAGTAGCGAACATCCTGCTGCGCCATACAAAATTGCGTTTTCTCGATGATTCGCTTTAGATCCACGCGCGGGACATCAAAACGCACATCCCACTGCACGTCCATCAGGTTCGGATAATCCTCCACCGGTAAGGTCGCGAGCTGGAAACGACTCTTACCCATAGCGACCCGAAACCGTACACCATCCATTTCGCAGCGCATAACGCTTCCACCCGGCAAAGTCCGCACAATATCCAGGAACTTCCGCCCAGGTACGGTCACGGCCCCAGCCTCCTGCACCTCCGCGACACACCTTGCCACTACCTCAATCTCGAGGTCAGTTCCTGTCAAGGTCAGTTCTCCATCACCGGCCCTCATCAGAATATGAGTCAATATCGGTTTTGCCTGACGTCGTTCGACGACACTGCTCACGACATTCAGAACCTTCAGGAGTTCGTCTCGCCCGATCGTCAGCCGCATATTATCCCTTTATCCCCGCCTTTAGCTTTTACTAGATTTTAAATATCTTTACCTAATAGCAGTTATTATTACGTTGCCCTAAGCTGTGAATAAACCCCTCGAAACCCCCAGTTTCCGGCCTCCATGAGCCCGGATAAACCCGGTATAACCACCCTCGGCTGTTGTGGGTAAGCTTGTGGATAGATGTGCATAAAAAACGCGATCCCCCACAAGGCTGGTTTTATTCTTTTTTATCCACACTTTATGTCGTTAATATCCGCGTCAGATTCGCATAGTCTTCCTTTATACGCGGATCCTCCTCGACGAGCTCACTGACTTTACGGCAGGCGTGGATCACAGTGGAGTGATCGCGTCCTCCAAATTCCTTCCCGATCTCCGGAAGACTATGGTGCGTAAGTTCCTTGGCAAGCGCCATGGCGATCTGTCGCGGACGGGTAATTTGCCGCGAACGGCTCTTAGCACTTAAGTCGGACACGCGAATCTTAAAGTACTCCGCTACGATCTTTTGGATGTTTGTGATCGTCACTAGGCGCTCCTGGAAGGCCAAGAGATCCTTTAAGCTTTCCGCCGCCAGGGCCAAATCAATAGGGCGCCCGGTGAAATTCGCGCTTGCCATAACTCTTCGCAGCGCACCCTCGAGCTCACGGACGTTCGAGCGCACCCGTTTGGCAATAAAGAAAGCCACCTCATCACGTAAAGGTAGACCTTCTTGTTGTGCCTTCTTGATCAAGATCGCGACCCGGGTCTCAAGCTCCGGTGGCTCTATGGACACCGTCAAGCCCGAACCGAATCGTGAAACTAATCGTTCCTCGACGCCCACAAACTCCTTCGGGAAGCGATCGGCCGTGATGATGACCTGTTTTTGTCCTTCAAGAAGGGCGTTGAAGGTATGAAAAAATTCTTCCTGCGAGCGCTCTTTCCCCGCAAAAAACTGGATATCGTCGATCAATAAGGCGTCCAATGATCGGTAATACTTCTTAAAGTCATTGATGGCATTATGCTGAAGCGCTTTCACCATATCGGCGACGAAGCGTTCGGAGTGCACATACGACACCCGGGCCTCGCGCTTATGGGTCATCAGGAGATTCCCGGCAGCTTGCATTAAGTGAGTCTTCCCTAACCCTACCCCACCATATATGAAAAGCGGGTTATAAGCGCCGCCGGGGTTTTCACCGACCTGTCTCGCCGCCGCTCGCGCAAGCTGGTTGGATTTCCCTTCAATGTGCGTCTCAAACGTGAAGTCCGGGTTCAAGCGCGAACTATGGGGGGCCTCCCGCCTGGTCGCGGTACTCGTCATTTTAGGTACCGTTGGGTTCTTGGCTGATGTACTCCCAACTTGCACGATGACACTAATGGCGCCCGTGCCACCGCGATACTGGGCGACCAATTCGGCAATACGCTCCGCGAAGCGGTCTTTCACCCATTCCGTTACGAAACGATTCGGTGCGAGCAGTCTTAAACAGTCTTTTTCCCATTCGGCTTGCAGCGGCCGGATCCAGGTATTGAACTGTTGGGCGGAAAGCTCCTCTTCGAGCCGGTCTAGACACTTCTTCCAAATGCTCGGCTGACTCACGGCGCTAAGACCCGATGGGAGGGGTAGGCCGGATAGTCTAGGGCGACCCCAAGTTATCCACAAGCGCCGAATATCGTGACCACACCTTCACTCGCCGTTGACAAACCGGCGTGGACCTCGTAGTGTTCCGCCCTTTTGAGACTCACCGACATTAAGGGCTTGCCATGAAAAGAACATTTCAGCCTAGCGTTTTAAAGCGTAAGCGCACGCACGGTTTTCGTGCGCGCATGAGTACGCCCGGAGGCCGGGCGGTCATTAATGCGCGGCGCGCCAAAGGGCGTGCTCGCCTTAGCGCCTAAAGAGCGGTGACTCGGGGCGCCGAAACCTTTCCACGGCACGCGAGGCTCACGGACCCCGAGCGTTACCAGGAGGTATTTAGGACCGGCAAGAAAGCGCGGCACCCCCTTCTGGGGATTATCGCTCGCCCGAGCGGCCTGGATTATGCGCGCCTGGGTCTTGCGGTATCGCGTAAGGTTTCCCGCAAGGCGGTCGTTCGTAATCGTATCAAGCGTCAGGTCCGGGAATACTTTCGCCGCGAGCGCGCAGGCCTTTGCGCCCTGGATTTCGTCGTGATCGCTTACCCGGATGCCGCGCGTGCCGACTCGAAGGCATTTACTGAGGTCCTAGCCACCCTTTCGCACAAGATATGCCGAATATGCGCAAAGCCCTGATGCTCCTGATTCGTGGCTATCGCTATTTTCTAAGCCCATGGCTTGGTTCCCGTTGCCGTTATTATCCCAGTTGCTCCGCCTACGCGCTTGAGGCGATCGAGCGCCACGGTGCGCTGCGCGGCGTTTGGCTTGCGGTAAGACGCGTAAGTCGCTGCCACCCTTGGCACGCCGGCGGGCATGACCCTGTTCCTCGCTGAGGTAGTCCGAAATCCCGACCATGAACAACTATCGTCCAGTGCTGTACGTCCTGCTCGCCGTCATTCTTTTTACCATCTGGACGGATTGGCAACATTGGCGTCCCCCGGTTTCGGGACCCGCCCCTGCAGCTAGCGCCCTACCGGCCGCGCCGGGTATCAGTGCCCCGAGCGCGCCTACGGCCGTGCCGCAAGCTGCGCCCACCGTCGTGCAGCCGCGTGTCACGCAGGCCGCCGCGCCCTCGGTGGTTGTCAAGACCGCGGTCCTCACCGCGACCTTAAGTTCCCAAGGGGCCGACATCACGGACCTTCTCTTGCGACGCTACTCTGCGGACAAGAGCCACGGCAAAAGACCCTATGCCTTATTGAAGCCCTCGGGCCATAGCCTCTTCTCGAACGAGAACGGCTTGCTTGGGCGGGTGAATCTGCCCAACCACACGAGCGTCTATCAGACGCGTGGGGGCAACTACAGCGTCTCGGCCCACGGTAAACCGCTCGTCGTTCATTTCCGTTGGCATAACGGTGCCATAAGTGTCGTCAAGACCTACACCTTCGCGCCCGATGGCTATACGGTGCCCGTTCAATACGCGGTCCATAACGCCGGACCCAAACCGATCACGGTCTACCTGTACAACCAATTTCTGCACAGTCCGCCCCCGAAGACACATCTCTTCCATTCGGCGCCCATCTATATCGGCGCGGCTTATTACACGCCGCAGGCCAAATACCAGAAGGCCCCGTTTCCGCGGATGCTGAAACACCCCCTCCACGTGACCGCGACCGGCGGCTGGGTGGCGGTCTCGCAACATTATTTCCTTGGCGCCGCGATACCGGGCGCCAAGGCGCCCGCCATCTTTTACAGCTCCGTGTTGGCCGGCCCCCGTTATGTGGTCGGTTACAAAACCGCCCGGCCCCTGGTGATCGCCCCCGGTCAAACGGGGGTGCTCACGACCCGGCTCTTTCTGGGACCCAAGACCCCTTCGATCCTGAAGGCGGTCGCCCCCGGCCTCAACCTGACCGTCGACTACGGCTGGCTCACGGTCCTTTCGCAGCCCCTCTATTGGGTGCTTGCGCACATCGAAGCTGTGGTCGGTAACTGGGGCATCTCCATTATTTTGCTCACCGTCCTGATTAAGGTGATTTTCTTCCCGCTCTCGGCGGCAAGCTTCAAGTCCATGGCGAAGATGCGCAAACTGCAACCGCGCATGGCGGCCTTAAAGGAGCGCCACGGGGCCGACAAGGCCGCGCTGCAACAGGCCATGATGGAGATGTACAAGACCGAGAAAATGAACCCGCTCGGCGGCTGTCTCCCGATGATCGTCCAGATCCCGGTCTTCATAGCCTTGTATTGGGTTCTGCTCGATAGCGTGGCTTTGCGCGACGCGCCCTTCATCCTATGGATCCACAACCTGGCTGCCCCCGATCCCTATTTCGTGTTGCCCATCCTCATGGGCTTATCGATGCTGGCCCAGCAGATGCTGAACCCGGCCATGATGGACCCCACTCAGCGCAAGATCATGATGGTGATGCCCGTCATCTTCACGGGCTTCTTCCTCTTCTTTCCGGCGGGCCTCGTCTTATACTGGGTCACGAACAACGTCCTTTCCATCCTCCAGCAGCAATGGGTCATGGCGCGCGTGGATAAGGCCTGAGCGAATGTGAGCGCGTCCGAGACGATTTGCGCCATCGCCACACCCCCCGGTATGGGGGGTATAGGGGTGGTGCGAATCTCGGGCCCGCTGGTCCCAAGGCTCGCCCAGGCGGTGTTGCGCCGGGCCCCGGCCCCACGGATCGCAACCCTGTCAACCTTTCGGGACGAACAGGGGCGGGCGCTCGACCAGGGAATCGCTCTGTTCTTCCCCGCCCCGGGCTCGTTCACGGGGGAAGATGTCCTGGAACTCCAGGGACACGGCAGCCCTGTCGTCCTCGATCGCCTCGTCAAGACCCTTGTTACCCTGGGTGCCCGTCTGGCCCGTCCGGGGGAGTTCACCGAACGCGCCTTCTTGAACGGCAAGATGGACCTCGTGCAGGCGGAGGCGGTCGCCGATCTCATAGAAAGCGCGCATGAGGGCGCGGCGCGCGCCGCCATGAATACCTTGCGCGGGGCCTTCTCCGAGATGTTGCGGGCGCTGGACGAGCGCCTCGTGGGGCTGCGCATCCACGTCGAAGCGGCCCTCGATTTTCCCGACGAGGCCCTCGATATCGCCGATGATGGCGCCCTCACCGCCGGCCTCGAAGACCTCAGCCGAAACCTAGCCGAGGCCATGCGCCGGGGAACGGAAGGGCGCGTCCTCCAGGAGGGCGCGCGCGTTGCCATCGCCGGCGCCCCGAACGCCGGCAAGTCCACTCTCCTGAACGCCCTTGTCGGCCACGAGGCGGCTATCGTGAGCCCTTTTCCCGGCACCACCCGTGATCTCGTGCGCGAACGCGTCGTGCTGGAAGGCCTGGCCCTGGATCTTATCGATAGCGCCGGCCTGCGCCCCACGGACGATCCCGTGGAACGCGAGGGCATACGCCGCGCCGAAGCGGCGCTCGCCGAAGCGGATTGTGTACTCTGGCTGATCGATGACACGGCCCGGGGCCCGGCGCCGACGCGAACCCCGCCGCCGGGGGCCGTCACCGTCTTTACCAAGATCGACCAGACCCAGCGGCTGCCTGGGGTGTGCGCCGAGGGCTTCGCGGTCTGCGCGCCAAGCGGCGCGGGCATCGCCGAGCTACGACAGGGTCTGCGCGCTCGACTCCTGGGTGGCGAGGTGGATGTCGGCGGGGAAGGCATGTTCACCGCCCGTCGCCGGCATGTGGTGGCGCTGGAGCGAGCGGAACAGGCGCTTGCCCGCGCCTTGGATCACAAACGGGTGGGCAGCGCCGAACTCGTGGCCGAGGAGTTGCGGCTCGCGCACGAGGCCCTCGGTGAAGTGACCGGACGCATGACAAGTGACGAGCTGCTCGGCCGTATCTTCTCCGACTTTTGTATCGGCAAGTGACTCGGTCAACCGCCCCAGCGGGCGGCTTCTGCGCTCCTTACGCCCCGCCGGGCCGCAAAGCCGCGCACACGCCCCGATCGCGCCCCAGGTCGGCCATGTTCCCGTATACTCTCTGAACGCCCAGACCTAGACCTATGCCCCCGGAGATGCCGTGGCGCCCACCCATGAAGCCAAAGGCCGCCGCGCCCTAGCCGGCCCGCTCGCGCTTTTTCTGGCGGCCGCAGTCGCGCTCGTAAGCGCAAACTCCTCTTATGGATCCTCATTTCGCGTCTTCTGGCACGCCACTCATGACATCGGGGACGTAAGATTTACGTTCCAGAATATCGTCGACCAGGGCCTTATGACGGTGTTTTTCCTGGTCGTGGGCCTGGCCCTCAAACGCGAGATCCTGCACGGCGCCCTGCGTCATCCGCGGACCATGGTCCTGCCGCTCGCGGCGGCCTTCGGCGGCATGGTCCTGCCCGCCGTCATTTACCACGTCTTCAATCCCGATGGACCGACCGTGGCCGGTTGGGGTGTTCCCATGAGCACCGACATCGCCTTTGCGGTCGGCGCCCTGGCCCTGCTCGGGCGGCGCGTGCCGCGCAACCTCCTTATCTTTCTGCTCGCCTTGGCCATAGTCGACGATCTGGGCGCGATCCTGGTCATCGCGATTTACTACACGAGCCATTTTCGGGCCACCGCCTTGCTCGGGGCCCTTTTGGTGACGGTGGCTCTCGTCCTCTTAAACCGCCGTGCGGTGCGCGGTTTCGGCGCCTACGCGTTGCTCGGCGCGGCCTTGTGGCTGGCCTTGTGGCGCGCCGGGATCGATCCGCCGCTGGCCGGTGTCGTGCTCGCCGCGGCCCTTCCGGCAAGCGACCCCGACCGGGGTGTCGGGGTGCGGCCGCAGATTGCAAGCGAACGTCTCGAACGACGGCTATCGCCCTACGTTAACTTCGGGATCCTGCCGCTCTTCGCGCTCGCCAACGCGGGCCTGGCCTTCCGTCTCGCCGATTTCACGCGCGCACAGCCGGTCTTGCTGGGTGTGCTGCTGGGCCTGCTTCTTGGCAAGTTCGGTGGTGTCGGGGGCGTGTCGTGGCTTGCCGTGCGCCTGCGGTGGGCCCATCTCCCGACCGGCGTTACCCTCCGCCACGTGCTGGGTGCCGCTTGGCTGAGCGGCATCGGTTTCACCATGGCGCTCTTCGTCAACACCTTAGCCTTCGCCCCCGGCCCCGACCGCGCCGCAGGCAAGCTCGCGGTTCTGATGGCGTCTCCGCTCGCCGCGGCCCTCGGGATCGCCTGGCTCTGGTGGTCTCGCCCCCTGCCCTTACCGGCCTCCGGTGAGGACGCCCCCGCGGCCTGAAACGGTTCACCTGACGCTTGAGATCAGGAAGCGCCGTGGCCTGGCCGCCGTAGCGCACTTCCAGGTAGCGCTGGGTAATTCGCGCAATCTCCCCGCCCAGATCGGGCCTGGCGCGCGCCGCCCGAGCGCCATAGGTCGCCGGACCTTCCGCGGCCCGGCGCGCTATGCCGATCCGTGCCATGCGTCGGCAATAGCGGTCGTAGGCCTCGCGTCCCGCATCCCGCGCAAGCCGTACGCGCCCCCCGAGGGTCTTTACGAGCGACAGCGCCGCGAACGCGAGCGCGACGGTCACGAGTCCCAGAGCAACCGGGCCCGCATCTCGCCATCCCAGATGCCTTAACAGCTCGGCTTGTCGGCGGCTGCTGTAGTCCACCACCCAATTGTCCCATTCGGTGGTGGCCGCGTCCCGCAAGAGGCGGACCCGGTGACGCAGGGCGCTCCACCATGGCCGCGCGGTGGTGAAGCGCGCGCCCCCATGCTCCAAGAACCGCCGGAATGTGGGCCACCGTTCTTGCAGTGCGCCCGGTGCCACCACGGCGGTGGGATCTACGCGCAGCCAGCGATGGCCGCTCCAGATCTCATCCCACGAGTGGGCATCGTAGTTGCGCACGATGACGTCACCACCATCGGGATTGAATTCTCCGCCATAGAAGCCCACGACGACGCGGGTCGGCACCCCTGCGGCCCGCATCAGGGTCGCGAAGGCGGCCGCGTAATCTTCGCAATAGCCGGCCCGCACTCGGAACAGGAAGCGCGATATGGGATGTCGTCCCATGGTCGGGGGATTCAGGGTGTACACGAAGTGGTGCCGCACAAAATACCCCAACACCCGCTGCGCGAGCGCCTGCGGCGTTTGTGCGCCCCGGCCTAGGCGCGCGGCAAGCACCCGGATGCGGGGGCTCAGGTCGGAGGGTAGGGCCAGGTCTCGGCGGCGCCCGTCTGCCGTAAGCCTCCCATAGCGCCGGCTTGCGCTCGAGAGCCGGTAGCGGACCAAATGCCGGATCGTGTGGCGCGCGCGCAGCACGCCGCCTGGTTCCAGTCGTGTCCGAGCCGGGGCGGCGATCGGCCAGTCCAGGGCGGGCAGGACCCGATTCTCAGTCGGGTTCAAAAGCACCGTGTAGGGGGCGTAGGGGCGCCCCTTGGTGGTCCCAGGGGCATCCGGTGGGCCCGGGCGCCACACCCGGCCATTGGTGGCGGTCAGTACGTAGGCGCGAAAATAACGCTGGTCGCGACGGGGTCGTGGTCCATGAAAAATCACGCGCATGGCGACTGCGCGTGACGAGAGCAGCGCGCTCAAGGAGCCGGGTCGCAGGTCGGGCGTGAGCCCCGTTTGTCCGACCGGCCGCGGGGCGCTTCGCCAAAGCCCGCCCGCGATCCGCGGAAATACGACATAAGCGAGCGCTGCGAGCGGGATCGCCTGCAGCATGACGACGGTGCTCTGACGGAGGCGTTGGCGGAAGGAGAGCCCATGGGGTTGCGCGATCATAGAGAGCGCCACGAAAGAGACGGTCAGGAAGGCGAGCGCAAATGCCCCCATGGCCATGGACGGGCGGAACAAGAGGTCGCCGAGCAAGGCCACGTAAGTCAAAAGCACCAACACCACCGCATCGCGCGGCGTCTCCGCTTCCAGGCACTTAAGGCCGAGCAGCATGACGAGGAAGCTTAAGCCCGGATGCTCCCCCACCAGGGTGTGAAAGCGCCCATAGACGAGCAAACCCACCGCCAGCACCAACACCCAGAGCAGCAGCCGTGGCGGCCGCCCAGCCCAACGACCCGCGGCGTAGCGCCACACTGTGAAGACCGCGCTGATCGCTACCGTCCACCAGGGCAGGTGGGTGAGGAGCGGGACGCAGGCCGCTGCCATAAGTCCCGCGATCAGGGGCGGCGGCAGGAACCGGGGAATGGCAGCGGCCTTACTCGCCATGCAAGGCCAAGGCCTTCAGGCAGCGCTCAAGGTGGGTGGCGCCGGCGGCGGCGGGGACCCTGTCCTCGCCCAGGGCCAGCCCATAACGGTGACCGCTTTTCTCGGCATCAAGTGCCTGTCGGCAGAGCCGCCTGAGCTCTTCTTCCATCCTCCCCGCGGGATCCGCCGCCAACCAGATCTCCCGGTCCGCAAGCCCGGTGAAGCGTTTTACCAGCAGACCCTTGCCCGCCGCCACCGCCTTCCAGTGGATGTGTCGGGGGTTCTCTCCGGCGCGGAAAGCGACCAACCCCGCGAAATCCCCACCGCCCTCGGACCCCGCTCCGGTGGCTTCGTTATCCGCTGCGCTGTTCGCGCGTCCGGGGGGCAAGGCGGCATAGGGGAGGGGGTTGGGATAGGCGATCGCCGGGTCCTCGAGCGCCATGCGGCGGGAAAAGGCCCGTAGCAGGCCGAAGGGGTAGCGGCTGCTGATGCGTATCGCCGGCGCCGGGACCGACCCGCGGCGCACGGTAGCCCACGGGATTTCGACCGTGCGTTGTTCGCGGGGCGCCAGATCCACGGTGATCGACGGCCCCTTGTAGGCCGACACAGTGACGCCAAACCGCCCGGTGTCCGTCGGGTTCGCCAGGATCACCCGGAATCCTACGAAGGCGCCTGCGAATCCCGGGCGCGGCAGGCCCTCATGGATGACGAGCCCTAGCAGGTTGCGCTGGCCTATCGCCGATGACAGGGTGGCGAAGGCCGCCAACAGGAAGGTGACGGCGTAGGCCAGCCCATTGCCGTAATTCACGGCGGCGAGCAACAAGACGAAGACGATCGCGCCAAACCAGAGGCCTTCGCGCGTCGGGATGAGATAGATGGAGCGCCGCCCGAGCGTCTGGGCCGGGCGGCTCATGGGACCGCCACGACCTCGAGCAGTCGCTGCACCTCGCGTTCCGGGTCGCCGACCGGGAGCCTGTGGGCGAGGACTGCCACCGCCACCGCCTGGACGTCCTCAGGGAGGGCGTAGTCACGGTCCTGAAGCAGGGCATAGGCGCGCGCGGCGTCGCGGAGCGCAAGGCCTGCCCTGGGCGAAAAACCACCACCCCAATCCGGGCGTGTGCGGCTTGCCGCGAGCAGGTCCTGGACGTAATCCACCAAGGCCCCCGAGCAGCGGGTCTCGCGGGCCTTGGCGCGCAAGGCCAGCAGATCGGGTGGCGCCAGCAACGCGGGCTGTTCGCGCGCCATCGCCTGGCGATCGTCGCCGGTCAGGATCTCGCGTTCCGCGGCGCGATCGGGATAACCGATCGTCAGACGCATCAGGAAGCGGTCTAGCTGCGACTCGGGCAACGGAAAGGTGCCGATCTGATGGTGCGGATTTTGGGTGGCCACCACGAAGAAGGGTTGTGGCAGGTGATGGCGCGTGCCGTCCACCGTGACCTGGCCCTCGGCCAGGGCCTCGAGGAGTGCGCTCTGGGTCTTGGGGGTGGCACGGTTGATCTCGTCGGCCAGGAGTAACTGGGTGAAGATCGGGCCCCTGTGGAAGTGGAAGCTGCGCGTCTCGGCATCGAATATCGAGACACCGACCACGTCGGCCGGCAACAAGTCGGCGGTGAACTGCACGCGCTTGAACTCGAGTCCGAGCACGGACGTAAGGCCGTAGGCGAGCGTGGTCTTACCGACTCCTGGGACATCCTCTAGCAGCAGATGACCGCCCGCCAGTGCGCAGCACAGGGCGAGCCTTACGGTCTCGGCCTTGCCGACCAAGATCCTCTCGAGCGCGGCCAGGACCGACGCGATCAGTGTGTGGCAAGATATCGGGGCGTCCACGTTTCCAGTATAGGGTGCCCGTAGGCGCTTGCCTATCTCCCGCTCCCGCCCCCGGACCTCCGCGCCCGATCAGACGTCCCGCCGGTCCGGTAAGCGGTCTCATCCATTCCCCACATGTCGCCCGCCTGACCTATACTTCGCATTTGACCGAAGCGTGCCGTAGGCGATGTCGATGTGCATTGGCTGATGGGACCACAATGGGTACGGGTGCGGTAATGGCAGGAACACAAATTATGAGAAAGCGGTGCAAGGCGCGCGGATTCACGCTGGTCGAGGTGATGGTCGTCATCGCCATTTTGGCCATCATCGCCGCGATCGCGATCCCGATTTACTCACATTACATAAAGGGCGCCAAGATCGGGCGCGGCGAGGGCAATTTGGTACTGCTTTCCACCCTCATGGAGCGCTATTACCAGAACAATAACGCTTACCCGGCGAGCAACCCGGCACTTACCCCGAATGTGATACCGGGCTGGAACCCCGGCAACAACCCGAACCCGCTCTTCACCTACGCTATCCAGAACCCGGACCCGGGCGTCTGCGGTGTGGCCGCTCCCACGGGACCGAGCTACGCCTTGTCGGCCACGCCGACCGCGAACTCGGGGCTACCGACCAGCGAGACCTTCTATCTGGACAGCCTGAACGACCGCTGTGAGGTGCTTCCCAACGGTACGACGGTGGCGGGGTGGTGATATGGCGAGCCGACATCCAGGTCGGTTTGTGAGTGGGGTGCGCGCGAGCCGCGGCCTGACCCTGGTCGAACTCGTGGTGGTGCTCGCGGTGGTCGCCATCTTGATCGGCGCGGGCTTTCTGGGTCTGCTGACGTGGCTTGGGACGGACAACGTCAACGTGGCGCAAGTGCGGATGCGCACGGCCCTGCAGGTCGCCATGGCCGACGCCCTGACCAACCCGCCGTCATCCGCAACCCCTTACCATAATTGGTCCCTGCAGCTTGTGGCCAAAGGCGGCCAGCAGTACCTCTATGTCTGCACCGGGAGCCATGGGGGCTGTGCCGGCAATACCAACCCGTCGGGGAGTCTCCCCGTGCAGGTGCACGTGAGCATGGTGCCGGCCAACGTCCACCTTACCATCGACAACGCGCCCCTCACTTGCCTTGCCTTCGGTCCGCTCGGCCAGCCCCTGCTCGCCGCGAGCAGCCCGCCCACGGCGTCCGCCGGTGCCTGCTACTGGCCGGCGGCGGTCAGAGGCCAATGGACCTTCGGGGCGAATGTCACAGGAGGCGCCGCGGCGAGTACGAGTTATGTCTTCTAAAGGATTTACGCTCATAGAAGTCTTGGTGTCGCTTGTGGTCTTCCTTTTGATCGCGGTCGGCGTGGGCCTAGGCCTCCACCACGCCGTCGACAACAACGTCTTCGATAGCCAGCGCCAGGATGTGCTGAATACCACGTTGCAGGAGCTACACGCCTATCCGCCCGGGACACTCTGCGGACAGACCGTACAGGCGACCACGGCGGCCGGGCTTGCCTTCTCGATCCACGTCACTTGCACGCCGGCCGCGATCATGGTCGCGCCGCCGAGCCCGAACCCGGCGGTCACGGTCACGGTTCAGCAGGTCGTCGCCGTCGCTCATTGGACCACCTTTGGAGTCGCGCGCAGTGTCTCCGTCCAGCAATAAGGGTTTCACCCTCGTCGAACTCATGGTCGCCATGGCCGTGGGGGCCCTTCTCGTGTTGGCAGCCATGATCCTCTATGTCCCCGTGTCGCGCTCGCTCGTCGATCAGGGGGTGGTGAGCCAGCAAACCCTGAGCGAGGCCATCAACTACGACTTCGACGTCATGAACATGGCCAACGCGGGCTACGGTGTCGCCACGCCCCAGCTGAACACCGACGCCGTCCTCGTGACCGGGACCGGCCCCGGCAACAATACGACCGTGTCGATACCATCAATCGGTGCCGCGCAGGGCGACGGGGTCTTCTGGGACTGGACGGTGCCGGCAGGGACCGGCACCCCGAGCTGCGCCGGACTGCAGGTCGTGGCGAGCGCCAACGGCAAGGCGGGCCAGGAACGCTTGGTTTATTACGAAGAGGCGCCGACCGGCGCTTCCTGCACAGCGGCCGCCATGAACACCGCCACGAACTGGGACACCGTGACCCTTCTGCCGAGCGTCACCGCCGGCGCTAGCGCCCCGATCACTGTAACCGCGGGGCAGAACTGCGACCTGCGTGGTTCGCAGATCGCGGGCAACCCCGTGCTGCACCCGACCGTCGCTTTGAGCCTGCCGATCGCCAAGGCCCTGACCGGGGGCTTCTTCGCCCACCAGGCGGATCAGGCCCCAGTATCCGTCTGTCTGCGTAATCTGCCCTGAGAGGAGGGCCTTGCCATGTCTACGTCTCCTAACAAGCAGCGCGGTGTATCAACGCTCATCATGATCCTGGCGGTCGGGGCGGCGCTCGCGGCGAGCCTCTACGGGGGCTATAGCCATATGGTGGCAAGCGGCAAGAGCCAGAACACGAGCAGCGCCCGCACGCAGGCACGCGCCCTAGCCGAGGACGCCCTGACGGCGTCGGCCGAGTATTTCAATCAGCTGTACTGCGGGTCGCCCTACGGGGTCTGCGCGAACGGTGACGCCGGGGCCTTGAGTCCCACCAACTTACCTGCCGGCACGGTGCTCTTCGGCCAGAACTCGGGACCGGGATTCGTGCAGGCGACCGTCGTCAGCAACTCCTTCCCGACGAGCGGGCGTATCGTGATTGACGCCCTCGGCCGCACCGCGACCGGCGCCTCCACGATCCGCGGCTATCTCCACGCCGCGACCATCTACACGAGCCTGCCGCCCAACAGCCCCTTCGCGGACATCCTCGCGGGCAACAACACCTTTCTGGGCAACGTGAAGACCAATACCGGCACCGCCGTTCTCGCGGTCACCGGGAACTTCACGCTGGGCGGCAACGCCACGCTGTCGGGTTCGGCCGAGGCGACCGGTACCATAACGGGTTGCACGGAGGGCGCAACCTGCACGTCGAACGTCCCGGCTGGCACCATCGTGACGCCGTCGATAGACGCCTATACCTTGCCAAGTGAGGCGAATGCCGTTTTGTCGGTCGACGCGAGCGGCGCCCCGCAAGTCACTTTTCAGAACGATGCGAGCCTGACGCCCCCCGGCACCACCTTGCTGTCGGCCCTCCCATCAACCTCGACCGCCTTGTGCGCAGGGGGTGGGGGGGGCTGCATCGCGCCTCCTACAGCTCACAACGGGCAATGGACGATCAAAGGGACCCCGACGCCGGGGGTTCTCTTTTTCTACGGCGACGTGGACGTGGCCGCGCAGGCTATCGGCCTCGCGCCGCGAAACGGGACGCCGACCCCGGGCTACGCCAGCATCCTTGCCACCGGCAATGTCACGATCGAGACCAACAACGACATCGTCGCCTACGGGCAGATGCCGAATGTCTGCAACCAAGCGGTCGTCCCCACCAATGTCTGCCCCAGCGGTCCCACGACCGCCAACAATGGCGAGGGCTCGGGGCCTGTGGCCAATGTCGCCGTATTAAGCGGTGGTAGCGTTTCCTATCCCTATGAGGGTCCCGGCGTGGTCTTTGACAATGGCACGGCCTCGACCGGTGTCCCGGCCATCAACGACCTGACTGAGACCGACGCCAGCAATGAGATTGAGCCGAGCGGCACCGTCAACGGCTATATCTGCTCGGGCTCCACGTCCGGGGTGGGCGCTGCCTGTCCCAGCGGCACCACGACCACCAATATTCTCACGGGCGGTGTGGTGGACCTGAAGGGCAGCAGCGACCTCACGGGTGTCGTGGCCGCCTCCGAGTCCTTGATCGCGATCGGGACGGGCACCATCACCGGCATGGTGGACACCATGAACGCCAACAACGTGAGCAGCTCCCAGGTCGGCAGCTCGACCAACGACATCAACGGCAACCTGACCATCAATTACGCGCCGGGGGTTTCAGGCGCCACCAATTTCGGGGGCAATAGCGGCACGCCGGAACTCGCCTTCGTGCCCCTCTGGCAGCGCTACCTGAATTGAGCGCCCACGCCCCGGGAGAGCCCTGCGCTCCTGAAGATGGGTCGGGCGCCCCTTCCCGCAGTCGGGTCCGGCTCGGTTCGGGCGCGTCCTTCGTCACATCCCGCCCGGGGACGCTCGACGGTCGGCTGCCCCGGGCGCGGCTTTAGGTCCCGGCGCCCGGGGGCAAGACGGCCATCCCGCACATGCTATGATCTGTCCCACGTGGGAGGCTTTCGGCGTGGAACACGAGGAGTGTTACGAGGTCATTGTGGTGGGCGGCGGTCACGCCGGGACCGAGGCTGCGCTCGCCTCGGCGCGCATGGGATGCAAGACCTTGCTGCTCACCCACAACATCGAGACCCTGGGGCAGATGTCCTGCAACCCGGCAATCGGTGGGATTGGCAAGGGGCATTTGGTGCGCGAGATCGACGCCTTGGGCGGGGCCATGGGCTATTGCGCGGATGCCGCCGCCATCCAGTGCCGCACACTGAACGCCCGCAAGGGCCCAGCTGTGCAGGCCACGCGCGTGCAGGCGGATCGGGCCCTCTATAAGGCCGCCATCCGCCACGTTCTGGAGCACCAGCCGAACCTCCATCTCTTTCAGCAGGCCGTCGATGACCTCGTGGTCGAGGGTCGCGCGGTTGGGGGTGTCGTCACGCAGATGGGGCTCGTCATCCGCGCGCGCACCGTGGTGCTCACCACCGGGACCTTTCTTGCGGGCCTCATTCACGTAGGCCAGAGCCGATACGCCGGCGGCCGCGCCGGCGAGCCACCCGCCCGCGCGCTCGCCGAGCGCCTGCGCGCACTCCCCTTCCAGGTGGGGCGCTTAAAGACCGGCACCCCGCCGCGGATCGACGGCCGCACGATCGACTTCGCGGCGCTGGAGGCGCAGGCCGGCGACGAGCCGGCGCCGTATTTTTCCCAGGCGCAGCCCCCGCGACCTCGCCAAGTCGCCTGCCATATCACACAGACCACGGAGGAAACGCACGCCATCGTACGCGCGGCCCTGGACCGGTCCCCGCTCTACACCGGGGTGATCGAGGGCACGGGCCCCCGCTATTGCCCTTCGCTCGAAGATAAGGTTGTGCGCTTCGCGGACCGCGGCTCGCACCAGATCTTTCTTGAGCCAGAGGGCCTGGAGACGTCGGAGGTCTATCCGAACGGGATCTCCACGAGCCTGCCGTTTGATGCCCAGTGGCGGCTGGTCCGCTCGATTCCGGGGCTTGAGAAGGCCGTGCTCACGCGCCCGGGTTACGCCATCGAATACGATTACTTCGATCCACGCGACCTGAAGCCTTCGCTCGAGACGCGGGCCCTGGACGGACTTTTCTTTGCCGGCCAGATCAATGGCACGACCGGCTATGAGGAGGCCGCTGCGCAGGGCCTGCTCGCGGGCATCAACGCGGCACTCGTCTGTCGCGAGCAAGAGGTTTGGTGGCCACGGCGCGATGAGGCCTATCTCGGGGTACTGGTCGATGATCTCATTACCCAGGGCCTGACCGAACCCTATCGCATGTTCACCTCGCGGGCGGAGCATAGGCTTTTGTTGCGTGAAGACAACGCCGACGAGCGACTGGCGGGGGTTGCACACCGCCTTGGGCTCATAGACGAGGAGCGTTACCGCCGGATCATCGATCGCGAAGAGGCGGTGCGGCGTGAACAGGCGCGACTACGCGCAAGCTTCGTGCGCCCTGGCGACCCCAGCGTGAGCGCGGTACTCGGCCAGGACCTGGCGCGTGAGACCTCACTGCTCGATCTCCTCAAGCGACCTGGGGTAGGCTATAAAGACATCATCGGGCTTGCACCCCCCGGGGGCGCGCTCGCCGACCCCGAGGCGCGGCGGCAGCTCGAGGTCTCGGTCAAGTACGAGGGTTATATCGCGCGCCAGGGTGACGAGATCGCGCGTCGCGCCCACCACGAGGGAATGGTCTTGCCGCAGGATCTGGATTATCAAGGGATACGGGGTCTATCGACCGAGGTCCGGCAACGCCTGGCTCGTCACAGGCCCGCCACACTCGGGCAGGCCGCCCGTCTGCCGGGCGTGACACCGGCGGCGGTTTCGCTCTTGCTTGTGCATTTGAAGCGGCTGCGGGCCTGACATGAGTAGCGCCGAGCGGGCGATGGGGGAGGAGTGGAGGCAGGCGGGAGTGCGCCTCCGATCCGGCGTCCAGGCGCTTGGGATCGACCTGGATGCCGAGACCGAGGCGCGCCTGATGGCCTATCTCGAAACTCTGGCGCGCTGGAACCGGGTCTTCAATCTCACCGCGGTGCGCGACCCCGAGGAGATGGTGGCGCGCCATATCCTGGACAGCCTGGCCATTCTGCCGCATCTGCCGACAGGCCCCTTGCTGGATGTCGGGAGCGGCGCCGGGCTACCCGGCATTCCCATCGCTTTGCTCCAGCCGACACGCGCGGTGACCTTGCTCGATCGGTCTCATAAGCGCATCGACTTTCTGACCGAGGTCGTGGCGCGGCTCGCGCTTACCAATGTCACGCTGGCGGGCCGACGCGTCGAGGATCACGAACCGCCCGTGCTGTATGCTGTCATCACCGCCCGTGCTTATGCGAGCCTGGGCGACATCGCCTTGGCGGCCGGCCGCCTGCTCGCGCAAGATGGCGTCATCGCGGCCATGAAGGGTGCGCTCCCGACCGAGGAGCTCGCGGCGATCGCGCATCCTTATGCCGTGCGGGCCGTGCACGCCCTTCAGGTGCCGGGCCTGTCTGCCAAACGCCATCTCGTTGTTCTGGCGCGCGCGCCATGACGCGCATCATCGCCATCGCCAACCAAAAGGGTGGGGTGGGCAAGACCACGACCAGCATCAACCTAGCCGCCGCGCTCGCCGAGCAGGGGCGGCGCGTCCTCTTGATCGATCTCGATCCGCAAGGCAATGCGACCATGGGCAGCGGCATGGCGGGTTCCGAACAGGGCCTCTACGAGGTCTTGCTCGGGGAGCTGGACGCGCAGAAGGCGGTGGGCCGCGCTGCATGCGGCTACGACCTGCTGGCGTCGCATGAGGATCTGTCGGGTGCCGAGATCGAACTTGCGCAGGCCACGGGGCGCGAGCGGCGTCTGCAGAATGCGCTCACGCCCCTGCGCGGGAGCTATGACTACATCTATATCGACTGTCCGCCGGCCCTGAGCCTGCTCACGGTGAATGCCCTAGTCGCCGCCGATGCCGTGCTGATTCCCATGCAGTGCGAATACTATGCCTTGGAGGGTCTGACGGCCTTGCTCGGCACGGTCCGCCGGGTGCGCGCCCAGCTGAATCCCGGCCTCACGATAGAAGGGCTTTTGCGCACCATGTTCGATCCCCGTAACGGGCTTGCCATCGAGGTCTCGGAGCAACTGGCCCGCCACTTCGGGAATCAGCTCTTTCAGACCATCATCCCGCGCAATGTCCGCCTGGCCGAGGCCCCGAGTCACGGTGTCCCGGTCATCCAGTACGATCGCTCGTCACGCGGGGCCCAGGCCTATCTGGCTTTGGCCGCCGAAATCTTGGCGCGTGAACTGCCACCCGTCGCAGGAGAAGCTGACGCATGAAGGAGAAACGTCCCCGGCTTGGGCGCGGGCTGGACGCGCTCTTTGGCGATACCCAGCGGTCCACGCCCTCCGGGGCGTCGCCGGACGCCATCCAGACCCTGCCGATCGAGCGCCTGCAGCGCGGACGCTATCAACCGCGCACGCATATGGAGCCCGAGGCCCTGAATGATCTCGCCGAATCCATACGTGCCCAAGGCATCGTGCAGCCCATACTGGTGCGACGCGCGGGCGCGGGCTTCGAGATCATCGCCGGCGAGCGGCGCTGGCGTGCGGCCCAGATCGCGGGTCTGTCCGAGGTTCCGGTTATCGTGCGCGACATTCCCGATCGCGCCGCTATGGCCGTCGCCCTGATCGAAAACATCCAGCGCGAGGATCTGAACCCCCTCGAGGAGGCGGCGGGCCTGAAGCGTCTTCAGGAGGAGTTCGAGCTCACGCACGACGAGATCGCCACCCATGTCGGTCGCTCGCGGGCGGCGGTCACCAATCTTCTTCGCCTGCTCGCGCTTGCCCCCGAGGTGCGGCGCATGCTCGAGGTAGGCCAGATCGAGATGGGCCATGGCCGCGCCTTGCTCGCCATCGCCGACCCCCAAGCCCAAACGGCCTTGGCCCGCGAAGTGGCGGCGGCGGGCTTGAGTGTGCGCGAGACGGAGCGGCGTGTGCAGCGATATGGTCGCCCCGAGCCGGCCAAACCGACGCCCGATCCGGATGTCGCGGCCCTTGAGCGGCGCCTCACGGATACGCTCGGGGCGCGCGTCCGCATCCAGGCGCGTGGCGCGGGAGCGGGGCGCATCACCATCGACTATCATAGTATGGATGAGCTCGAGGGCCTGCTCGGCCGATTTTCGTGAGATTGGAGGTGCCCGTGAAACGATGGACCCCCGGCGTTGCCGCGCTTATGCTGTCTCTCCTATGCGGGCAAGTCGTGCACGCAGGCCTGCGGAGCCTGCGACGCGCGGCTCATAGCGGGATACCCAATGCCGAACTCAAGCTCGGCGAGCTTTACCAGTACGGCGTGGGCCGGCCGGATCACCTGATCCATGCCCTGGCCTGGTATGAGCGCGCGGCCCCCAAGTCGGCGCGCGCGGCGGAGCTTGCGCGCCAAACCGCAGCCTTGCTAACCCCGCGTGAGCGGCAGCGCGCCGCCGCCTGGGCCAAGGGCCGTCTCGGCCCCCCGTGAGGTGTCTGCTCCGCCTCTCGTGAGGGGGTTTTGGGTGCGGCTCCGTTTGACCCTAGCATAAGGAACACTTATACTGCGCGCCCGCGGGCGCCCCCTTATGGCGATCGGGACCGGGCCACCATGAGCTACGCAACACGGATATTACGCAAAGGCCTGCGTCGCGTGCTTATAGCGCAGGCTTCTCTGACCCTGGCGGTCGCGGTCGTCGCTGCTCTTGGTGCCTCCCACCATGACGCCCTGAGGCCCGTGGTGGCGGCGGTCGCCGGAGGCGCTATTGCTATGTTGGGGGCCTTGGTGCTGGCCTATTCCGTAGGACGCGCCGATGGGAAGCAGGGCGCGGCGCAGGCGCAGCTCTGGCTGTATGGCGGCGCGGTCGCGCGCTTCGTGTTCGCAATCGTCTTTTTGGGTTTGGGGCTCGGGGTGTTCCATGTGGCCCCGCTGCCGTTTTTGGTGGCCTTTGGTTTGGGTCAGGTCGCGTTCCTGGCCCCGGGGATTTCGTCAGGATTATGAGTCACAATGCCGTAAGCTTCATGGAGGATCATTTAAAGAACCTGACCATCGGTCACGGGTTCTGGAGCCTTCATGTCGATACCGTCCTCATCGGCTGGATCATGGCCGGCGCCATCGTTGTCACCGGCTGGGCGATCGGCCGGCGCCTAGAGGAGGGGGTTCCCCGCGGTCTCCAGAACGTCCTCGAGGCGTTGCTGGAGTTCGTCGATGACCAGGTCCGGGGCATCTTTCCTGTCGAGGACCCCATGGTGGGGGCGCTGGCCTTCACGGTCTTCCTGTGGGTGTTGCTGATGAACGCCATGGATCTGTTGCCGGTCCTGCTTTTGCCGACGGCCGCGCATGCCATGGGCGTGTCCGATTTTCGCTCGACCCCGACCGCCGACCCGTATACTACGTTGGGTCTGGCCCTGAGCGTTTTTCTGCTCACGCTGTACTACCAGATCAAACACAAAGGCCTGTGGGGCTATCTGAAGGGCTTTCTGGTTCACCCCTTCGGTCCGTACCTGTTCCCGGTCAATATCCTGATGACCACGGTGGACGAAATCGCCAAGCCCCTGAGCCTCGGTTTGCGACTCTTTGGGAACATGTTCGCGGGCGAGCTCGTGTTTCTACTCATCGCGCTCTTGCCTTGGTGGGTGGCCTGGGCGCCGGGCGTGCTGTGGTCGATTTTTCATCTGCTCATCATTACGCTCCAGGCGTTTATCTTTATGGTCCTCACCATCATGTACTTGGCGATGGCGGCCACGAAAGAAGGCGATGCGCACTGACCTTGGTTTCTTTTATCTTTTCATTTGAGGAGTCGCTTTATGGTTGATCCGCAGCTTGCGTCGGTTATCGGTATGGTCTTTTCCTACACGGCCGTCGCCGTCGGCATCATCTTCGCGGGTGCGGCCCTGGGCTCGGCCCTCGGCTGGGGCCTCATCTGCTCCAAGTACATCGAAGGCATTGCGCGTCAGCCCGAGATGCTGCCGACCCTGCGCGTGCAGATGTTCGTCACCGCGGGCCTTATGGAGTCATTTCCGTTCATCGCCGCCGCCTTCGCCATGTACTTCACCTTCGTGAACCCCTTCGAAGGGGCGGCCGTGGAAGCGATCAAGCATCTTGCCCATTAAGGCAGGATAGGGACCTACCCACACCATGCCCATATCCGTGACCCTCATCGTCCAGATGGTCACCTTCGCGGTGCTCATCGTTTTCGTCAAGCGCTACCTCTGGGGGCCGCTTACGGCCATCATGGAGCGCCGCCAGAAGCGCATCGCCGATGGTCTTGCTGCGGCTGACCAGGGCCGCAAGGCGCTCGACGAGGCGCAGCGCCAGCAGGAAGAGATCCTGGTGTTAGCGCGTGAGCGCGCCGCCGAGATCCTCGATCAGGCTGAGCGACGGTCCCGCGAGATCATCGACGAGGCCCGCGAACGTGCCCGCGCCGAGGCTGACCACGCCATGGCGCTTGTGCGCGCCGAGGCGGAATCCGAGATGAACCGCGCCCGCGAGCAATTGCGGGGCGACGTCGCGCGCTTGGCCCTGGCCGGCGCTGAACGCATCGTGGAGCGCGAGATTGACGCGCGGCTGCACGAGCGCCTCCTCGACGAAGTGGCGGCACAACTGTGACCACAGACCACATGGCGGCCGTGGCGCGACCCTACGCGCGCGCGCTCATGGCCGTGCCCGGCATCGACCGCAGCGCTGTCCTTGCAAGTCTCGAGGCGGCCGCGGCGGCGCTCGCCGATCCCGCGGTCGCAGCCCTGGCGGACAACCCACAAGTGCTTCGCTCGCAGCTGGCCGCGGCCCTGGCTCCCGATCAGGCGGCTCTGGGGCCTGTCGTGCGCACCATCGATCTGCTGCTCGAGAACGGCAGGCTCGATGCATTGCCGAGCCTCGCCGCCGCTTATGCCGTCTTGAAGGACGATGCGGAAAGCCGCACGCATGCAACCGTCACCACTGCCCAACCGCTCACCGACACTCAACGCGAGGGCCTGCGCCAGGCCCTGGCCCGACGCACGGGACGTTTGGTGGAGTTAGTCGTGGAGATCGACAAGCGGCTTTTGGCGGGCGTTATCGTTCAGCATGGCGACATGGTTCTCGATGTGTCCGTCCGCGGCCGCCTCGCGGCCCTCGCCCAAGCGTTAAGCCCTTTTTAGAGGAATTCCTATGGCTTTGAAACCCAGCGAGATCTCGGCGCTCATCAAGCAGAGAATCGAGACGCTCTCCCCTCCGACCCCCGCCCTGACTGGTACCATCGTGAGCTTGAGCGATGGTATCGCGCGCATCTACGGGCTGGCTGATGCCATGCAGGGCGAGATGCTCGAGTTCCCCGGAGCCACCTACGGGCTCGCCTTCAATCTGGAGCGTGACTCCGTGGGTGCCGTCATCCTGGGCGATTACGGCCACTTGAGCGAAGGCGATGTCGTCAAAGGCACGGGCCGTATCCTCGAAGTCCCCGTGGGCCCGGAACTCCTGGGCCGCGTGGTCGATGCGCTCGGCACCCCTCTCGACGGCCGCGGTGAGATCGCGACCAAGGCCACATCGCCCGTTGAGAAGGTGGCGCCCGGGGTGGTCGCCCGCCGTTCGGTCACCCAGTCCTTGCAGACCGGGATCAAGGTCATCGACGCGATGGTGCCGATCGGGCGCGGACAGCGCGAGCTCATCATAGGCGACCGCCAGACCGGCAAGACCGCGCTTGCCATCGACGCTATCCTCGCGCAGCGTGGCACGGGTGTCATGTGCATCTACGTGACCATCGGCCAGAAGGCCTCGAGTGTTGCCGCTGTCGTCCATCGCCTGACCGAGATGGGCGCCATGGACCACACCATTGTGGTCGCAGCCACCGCCGCCGACTCGGCGGCCATGCAGTATCTCGCGCCGTACGCCGGCTGCTCCATGGGTGAATATTTCCGTGATCGCGGACAAGACGCGCTCATCGTCTATGACGATCTCACCAAGCAGGCGTGGGCGCATCGCCAGATATCGCTGTTGTTGCGCCGGCCGCCGGGACGTGAGGCCTATCCGGGCGACGTGTTCTATCTTCATTCGCGCCTACTGGAGCGCGCCTCGCGCGTCAACGAGGAGTACGTGGAGCGCCAGTCCGGTGTGAAGGGGCGCACGGGATCGCTCACGGCGCTGCCGATCATAGAGACCCAGGCAGGTGACGTTTCGGCCTTCGTTCCGACCAACGTCATCTCGATCACCGACGGTCAGATTTTTCTCGAGACCGATCTCTTCAATGCAGGCATCCGCCCCGCCATCAACGCCGGACTTTCCGTGTCCCGCGTGGGCGGCGCAGCGCAGACCAAGGTCATGAGGAAGCTGGGCGGCGGCGTGCGCCTGGCGCTTGCCCAGTATCGGGAGCTGGCCGCGTTCTCGCAGTTCGCGTCCGATCTCGATGCTGCGACGCGCAAGCAGCTCGATCGCGGGCGCCGGGTCACCGAGCTCATGAAGCAGGGCCAGTATCAGCCCTTGTCGGTCGCCGACATGGCCTTGTCGCTGCTCGCCGCCAACACCGGGGCGCTCGACGACCTGCCGCTGGAGAAGGTCATACCGTTTGATTCCGCGCTCCGGTCCGCCGCCCATGCCGAGCATGGCGATGCATTGAAGAGTATCAACGAGACCGGGGATTACAACGAGGACGTCATTGCGCGCCTTACGCGCTTCATAGAGACGTTCAAGGCCCAAGGGATTTACTGATGGCGCGCGGAAAGGAGATCAGGCGTCAGATCCGAAGCGTGCAGAGCACGCAGAAGATCACCCGCGCCATGCAGATGGTCGCGGCCGCTAAGATGCGCAAGGCCCAGGACCGCATGAGCGCCGCGCGCCCTTATGCTGAAAGCCTCGTCACTGTCATGCGCCATATCCGCGCGGCCCACCCCGAGTACCGTCATCCCTTGCTCGCGGTGCGGCCGGTGCGTCGCGCGGCGGTCTTGGTTGTGACCTCTGACCGGGGGCTGGCCGGCGCGCTCAATGTGAACGTATTTCGCATTGCTGTGGGTCTTTTGAGGGAATGGGAGGAGGCCGGCATTCAAGGAGAGGTGGCGGTCTTAGGCGCCAAGGGCGCGACCTATTTCCGCAAGCTCAAGGCCCCCATGGTCGCGCAAATGGCGCCGCTCGGCGACCGCCCGAGTTCCCAATCCATCACCGGCGTGGTCAAGGTTCTGGCCGACGCTTATCGCGACGAACGGCTCGACCGCGTGGTGCTCGTCTACAGTCGTTTTCGCAATGCGCTGGCGCAGGTCGCCACGGCGGAAGACCTGTTGCCGCTGCCGGAGCCCGACTCCAGCGTTGATGGGCACCGCTGGGACTACCTCTACGAGCCGGAGGCGCAGGATGTCCTGTCCGAGCTCCTCACGCGTTATCTGGAGACGAGGGCCTACGGGGTCGTATTGGAGAATCTGGCGAGCGAGCAGGCCGCCCGCATGGTGGCGATGCGCGCGGCAACGGAAAACGCCGGGCGCTTGATCGGCGATCTGAAATTGGCATACAACAAGGCGCGCCAGGCAGCGATCACGCAGGAGATAGCGGAGATCGTAAGCGGCGCGTCGGCGGTCTAGGGGGTAGGATGTCAGCCGGAAAGATTGTGCAGGTGATAGGGGCGGTGGTCGACGTGGAATTCGAGCGCAGCGCCGTGCCCAAGATTTACGATGCGCTCACGGTGGACGATCGCGATCTCGTCCTCGAGGTGCAGCAGCAGCTCGGCGACGGCGTGGTTCGCACCATCGCCATGGGCGCGAGCGAGGGCCTGAAGCGTGGCCTGGTGTGCACCAATACGGGCAAGCCGATCAGCGTGCCGGTTGGCGCAGGTACCCTCGGCCGCATCATGGACGTCCTGGGCCGGCCTATAGACGAGCTCGGACCGGTCGCGACCGAAGTCACGCACAGCATCCACCGCGCGCCGCCACGCTTCGACGAGCTCGCATCGAGCACCGAGCTTCTCGAGACCGGCATCAAGGTGATCGACCTCATATGCCCATTTGCGAAGGGCGGTAAAGTCGGCTTGTTCGGGGGCGCGGGCGTGGGTAAGACCGTGAACATGATGGAGCTCATTCGCAACATCGCGGTCGAACATAGCGGCTACTCGGTATTCGCCGGCGTCGGCGAGCGCACCCGCGAGGGTAACGACTTCTATCACGAAATGAAGGAAGGCGGCGTTCTTGACAAGGTGGCGCTCGTCTACGGTCAGATGAACGAGCCGCCCGGCAACCGTCTGCGCGTGGGCCTCACGGGGCTCACGATGGCCGAATATTTCCGCGACGAAGGGCGCGACGTGTTGCTCTTCATCGACAACATCTATCGCTACACCTTGGCGGGTACTGAGGTCTCGGCGCTGCTGGGACGTATGCCTTCGGCTGTGGGTTACCAGCCTACGCTCGCCGAGGAAATGGGCGTTCTTCAGGAGCGCATCACCTCCACCAAGACCGGCTCCATCACGTCCGTCCAGGCGGTGTATGTTCCGGCTGACGACCTGACCGACCCTTCCCCCGCCACCACCTTCGCGCATCTCGATGCGACCGTGGTTTTGTCGCGGCAGGTGGCGGAGCTGGGTATCTATCCGGCAGTCGATCCGCTCGACTCCACGAGCCGCCAGCTCGATCCTCAGGTCATAGGCGCGGAGCACTACGATACGGCCCGCAAGGTGCAGTCCGTCCTCCAGCGCTATAAGGAGCTTCAGGACATCATCGCCATTCTCGGAATGGACGAGCTGTCCGCCGAGGACAAGCTGACCGTGACCCGGGCCCGTAAGATCCAGCGCTTCCTGTCCCAGCCGTTCTTTGTGGCCGAGGTCTTCACCGGCGCGCCCGGCACTTATGTGTCGCTCAAGGAGACCATCCGCGGTTTCAAGGGCATCGTCGAGGGCGAGTATGACGAATTGCCGGAGCAGGCCTTCTATATGGTGGGTACCATAGACGAAGTCATCGCTAAGGCCCGACGGCTTTAAGGCGCCATGGATCGCTTTCGGGTCGACATCGTAAACGCCGAAAAGGAGCTCTTCTCCGGCGAGGCAACGCGGGTCATCGCGCCCTTGCGAGAGGGGGAGGCGGGCTTCCTGCCCGGTCACTCACCGTTGCTTGCCATTCTTAAGGCAGGCGGTGTGCGCCTGCAGGACGCAAGCGGCGCGGAGCAGACCTTCTATGTGAGCGGCGGCTTCGTGGAGGTCCAGCCGAATCACGTGACGGTGCTTGCGGACGCCGGCGAGCGCGCCGCCGACATCGACGAGGCGCTCGCCGCCCAGGCCGTGGAAGACGCGGCCCGGCATGCCGAGGAACAGGCCGGCCGAGCCGATTATGCCCATGCCCAGGCGGAACTTGCGCAAGCCACCGCGCGGCTGCATGTGGTGCGGCGTTATCGCGCACGGGGGCATGGCCCGAGCCGGGTCTAGGGCCGGCCTTAAAGGGGGGCGCTTCATGGTAACCAAAGACAAGATCGTATCCGTGACCTACACCTTGCGCGATGGTCAGGGTGAGATCTACGAGCACACCGATGTCCCCGTCTCTTATCTTCATGGCTCGGGCGAATCCTTGTTTGCCAAGATCGAGAGCGCCCTTGAAGGACGGCGTGTCGGCGATACGGTCGAGGTCGAGCTGTCTCCCGCCGAGGGCTTCGGCGATCACGATCCGGCGCTCACCTTCACCGATGATATCGCCAATGTCCCACCCGAGTTCCATCGCCTAGGCGCCGAGGTCGAGGCGGAGAACGAACAGGGCGAAAGCATCCGTTTCGTGGTCACGGCGATTGCCGACGGCAAGCTCACAGTCGACGCCAATCACCCGCTTGCCGGCCAGACCGTGCGCTTCGTTGTCACTATCCAGGAAATACGCGACGCTACCCCCGAGGAGCGGGGCGCCGGACGACCGGCGCAGGCCCTACACTGACGCTTCCGCCTTTCGGGCATTGCCTTTCCCTCATGAGACCGCTCTAATACCGGCTTATGCAGGGCGTGTTTCCTTCACTCGAGATTATCGTTTTGGCCGCGGGCCAAGGACGCCGCATGGCGTCCACCCTCCCCAAGGTGCTCCATACCTTGGCGGGGCGACCCTTACTGGCCCATGTTCTGGACACGGCCGCGACCCTCGCCCCCCGCGCCATCCATGTGGTTTATGGTCACGGCGGCGACCGGGTCCGCGAGGCCTTCCCGGATGCCGGAGTCGACTGGGTCTTGCAGCCCAGCCAAAAGGGTACGGGGGATGCCGTGCGCTGCGCCCTGCCCCACATGGACGACCAGAGTCTGGCGCTCGTCCTTTTGGGCGATGTGCCGCTCTTAAAGCCTGACACACTCAAGGCCTTATGTGAGCGGGCGGCCCATGGCGCGGCCCTGCTCACCTTCGAGACCTCGCACGATAACCAGTACGGCCGCATCGTCCGCGATGCCCAGGGTCGGGTCGTGCGCATCGTCGAGTGGCGTGACGCAACACCCGAAGAACGCCTCATCCGGGAGGTCAATAGCGGCGTACTGGCGGCCCCCGTCGCACGCCTGCGCCACTGGATCCCGAGGCTCACCTCCGCCAACGCCCAGGGCGAGCTTTATCTCACCGATGTCATAGCGCTCGCGGCGGCCGACGGCGTTGCGGTCGCCACCGCGTCGCCCGCGTATGCAGCCGAGGTCGAGGGCGTGAATAGCCGTGTCGATCTCGCGTTTCTGGAGCGGGCTTACCAGGACGAGCGCGCCCAGGCTTTGATGGTGTCTGGCGCCCAGCTCATGGACCCGCGCAGGATCGATGTCCGCGGGATCCTTGCGACCGGGCGCGATGTGTTGATCGACGTGAACTGTGTCTTCGAGGGCCGTGTGGAGATCGGTGACAACGTGCGCATAGGTCCGCACTGCGTCATCCGTGACAGTCGTATCGCCTCCGGCGCCCGGATCGAGGCCCATTCCGTCATCGATGGCGCCGAGGTGGGCATGGACTGCGTGGTAGGGCCTTTCGCCCGTCTGCGACCGGGTACGGTCCTGGACGCCTCCGCGCGCGTGGGGAATTTCGTCGAGGTCAAGGCCTCGAAGGTCGGGGCCAACAGCAAGATCAACCATTTAAGCTACGTAGGCGACGCCTCGATCGGCGCTGGCGTCAATATTGGCGCGGGGGTCATCACCTGTAATTACGATGGGGCGCGCAAGCATCGGACAGTCATAGGCGATGGCGCTTTCATAGGGTCCGACACGCAGCTTGTGGCGCCGGTCCAGGTGGGGGCGGGGGCCACCGTGGGTGCGGGCACCACGCTCACGAAAGACGCGCCCGCCGGCGAACTGACCATAAGCCGTGTTGCCCAAAAAACGGTCAACGGCTGGCGGCGCCCCGAGAAGTAGGCGCGCCCGCCATCAAGGAGTAGTTTATGTGCGGAATCGTAGGCGCGGTCGCCCAACGGAATGTCGTCCCCATACTCATAGAAGGCCTGAAGCGTCTCGAGTACCGAGGCTATGACTCGGCGGGTGTGGCCGTCATCGATCGTGAACATTGCCTTACCCGCATGCGTTCTGTGGGCAAAGTCCGCGAATTGGAAAGCCGCCTCAATGCGCAGATGGAGGGCACAACCGGTATCGCCCACACCCGCTGGGCTACGCACGGTCGTCCGGCGACGGAGAACGCTCACCCGCATATCTGCCGCAACACCGTGGCGCTCGTCCATAACGGCATCATCGAGAATCACGAGACTTTGCGCCGGGCGCAGATGCAGCTCGGCTACGAATTCACCTCCGAGACCGACACCGAGGTAATCGTCCACGAGATCTATCGCAGGCTCGAGGAGACCGGGGATCTGCTCGCGGCCGTGCGGGCGTCGCTTCCTTCCTTGCGTGGGGCCTATGCCCTGGGCGTCATCACCAACCGCGAGCCCGATCGTCTGGTCGCCGCCCGCCGGGGTAGCCCGCTTGTAATCGGCGTAGGCATAGGCGAGCACTTCATTGCCTCAGACGTCGCCGCCTTGTTACCCGTGACTCAGCGCTTCATCTTTCTTGAGGAGGGTGATGTCGCTGACATCACGCGCGATGCGGTCGTCATCTACAATGCCCAAGGCGCGTGCGTCGAGCGACCCGTCAAGCAAAGCGAGATCTCGGCCGATGCCGTAGGCCGCGGCGAATACCGGCACTACATGCTGAAGGAGATCCACGAGCAGCCGCGGGCGATCGCAGACACCCTGGAGAACCGCATAGGCGTCCAGCGTGTCTACGCAGAGGCCTTCGGGCCTACGGCCGCCGGCCTGCTCGCTGACATCGAGGCCGTTCAGATCGTCGCCTGCGGCACGAGCTATCACGCGGGTCTCGTGGGGCGCTATTGGCTCGAAGGCCTCGCAAGCCTGCCCTGCGCGGTCGAAGTGGCGAGCGAATTTCGTTACCGCAAACCGCGTGTGGCCCCGAAGACCCTGTTTGTGACGCTCTCGCAGTCGGGTGAGACCGCCGACACCCTGGCGGCGCTTGCCTATGCACGCGAGCTCGGCTTTGCCCACACCCTCACCATTTGCAATGCCCCGGAAAGCTCGCTCGTGCGCGGGTCGGAGCTCGTGCTCATGACCCAAGCGGGCCCCGAGATTGGGGTCGCCTCGACCAAGGCCTTCACTACCCAGCTGGTCGCCCTGCTTCTCTTGGTTGTCGTCCTGGGGCGCCGCCGGGGCCTGGACGCCGAGGGTGAGGCGCGCGTCGTGAGCCTTTTGCGTAGCCTGCCCAGCCAGATCGAGCAGGTCCTGACTCTCGACGCCGCCGTGCAGGCCTGGGTCCCCTTCTTCGCCAATAAGCAGCACGCGCTCTTTCTCGGCCGTGGCACTCAGTACCCGGTCGCCATGGAAGGGGCCCTGAAGCTGAAGGAGATCTCCTACATTCATGCCGAGGCCTACCCGGCCGGCGAACTGAAGCACGGGCCGCTTGCGCTCGTGGATTCGGACATGCCGGTGGTGGCGGTGGCCCCGAACAACGAACTCCTGGAGAAGCTGCAATCGAACCTTCAGGAGGTGCGGGCGCGCGGCGGTGAGTTATTCGTGTTTGCCGATGCCCAAAACAGCATTCGCGAAGATGCCCACACCCACGTCATCACCGTGCCGCCCACTGACGACTTGCTGGCCCCGATCGTGTACACGGTACTCTTGCAGCTGCTCGCCTACCATGTGGCGGTCTCCAAGGGCGCGGACATCGACCAGCCCCGCAACCTCGCGAAATCGGTGACGGTCGAATAAAGGTGGCAACTTTTCCGTATGTCCCAGACGCGACAGCGTCGGGGTACGGATCGTCGCCACCTCCAGCCTTGACGCCTGCCCCGAAAGCCGGATAAAAGAGGGCCGCGGAACCGGCACGGGAAAAGATTACCGCCCGTGGCTCACCGTCAGGGACGCGCCTCCGCAGGCCGGTCTCACCGGACCTGCGGTTTTCAGCCACGACGGACGTACCATTCGCTCTCCGATCTCGAACTCGCCACGTTCTTCCTGTTTGACCGGAACCCGAACATGACCGACATCCGGGAACAGCACCCTTTAAGGTTTGACGGCACCCTGTAGAGATCACTCGATGCGGCTGGTGATTTACGCACCAATCTGAATGATTTGATTCAGGGTCTCACAGGCAATCTCAAATACGTGTTCCGGCACTTGGCCCCAGGGGTGTCGCTTCGCCGCCCGAGCTCGCCAGTCGAACGACTTTGGCTGATGCGCAAGTATATAGCTGACGACCCCCTTGGGGCCGTAAAAAGGGATCGCAAAAGGATTGCTGTCGTTGTAAGACGCCGTCGTCATGGGAAGCCCGATGACGATTCCCGTACGGTCATTGAACTCGCGCGGAGACATAACGAGCAGAGGATAAACGTCTTTCGTCTCGCGCCCGGCTTGCGAATTGCAGTCAATCCATATCATATCGCGGCGCCCCGGAATCCATCGCGATCGCGCCACTATTACACCGCCTCGGTACCGACGGGGCGGGTTGCCATGGCCTCTCCCCCGTGGCGAGCAGTGTCAAACGCCGCGAGCTTCTGTGCGAGCGTGAGCTTCGCCATGCCTGCACGCTTGACCAGCACGCCATCGTCAGCGATGGTGATCTCCACGGGCTGTCCAACGCTAAAGTGGGCCGCGCGAGCCACGGTTGCCGGTATACGAACCGCAAGACTATTCCCCCAAAGCTGCACAGTAAGTTTTGCCGACCTTGCCATGACCATTCCCTCTATCCAAATGTATCAACGAGCATACGCATACGACAATGGCCGTCAACACGGGATTTTGGCGGGCTGATGCGCATCATGAAACGTTGCTCGAGCCCGAATTCATGTTCCTGATAGCGGACGTCTAGGCATCCCTTCCTCCTCGTTGCCGTCTGGTATCGGCCTTACTATACTGAACTCTGTAAAGAATAAGGGAGTCGGCGATGACTATCGAAGTCACACTGACCAGCAAGGGCCAAACGACCATCCCCAAGGAAATTCGGGATAGTCTGAGCATGAAAGCCGGAGATCGCATGACCTTTACGCTCATGCCGGACGCCACCGTTGTCCTGCGCCTGAAAAGCAAGAGCCTGAGCGAGCTCGCGGGTACGCTACACAAAAAAGGGCGGAAGCATTTTTCTGTTGACCTGCTGTCACGTTGATCAGTTGCGCGGCAAACCTCCCCGTTCAGGGGGAGGTCAAGAGCGCGGTGGGGAGGGGACTCAATGCGACCGCTCCAGCCCTTGCAAGGTGCGACACTAATCCGGTGCTTGTTGCTGCTCGAT
>JAJYHM010000003.1 GCA_021784755.1 Pseudomonadota bacterium
AAGGACCCCCTCATCGCCGTGAAGCTGACCCACGCGAAGAAGGGCGATCTCATCACCGTCGACTGGATCGACAACGAGGGCATGACCGGGCACGCCCAAACCCATGTGAGCTAGGAGGGATCAGGGGTGGCCGGCGGCAAGCGCCGGCCATTCGCTCGCCCGGCCGTAGAGGTAGCCCTGCGCCCAGTCTATGCCGAGGTCCTTGATAATGGCCGCCGTTTCGGCGGTTTCTATGCCCTCGGCGAGCGTTGTGATCTTCAATTCCTCGGCTATGCGCTGAATGCCGTGAATGATGGAGCGCACCGTGGGTTCCTGTATGCGGCTGACCAAGCTTCCTTCGAGTTTCAAGAAGGAAAAGGGCAGGTCCGCGAGATATTGGAACGACGAGTAGCCGCTCCCGAAGTCGTCTAGCGCGAGCTTCAAGCCGACGTTCACGAAACCCATGAGCATTTCGCGGGCATGCTGGCTATCCCCGAACAGTTCGCGTTCGGTGAGCTCGAGGACCAGCGCCCTCCGCGTGTCCCCTTGGTGTTGGCAGGTCTCGCAGTACTTGGTCACGAGGGCCAACAGGTCTTGGACTGCTTCCGGATGGCGCAAGAGGTCGGCCGAGATATTGACGAAATGCACAAGCGGCGCGCTGTCGTTCAAGGAGGAGATGCACCGGTCGAGGGTGGCGCGGATCACGCTTTGATCGATCTTGTAGGTCAGCTGGAGGTGCTGGGAGACTTCAATGAATTCCTCGGCCGCCAGCAGACGCCCGTCCGGCAGGCGCATGCGCGCGAGGGCCTCTTCGGCCACGACTTGCCCCGTTTTTAGATTGATGATGGGTTGATAGGCGGCGATGATGCGCTGTTCGTGGAGTGCCGCCTCCAGGGCCGCCCCCATGCCGAGTACGCGTTTTTGCACGATGGTGGCGCGCACCGCCCGATTACGGCCCGATCCTTTGGCGTGATAGAGCGCCGCCTCCACGGCATTCAGGAGATCTGTGGGCCCGCCCCCGTCCTGCGGAAAGCTCGCAACACCGAAGCTCGCCGTTATGTGGATGCGGCTCGTCTTCGACAGTATGACCAGTCGCTCGATGCGGTGACGTAGCCGCTCGACGAGCGTGTCGACCTCGCCTGTTTCATTGACGACGCAGAGGAATTCGGGGCCGCCCCAGCGGCCTATGGAGGCATCGGGTCCCAGGACGTCTCGGAGTACCTGGGCCACTTGGCGTAGCACCCGATCCGCGAATTCCCGTCCGAGGCTGTAATTTATGAGCTTGAAGCGGTCGATGTCACACAGTATCACCCCAAAGCGCTTTCCAAGCTCCATGCGCGTCGCTACGGTCTGTTGCAGCGCAGCTCGACTGGGGACGCTTATAGAATCGCCCAGGTCGGGCATTGACATAACGTCATTCCTCTAGTACGCAAAATTCGCTGATGTTTTTGGAGAGTTCAGCATACGTTAATGTACGGGCGCCCATCTGTCCAAAAGAAAATGAGCTCCATGATGCGATTCATGCGCATCAAGCCAGCCCGCGCGTGCAAGCCGGGCCGCCCCCAGGGCGGCAGGCCGATCGGCGGCCAGGCTCACCGGGACCCTGAGCGCCTGTTCGCGGATCGCACGCCAGGCGCTGTTCGCCGCTCCGCCGCCGGCCGTAACGACCCGCTGTAAGCGCGGCGCTCCATAGTGGGCGAGTAGGGCGTAGCCGCGTGCCTCAATGGCAGCAAGACCCTCGAGCAGCCCCTGGAGGAACACGCGATCGTCGCGGGGCCGCGGGCTAAGCCGCGGCGCAAGGCGTGGATTGCTCACGGGAAATCGCTCGCCGGGCTTCAGGAGCGGGTAGTAATCAAGTTGGGGGGACGTGGCAAGCGGAAGCGTGGCCGAGAGTCGCGTGAGGGTCGGCCGGTCAAAGAAATGGGCGAGCACCGCGGCCCCGCTATTGGAGGCGCCACCCACGAGCCAGGTGTGGGCGAGCCTGTGGCTGTAGATGCCGAATTCGGGGACCGATATGCGGTGCGCGCTTTCGATCTTCAGGACCAGTGTGGATCCGAGGGAGCTCACGCCACAGCCTGCGGGTAGCGATCCGAGCGCCAGGAAGGCGGCCGTGCTGTCGGTCGTGCCTGCGACTATGAGCGGCGCATCACGCAGGCCGAGACGGCGGGTGAAGGTCCGGCTCAGGGGTCCAAGCGGCGTGCCTGCCGGCACGACGTGCGGGAGGCGTAGGGCAAAGGGTGGCGCGCGCAGGATCGGCGCCCATGCCCCATCGAAACCGAGTTTCAGGGCGTTGTGTTCGTCCATGAGCCGGTGGTGGCCGAGCAGGGTGCCGGTCAGCCAAGGGGCCTGCGCCGTGACTCCGGCGCCCACGGGGGGCGCGCAATGTCGGGTGAGCCACAAGAGTTTGGCGAGGCCCCCGTAGGGGCCGGATGCCGGGCCTTCGGCGAGGCCGCCTGCGGCCAGCGCCGCCGCCTCAGACGTCGCCCGGCCATCATTATAGGCCAGGACGGGTGTGAGCGGACGACCGCTCGTGGTATCGCAAAGGAAGGTCGTTCCCGAGGTCCCATCGATGGCGATGGCGGCGATATCGGTCGATGGTCGCCCTTGCCGGACCTGGGCTATGAGCCGCAGGGTGTGGCGCAGCCATGTTGAGGGGCTCAAGGACTGACCCGTAGGCCACGCCTGCGCCAAGACCCCGCGCCGGCGCCCGGCTTCGTCCAGGAGGCCGACGCGCGCGCCTGATGTGCCAAGATCGATGCCGAGAAAGAGGCGTTCCCGATCCACTCGCTAGGCGCCAGTTCGCGCGAGTCCGGCGGGCGGCTGTCCATGGCGGGCCACCACCGTGGTGTAGAGGCCGCCGCGGACATTGAAGCGCGCCGTGAGCTCCATATAGCGGGGGATGGTGGCAGCTACCAAGTCGTCCAGAATGCGATTGGTGACGGCCTCATGAAAGGCTCCTTCGTTGCGATAGGACCAGATGTAAAGCTTGAGGGACTTGAGTTCTACGCAAGCCTCATCAGGCACGTAGACGAGCTCAAGCTCGGCGAAATCCGGCTGGCCGGTTTTTGGGCAGAGGCAGGTGAATTCCGGGATACGGATTTGGATCTGGTAGTCCCGTTCCGGGTTGGGGTTCGGGAAGGTATCGAGCCGCTTGGTGGGTTCGGTAGGCATTTCCGTCTCTAATGTGCTAGCTTTGCTGCCCATTGTAGCCTATCCCGATGTGTCATGCGCTTAAAGAAGATCAAGCTCGCAGGCTTTAAATCCTTCGTCGACCCGACCACGGTGCCCGTGGCCGCCAATCTCGTCGGCATCGTCGGGCCGAACGGCTGCGGCAAGTCCAACATCATCGACGCCGTGCGCTGGGTCATGGGCGAAAGCTCAGCGCGCCAACTGCGTGGTGACACCCTGGCCGATGTGATCTTCAGCGGGTCGACGAGTCGCAAGCCTGTGAGCCAGGCCTCGGTCGAGCTCGTATTCGACAATAGCGAAGGCCGGGCGGCCGGCGAGTATGCCCGGTACGCGGAGATCGTCGTGCGGCGCGAGGCCTCGCGCGACGGCTCGTCGGATTATTTCCTGAACAAGACGCGCTGTCGCAGAAAGGACATCACGGATCTTTTTCTCGGGACGGGCCTTGGGCCGCGCGCCTATTCCATCATCGAGCAGGGCATGATCTCGCGCATCGTCGAGGCGCGGCCGGAGGATCTGCGGCTGTTCCTCGAGGAGGCTGCGGGCATCTCGCGTTACAAGGAGCGGCGGCGGGAGACCGAAACCCGCCTGCGGCATGTCCGTGAGAACCTCGAGCGCTTGGACGATACCCGGGGTGAGCTCGAAACCCAGATTAATCGATTGAAGCGGCAGGCGGCGGCCGCGCAAAACTACAAGGTGTGGCGCGAGCGGGAGCGAGAGTTGCGGCTTTCCCAGGCCGGCGCGAAGTTTCGTCATCTGACGCAAGAGATCGCAAGCGCTGAAGCGGCCGTGGCGCAGTCGGCGACCGGGGTCGAGGCCGAAATGGCCAAGCAACGGGCCCTGGAAAACGAGACCGAGGGGCTGCACGTCGCGCGGGATGAGGCCGTTGAAGTGGTGCGGGTCGCGCGCGAGCGGGCCTACGCGGCGAGCGCTGAGGTGACCCGGCGCGAACAAGAGATATCGCATGCCCGCACCTTGATCGCCGAGCGGCGCGCCGAACAGCACAACATAGCGACCCAATGCGAGCGCCTAGATAAGGAATTGGCGGCAGATTCGGCGCAGGAACAGGCGCTGTCACAGGAGATTTCCGAGCTTGCGCCGGCGCAGGAACAGGCGCTCGCCGAGGAGCGGGTAGCCGCGCAGACGCAACGCGAAGCCGAGGGGGCATTGGATGCCTGGCGGCGCGCGTTCGAAGCCGCAGGGATCGAGGCTCAGGGCCCGGTGCGGGCAAGTGCCGCCGCCCGGAGCGAGATGGCACGACTGGTCGCTCGTGGCGAGGAGCTTGGGCGGCGCAAGACGCGTCTGGAGGGGGAGGCCCAGAGTGTCGCCGCCGCTTCCGCCGCAGGCTTGAACTTGCTCACCGAGGCCTCGCAATTGGCGGACCGGGATTACGAAGACGCCAAGGAACGTCTGAGCGGTCTTGAGGAACGCCTAGTCGCGCAGCGCCAATCCCTGGAAAAGGTGACCCACGAGGTCGCCGAGCAGGCCGGGACTGTGAAGGCTGCGGAAGCGCGACTGTCGTCCTTGCGCGGTGTGCAGGCCCAGGCTTTGCGCACGGGCCATGAGGTGTTGGGGCGCTGGACGCGTGAGCACGGCCTTGCGGATGCGCCGCGGCTTGCGACCCGCCTGGATGTCGACAGTGGCTGGGAGCGGGCCGTCGAGCGCTGGCTCGGGACCAAGATCGCGGCGGTATGTGTGCCTTTGGGTACGGTGACGGCAGAGCGAGTCGCGCCGCTGGAAAAGACCCCGGTGGTGTTGTTCGAGCCGCAGGCGACGAGCGACGAGGACCTGTCCGCAGGGCTTGGCGCGAAGGTGCGCGCGCCCTTTGCGGTCGGCGGCCTCTTTGGCGGGGCGCGCCCGGTCGCATCGCTGGCAGAGGCGCTCGCCTTGCGGGCGGGACTTTCGGTGAACGAGACGCTGGTCACGCCCGAAGGGGTATGCGTCGGTCGCGACGTCATAAGTTTTGCGGGCGAGAATGACGAGCGCGCCGGGGTGTTGGCGCGTGAACGCGAGATCGCGGAGTGGGCACGTCGTGAGGCGGAAGCTCGGCGCGCCCTGACAGTCGCTGAGCGTGCGCGTGACAGCGCTCGCGCCGAGCTTCAGGTTCTCGAAGGACAACGAACCGAGGCACGCCGCGGCTTGGACCGCTGCGCGGATGTGCGGACCAAGGCGCATGGTGCGCTCGAGCGGGCGCAGGCGGAAGAGCAAAGCCGCGCCGCGCGCCATAGCCGCCTGCTTGCGGAGCTCGAGGAGGTCAAGAGGGAGCTTACTGCGTGCACCGCGGAGCGCGAGCAGGCAGCACTCGAGGAAAGTCGAGCTCGTGAGGCAGCAGCGCGCAGCGAGGCGGCGCTCGCGGCGCTAGGCCAAGAGCGTGAGACGCACCAGGCGGCGCTCGAACGCGCGCGCGCGGCATTGCGCGCGGCTGGTGAAAAACGGCATAGGTTGGCGATGTCGCTTCAGCAGGCCAGCACGGCCCGCGAAGGGTTGCGCGAGCGGCTCACGCGCGCGCGAGCGGAACTTGGGCGTCTCGGCGAACGGCGGGAAGGCGTGGCGCGCCAGATCGAGGAGGCGCTGGTCGCCGAGCAGGAGCCCAAGCGCGATCTCGACCGGCTGCTCGAGGAGCGGTCGGCGGCGCAGGTTACGCTTGCCTCTTCCGAACAGGATTTGCAAGGGAAGGAGCAAGCCCTGCGGGGTGCCGAAGGGCTGCGCCATGGCGTGGATGCGGCTGTGCGCGAGGCGCAGGAGACGTTGAATACGAAGCGACTCCTAGCGCATGAGCTGACCGTGCGCCGCGATGCGCTGGTAGACGGTCTGCGCGCCCAGGGTGTGGCGGATGATATCCAACAGCTCGCGCAGACCTTGGGTGACAACATTGACCTCGCGGGCCTCGAGCGGGAACTTGCCGATATCGGCGAGCGCATCACCAAGCTCGGGGCCGTCAACCTTATGGCCATCGAAGAATTCGAAGAGCAGTCGCGCCGCAAGGAATTCCTGGACAAGCAGCATGCCGACCTGGCGGAGGCCGTGGCCCTCTTGGACGAGGCGATCCATAAGATCGATCGGGAGACGCGCAGCCGCTTCAAGGAGACATTCGAGCGGGTCAATGAGGATTTCAAGGCCTTCTTCCCGCGGCTCTTTGGCGGTGGCGACGCGCAACTTTTGCTAAGCAGTGATGATCTCCTGGAAACCGGGGTGACCGTCATGGCGCGTCCGCCCGGCAAGCGCAACAGTACGATCCATCTGCTATCGGGTGGCGAGAAGGCGCTAGTTGCCGTATCGCTTGTGTTTGCCTTGTTTGCCTTGAATCCGGCGCCGTTTTGTTTTCTCGACGAGGTTGATGCGCCGCTCGATGAGGCCAACGTGGGGCGCTTCGCGGAGACCCTGAAGGAATTGGCGAAAAAGAGCCAGCTCCTTTTTATAACGCATAACAAGATCACGATGGAGGCGGCCGAGGTATTACTCGGTGTAACGACCGCGGAGCCTGGCGTGTCGCGGCTCGTCAGTGTCGATATGGAAGAGGCCCTCGGTATGGTGGCCAAGCAGACTGCGGAGGTCTGAGCCATGGGTTTGCGTGGCGCGCTCGTCATCCTGGGCTTGCTAGTTGTCGCGGCTGTGGCGCTAACGGCCTATGATCGTGGGCGGATCAAACGCCGCTTGGTCGCGGTGCTCGAATCGGCTTTCATGGGCCGGAGCAAAGACGGCGAAGACGCAACCGAGGAGGCTGAGGCCTCATGGAGCGATCGGCGTGTCTTACGGCCGGAAATTGAGCCGCAGGCGGCGACCGAACAAGAGGCTGCGAATTCCGACGATGAATCGGGGCACGAGGAGCCGTTCGGAAGTATCGATTTCATCGTCTTTTTGCCCGGCGAGGCGGTCGTAGAGCGGGATGCGGCGCTCGGGATCTATAAGCAGCACGAATATCTCATCGATAAGCCACATCGCCTTTATGGGCAACGGGAGGGCCGCCAGGCCTGGGGCAATCTCGCGCGGGACCCGGAAAGGGCGCGCTATGGCCTACTCGCGCTGGCCTTGCAGCTGGCCGACCGGTCGGGGCCGGTCAACGAGTCCGAGTTGAACGCGATTTCACAGATCGGTCTGAAGCTCGCGGATGCCCTTGATCGTCCGACACGTTTCAATATGACCTTCGAGCAGGCCCTTGAGCGGGCCTCGGCGCTCGACAAGTTTTGCGGCGCGTTCGATGTAATCGCCACGATCAATATCTTGGCGGAATCGGCCCCTGTGTTCCGAGGGCCGGCGATAGAGCGGGCCGCGCAGGAGGCTGGTCTCGAATTCGGGAACCGGAATATCTATCATCGCAAGAATATGCAGGAGGGACCCTGCCAGTTTCTCTATAGTCTCGCCAATCTCTATCAACCCGGATCATTCGACCCGTTGCGGCTCGATGTGTTTCAGACGCAGGGTTTGACGCTCTTTATGTCGGTGCCCTCGGTGCCCGAGCCACCGGCCGCGTTCAAGGCGATGGTGGAGACGGCACGACTGTTGGCGCGTCGTCTCGGTGGCCGCCTGTTCGACACCGATCGCAAGCCTCTCACAGAGGGTGGCCTGCGGGCGATCCAGACACAGATCCAAGGTATTGCTGATCGCATGGCTGAGCAGGGCATCGCTCCTGGAAGCCTGAATGCCGCGCGCCTCTTTCCGCCATGACACAGCAGGACCGCGCGGCCGCGCGCGCCCGGGAATTACGCGCGCTGCTGGACCACCATAGCCATCGCTATTATGTTCTGGACGATCCGGAGATCAGCGACGCCGAGTACGACCGCTTATTCGCGGAGCTTGTAGCCATCGAGCGTGAGCGGCCCGATCTCGCACGCGAAGACTCGCCAACCCAAAGGGTGGGGGCGCGGCCGAGCGCGACATTCGCGCCCGTGGTGCATGGGCAGGCGATGCTTTCTCTCGGCAACGTGTTCACGGATCAGGAACTTGCGGATTTCGATCGCCGCGTGCGTGAGCGTCTCGGACACGGGAACGTGAGTTATGTCGCGGAGCCCAAACTTGATGGTTTAGCGGTGAGCCTGCGCTATGAGGATGGAGTGCTTGTGCGTGCGGCGACACGCGGTGATGGGACGACCGGGGAGGACGTGACGTCCAATGTGCGCACCATTCGAGTGTGCCCATTGCGTCTCCGAGGGGGTGCGCCTCCGCGCATCCTCGAGGTGAGGGGCGAGGTGTATCTCCCCCGCGACGGCTTCTTGCGTCTGAACGAGAGCCAGATCGCACAAGGCGCCAAACCTTTCGCCAACCCCCGAAATGCCGCGGCCGGGAGCCTGCGGCAACTGGATCCGGCGGTGACCGCGAAACGACCATTGCGGCTCTTTTGTTATGGGATTGGGGAGTGGGTGGGTGCTGCAGGACCTTCCTCGCAAGAGGCTCTGCTTGAGCTCTTGGCGGACCTCGGCTTGCCAGTAAATCCCGAGCGGCGGATGGTCGCAGGGTACGAAGGTTGTCTTTGTTACTACGAGGAGCTAGGGCGTAAACGAAGGGATCTGCCGTATGAGATCGATGGCGTCGTTTATAAGGTGAATGAAGTCGCCGAGCAGCGTCTGCTCGGCGAGTTGTCGCGCACGCCTAGGTGGGCGGTTGCCCATAAGTTTCCAGCCGAGGAGGCCGTGACAGAGGTTGTGGGGATCGATGTGCAGGTGGGCCGTACAGGGGCGCTCACGCCGGTTGCGGTATTGGTCCCGGTCGCCGTCGGTGGTGTCATGGTGAGCCACGCCACCTTGCATAACCCCGAGGAGTTGGAGCGCAAGGATGTGCGCGTCGGGGATTTCGTAAGCGTCAGGAGGGCAGGTGACGTGATCCCGGAGATCGTGAGTGTTCTGCGCGAGCGGCGCCCGTCTGGCACACTCGCCTTCACCTTTCCGGATCACTGCCCCGTCTGTGGATCCCCCGTGGTACGCGACGAGGGAGTGGTGGCGCGCTGTGCGGGCGGCCTCGTATGCCGGGCGCAAAGACGTCAGACGATTCTACATTTCGCCTCACGGCGCGCTATGGACATCGAGGGGCTGGGCGACAAATTGGTGGAACAGTTAGTCGAGCACAGGAAGATCGCGACTGTGGCGGATCTCTACAGGCTCGCGCCGGGCCATTTGACGGGGCTCGAGCGCATGGGTGAGCGATCGGCCGGCAAGGTCGTCGATGCAATCAAGGCGAGCCGGCACACGACTTTGCCGCGCTTCCTTTATGCGTTGGGCATACCGGAGGTTGGGGAGGCGACAGCGATTGCCTTGGCGCGCCACTTTGGCGATCTGGACGACCTGATAGCGGCGGACGAGGGCCGCTTGGTCGAAGTGCCCGATGTGGGGCCGGTTGTCGCACACGCAATAGCGACCTTCTTTTCGGAAGCCCATAACCGTGAAGTCATCGCGGCCCTCAAAGCGGCCGGTGTTTCGTGGCCGCGACTGGAAAGACCGGTCGGCGGGCCCTTGTCGGGAAAGACCGTGGTCCTCACAGGGACGCTCGACGGCATGACGCGCGAGCAGGCCCGGGTTGCCCTCGAGCGACTAGGCGCGAAGGTCGTCTCCAGCGTTTCGGCGCGTACCGATTATGTCGTGGCCGGACGGGATCCCGGTAGCAAGGTCAAGCGCGCCGAGGAATTGGGCATACCCGTCATGGGCGAGGACGGTCTGCGCGCGTGGTTGGGCGAGGATCAGTCAGGCTCGGATTAGTCGATCGCCCGACGCGCCCTTCTTCACGAAGTCGGGGCGTAGCGGATATCCGCTTTATGGCGCATCGCGGCCATCATGTTATCGACGCTCTGCTGTTCGAGCGATCGGTAGAGACGGGTTTCGACTGCACTGAACGACGGTGGCGTGTAGGGGCGTTTGGCCTGGAGTTCGATGATGTGCCAGCCAAAGCGCGTCTTGATTGGTTGCGGCGCGATTTGTCCGGGTCGCAACTGGATCAGCGCGCGGTAGAACGATGGGAGCACATCGGCGGCACTGAACCAGCCGAGCTCACCGCCCTTGTCTGCGGACGGGCCGTCCAGGGAATAGCGGCGCGCAAGCACCGAGAAAGGCACCCCGTGGTGAAGTTTTTGGAGGATACTCAAGGCCTCGGTGCGCGTTGCAACGAGGATGTTGCGGGCCTCGTATTCTTCGTGCGGCGTGGTCAGAATGTTTTTTCGGTAAAGGGCCTTGATGGCGCTCATGGGGACCCGATGGGTCGCCAGGAAGCGCTTCAGCAGGGCGCGCGCGAGGATGTTCTCGCGATCTTCCTTCAAGGCCACGTGCACTGCCGCCGTGCGCTCCAGTCCGGCCTTACGCGCAGCCTGCGCGAGCAGAACGCGGTTTATGAGTTCATTTAGGACGACCCTCCGGGCTTGCGGGTTGTCGGGGAGGGAGGGCTCCTGGAGCTCGCGTGCCCGAATGTAGTCGCGGTAATCGCGCTCGGTGATGCGCTCGCCGTTGACAGTAGCAAGCGTCGTGCTCTTGTCGATCGTGACGTGGTGCTGGCAGCCCGCGAGGAGTGCAGCGCCGATGACCACGACCGGAAGCCAGGGATGCGCGAGATGAGGCCTTAACATAGAGGTTTAGATATCTCCGGGGATCAGCGCGCGAATCGAGAGGGCGTGGATCTCTTTGCGAAGGGAGGCTAGGGCATCGTAGACCATACGGTGCCGCTCGAGCAGCCCCTGTTCGCGGAATCGGTCGCTCACGATCAGGACGCTGTAATGGCCACCGTCACCCGCTCCGGCGTGACCCACATGCTGAAGGGAGTCATCGGTCACCAGAAGCTCCTCAGGTGCGAAAGCGTCCTTGAGTCGGGCCTCGATCGCATCTCTCAGGCTCACGGGAGCACCTGGCGGAAGGGCCGTACGGCCACGTCTTCGTAGACGGCCGCCAGCACATAGGGATCCTCGTCAATCCAGGCGCGCGCCGCGACAAGCGACGGGAATTCGGCAACGATGAGGCTTGCGCTGTAGCCGGCCGGCCCTGGGTCTGGGCTATCGACCGCGGGACATGGGCCCGCCAATACCAAGCGCCCCTCATTCAGTAGGATACGCAGGCGATCCAGGTGGGCTGCTCGTGCCGCCTCGCGCCGCGACCCGCTATCCGCCGCGATCGTCCCCAAGATCATATACAGCATAACGCGCCTCTCCCAAATCGCGTGCACGGCCACATCGAGCCGTAGCGCGTATCCTATGCGTCCTATTGGCGGGAATAAAGGGTTTTGGGGTCTTTTGGCGATTCTTTTTGCGATACGCAGGTGTTTTTACGGGAACGACCGCAGCGTGCGGCGCGGGCCGGACCTGGGGGTCCCGGCCATGGCGGCCTTAGTGGAGGGTATTTTGGGCCAGCGCCTGGAAATAGTGGGTCATGACCGCGCGCACCCGCGCCGGGTATTTCACGACCTCCATCTGGCGCATGCCCTCGCGGAAAAAATCCTTCGCATCTCCCGGAAGACCTTGGATGAGGTCGTCGAAAACGCGTGACATGAGTTCGGTGTTATACGAGCGGGTCGCCACGATGGCCCGGTTCAGCTGAAGTATGCGCCACGGGCGCCCCTTGTCGGACTTATCGGTATCGGCTGCGATGTTGTCTGCGGTCGCGCTCATGAGGGCAGCCATGAAGGACGTCATGCCCTCAAGGCTCGCGGGTTCGTGAAGTTCATTGGCCAGCACCGCCAAGCCGTTTACAATGGGCTCCAGCGTGCGGACCTCTCCTTTGTGGCGCATGATCCAATCGCTTATAGATACGGCGAGAAGCTCGAGCTCAGCCTTTGCCTTCCCGAGACCAAGTTGCTGGCTTATGTCGATCAGCTCCACCAAGGCGAGCAGGCCCGTATCACCGAGGCGCGTGGCATCGTCGTCAGGCAAAGGCGCTTCTTCTCCATAGCGGTCGTCCAAATCGGCCAGCATGGTAAAGAATTTCTCCAATGTGGCGATGAGGGAGGAGGGGTCGCTTTCTCGGCTGGCATGCCCCTGTGGGCGCCATGCGGCTAGGAGCATGCTCTCGATCTTTGGGAGGCGCTCAGGGACTCGGCGGAGTGCGGGTATTGGAATCATGGGACCTCGCGACCGGAAGGTGACATAAAAGTGTACTACGATTTGCATACGCATACAGTCTGGTCAGACGGGGAGCTTGAGCCCTCAGCACTGGTGGCGCATGCCGCGCGCGCTGGAGTTCGCGTCCTGGCGCTCACCGATCATGACACGACGGATGGCGTTGGTGAGGCCGCGGTCGCGGCTGATGGCCTCGGTCTGCAGTTTGTCCCGGGTGTCGAGTTATCGGTGACATGGCAGGGCCTGACTGTGCATATCGTCGGCCTCGGAGTCGATGTCGACAATGTCGGCCTAAAACAGGCCCTACTGGGGCTGCGATCCAAACGTCTGCAGCGTGGACAGGCTATCGTCCAGGCCCTGGAAGCGGCGGGTCTCGGTGATGCGCGGGCAATCCTGGAGCGCGACGGGATCGTGAGCCGTGTCCATGTCGCCGACTGGCTCGTGACAGGGGGGCATGCCCGCAATCGGGCGACGGCCTTTAAGCGTTTTCTGACACGCGGCGGCGTGGGCTATGTCGCCGGCGAGTGGGCGGGACTGGAGGAGGCCGTAGGGTGGATTCTGAGTGCCGGCGGCGATGCCGTGCTCGCGCATCCTACACGTTACCGGTTGAGCGGGGGTCGTCTCCAACAGCTTGTGCGTGGTTTTGCCGAGGCGGGCGGGGCGGCCCTGGAGGTCGTCACCGCCGGGCTCGATGCGGGCGAGATGGGCCGTCTGGCGCGCCTCGCGCACCGTCATGGTTTGTGTGCCTCGGTGGGTTCGGACTTCCATAAAGTCCTCCCGTGGCGTTCCTTGCCGGGCGGGCTACCGAATTTGCCGGAAGGCTGTCGTCCGATCTGGGGGCGCTGGTCGCTTCCGATGTATGCGCAGGAGGTTTGCTGATGGCCCAGTATCTGGTTATCCACCCTCGCAATCCGCAGGCGCGCCTGCTACGCGCGGCGGCGGATATCATCGCGAAGGGGGGTGTGATCGCTTATCCGACCGACTCGTGTTACGCGCTCGGCTGCGCGCTCGAGAACAAGGAAGGCCGAGACCGGATCTGCCGTCTGCGGGATTTGGATCCCAGGCACCCGTTTACGCTTGTCTGCCGGGATCTGTCCGACCTCGCAATCTATGCGCAAGTGGAGAACAGCGCCTATCGTGTCTTACGTGCGCATACTCCTGGGCCATACACCTTCGTGTTGCCCGCTACGCGCGAGGTACCACGGCGACTTCAGGATCCGAAGCGGCGCACGATCGGCTTGCGGGTCCCGGACCACATTGTGACGCAGGCCCTGTTGGCGCAGATCGGGGCCCCGCTTATGAGCGTGACTCTGATCCTCCCCGGCGACGAGCAGCCGCTAGCGGATCCGCATGAAATTCGGGAACGTCTTGAGCATGTGGTGGACGCGGTGATCGATGGCGGGCCGTGCCCAGGTGATACCACGAGCGTGGTGGTTTGGGAGGGTCGGGAGTTTCGGGTTCACCGCGCCGGTATGGGCGAGACCTCGATGTTCGCGCCGCACGGGGGGGGCTGATATACTCCGGCCATGAGCGGGCTTACCTCCTTGCAAGAGTTTTCGATCTGGGCGCTGCCTGTGCTCTTTGCTGTGACTCTGCATGAGGTCGCCCATGGCTGGGTAGCCAAGCGTCTCGGTGATCCGACTGCACAACGTCTCGGGCGCCTGTCGTTGAATCCGATCAAACACATAGACCCCATAGGAACCGTCCTGATCCCGGGGCTCATGATCTTGATGGGGACCGGCTTCATATTCGGTTGGGCAAAGCCTGTGCCCATCACGTGGTCGAACCTCCGCAATCCGCGCCGGGACATGGCATTGGTGGCGCTGGCGGGGCCGGGCGCCAACCTGCTCATGGCGATGCTATGGGCGCTGGTGCGTTGGTTGGCCGCCTATTTACCGTGGGGGTGGGTGGCGACGCCGCTTGCGCTCATGGGCGCGGCCGGCATCGGGATAAACGTGGTTCTCATGGTCTTGAATCTCTTGCCCCTGCCGCCGCTGGATGGGAGCCGGGTCGTGACGGGCTTCTTGCCTGATCGTCTGGCTTGGCGTTACAGCCGTATCGAACCCTACGGCCTGTGGATATTGTTGTTGTTGGTCGGCACAGGCGCGCTCGGATGGATCCTGGGTCCTCCTGTCTCGTTACTCCAGAAAATCATGTTCTCTCTCAGTAAGGCAGGCTAGATGTCTACGGTTTTCCCGTCCGCTACGCGCGTTGTGTCCGGTATGCGTCCGACCGGCCGCCTCCACCTCGGACATTATCACGGTGTCCTGAAGAATTGGCTGCGGCTCCAGAACGAGTACGACTGCTTTTTCTTTATCGCGGATTGGCATGCCCTGACGACCCACTATGAGGATCCCGGGGTCATTGCCGAGAGCGTACGCGATATGGTCATCGATTGGCTGGCGGTGGGGATCAACCCGCAGAGCGCTACTTTGTTTGTGCAGTCTGATGTCCCGCAGCATGCGGAGCTCCATCTGCTCTTGTCGATGATTACGCCGCTTGGCTGGTTGGAGCGCGTCCCCACGTTCAAAGACCAGCAAGAGAAGCTGCGCGAGCGGGATCTCGCGACCTACGGATTCCTTGGCTACCCGCTTCTGCAAAGCGCCGACATCCTGGCATACCGGGCGGCCTTTGTGCCCGTAGGTGAGGACCAGGTGTCCCACATCGAACTTTGTCGGGAGGTGGCGCGACGGTTCAATCATCTGTATGGACGAGAGGCGGATTTTCTCGAGAAGGCCGAGGAGGCCTTGCGTATCATGGGCCGTAAGGCCGCCAAGGCCTATAAGGAGTTGCGCGAGACCTATCTTGAGAGGGGTGATAAAGAGGCGCTGGAGACGGCGCGCGCGCTCGTCGAGCGCCAGGCGAATATGACCATGGGTGACAAGGAGCGCCTCCTGGGCTACCTGGAGGGGCACGGTCGCTTGATTCTCGTGGAACCGCAAGCCTTGCTTACGCCGCAATCGCGTATGCCGGGGCTCGATGGGCAAAAGATGTCGAAGTCCTATGGAAACGTGATCGGGCTACGGGACGACCCGGATGTCCTCGCGAAGAAGTTGAAGACCATGCCCACCGACCCGGCGCGCAAGCGGCGGACGGATGTCGGAAATCCGGAACTCTGCCCGGTCTGGCCCCTCCATGAGATCTATTCTTCGGAGGAAACCCGGGCTTGGGTCCGGGAGGGTTGTACCACGGCCGGAATCGGCTGCCTGCAGTGCAAGCAGCCCGTCATAGATGCCATGGTGGCCGAGCTTGCGCCCATCCGAGAGCGGGCCCGTGACCTCGAGGGCGACACTGGGCGGATCCGGACGGTCCTAGCTGAAGGCGCTCGTCGGGCGCGCGAGGCGGCCGATGAGACACTGCAGGATGTGCGGCGCGCCATGGGCCTTGCATGGGAGTGAGAAAATGAGCGCGGTGCTGGTCCGTGGCGAGGCATGGTCGAAGATTCCGGACGACCTTTATATCCCCCCTGACGCCCTTGAGGTGATACTGGAGGAGTTTGCGGGCCCGCTCGACCTCCTTCTTTATCTGATCCGCCGCGACAACATCGATGTGCTTGACATCCCAATGGCGGAGGTGACTCGCCAGTATATGGTCTATGTGGAGATCATGAAGGCGATAAAACTTGAGCTTGCCGCCGATTATCTCGTTATGGCGGCGATGTTGGCGGAGATTAAATCACGCATGCTCCTTCCCCGGCCCATATCCAGTCCGGAGGAAGAGGCCGATCCGCGCGCCGAGCTCGTGCGCAGACTTCTGGAATACGAACGCTACCAAGCCGCCTGCGAGAATCTCGATAAGAGGGTACGCGTTGGCCGCGAGCTTTTTTTGCCCGAGATTTCAATGGAGGCTCGTAGCTTGGAGCGGCCGCTTCCGACGGTTTCCCTGGAGGACCTCTTGAGCGCCCTGCGCGTCGTTTTGCAGCGGGAAGAGGCCTTTGCCCATCACCGCATCATGCGTGAACCACTATCCGTGAGAGAGCGCATGACGCGCATCCTCGAAAGGATTCACTCGGACGGTTTTACGGAGTTCTCGGGATTGTTTGAGATAGGAGAGGGGAAGCGAGGGATAGTCGTGACCTTTCTCGCGATCCTGGAGTTAGTGAGAGAGTCGCTCGTTATGATGGTCCAGAACGAACCATTCGCCCCGATTCACTTAAAGGCCGCCGCATGAGCGACATTCGCGTTCGAGACATCGTGCAGGCTGCGTTGCTTGTGGCAGGCGAGCCGCTCACTCTAGAGCGTTTGGGGTCGCTATTCGCTGACGAGGCTCAGCCGGAGCGCGCGACGCTTCTGGACGCCCTGGAGGAGATTCGCATCGCGTGTGCCGAGGGGCCCTTGGAGCTGCAATGCATCGATCGCGCTTATAGACTGCAGACGCGTGCGGAATATGCACCATGGCTCAATCGCCTGTTTGCCGAGCGGCCTGCGCGGTATTCGCGGGCGGTTCTTGAGACCCTCGCGATCATCGCTTATCGGCAGCCGACGACCCGGGGGGAGATCGAAGCCATCCGGGGTGTGGCGGTGAGTTCGGATATCATAAAGACATTGCTCTCACGGGAGTGGATTCGCCAGGTAGGGACCAAAGAGGTCCCGGGCAGGCCAGCCTTATATGGGACGACGCGGGCATTTCTGGAACACTTTAATCTCACATCGCTCGGAGATCTGCCCTCCTTGAGCGAATTGCGCGTAGTGGCGGTGGATCAAGCCGGGCAGGCCGCTGAGGCCCACGATACTGAGGCCCACGATACTGAGGCCCACGATACTGAGGCCCATGACGCTGAGGCCCATGACGCTGAGGCCCATGACGCTGAGAGGGACCGGTCGGAGGCCGCGGGGTGAGCGAAAAACTGCAGAAAGTTCTCGCGCAACGAGGACTTGGATCACGGCGCGAAATGGAGCGTGTCATCGTCGCCGGCCGAGTGAGGGTGGGCGGACGTGTCGCGACCCTGGGGGAACGCGTCAATCCCGGCGAGGAGATCGTCATTGACGGTTGGCGTTTGGGACATAAGCCGCCACCTCCAAGTCGCGTTCTCATGTATCACAAGATGGCCGGTGAGATGTGTACGCGTAGCGACCCCAAAGGGCGGCCGCTCGTATTCGACAAGCTTCCCCCCATTCGACAGGGGCGGTGGGTGGCGGTCGGTCGCTTGGACGTCAATTCGTCGGGCCTCATGCTGTTTACCACCGACGGGGAGCTTGCAGCGCGGCTCATGCATCCGTCGACTGAGGTCGTGCGGCGGTACGCGGTGCGAGTCCTGGGTCGCGCCAACCCGAACGCCCTTGATCAACTCACCCGCGGCGTCGTCTTGGAAGATGGGCTTGCACACTTTACGGATATGCAAGATGCCGGTGGGGATGGCGCCAATCACTGGTATCAGGTGAGTATCATGGAGGGACGTAAACGCGAGGTCCGGCGCTTGTTTGCGGCGGTCGGTCTCGTCGTGAGCCGCCTGATTCGCATCGCCTATGGGCCGGTGGACCTCCCTCGGACCCTGCGGCCCGGCTGCACCCGCGCCCTTCCCGCGCCGGCGGTGGCCGCGCTTTACGCCGCCGCGGGCTTGTCTGCCCCGCAAAAGACCCGGTGAAGGCGCGGAAGCTCATTGCGGTCTATCACGATCTTCTTGCCCACTACGGGCCGCGCCACTGGTGGCCTGCCAACACCCCCTTCGAGGTTATGGTAGGGGCGGTCCTGACCCAGAATACCTCGTGGACCAATGTGGAGCGTGCCCTTGATCGATTAAGGGCGGTGGTGGCATTGGAGCCATGGGCCATTGCGGCATTGCCGGTGGATGTTTTGGCCGATGCGCTGCGTCCAGCCGGCTACTATAACGTGAAGGAACGCAGGCTCCGGGCCTTGTGCCAGTGGGTTGTCGATCAAGGGGGGATGGAGGCGCTCCACGGGATGGAGACGCGGGCGTTGCGAGCGGCGCTTTTGGGGGTCCACGGCGTGGGGCCGGAGACCGCCGACGACATCGTTCTCTACGCGTTCGAGCGCCCCGTTTTCGTCATCGATGCCTATACCCGCCGACTCTTTGCGCGGCTCGGTTTTGTACGCGGCCAGGAGACGTACGAGGGACTTAGGGCCCGGTTTGAGCGCGCCTTGCCGCCGGATACGGCTCTCTATAATGAATACCACGCACTCATCGTGCAGCACGCGAAGATGATCTGCCGTACGAAGCCTGTTTGCGATGCCTGTATCTTGTGGGCATGCTGTCCCGCGAGGCAGTCTTTTGGGCGTCACGGTCGCAAAACTGCGTTCCCTTGAACGTAAGTCAATATAAGGAGAGGTGATGGTCGGGAGACGGGCAATGGCGGTCTTGCTGGGGGCCATATTCTTAGGGGGCTGCGCGACCACGGGGACGCGCCCGGCGCATGGTTCGGATGACCCCTTCAAGCCCGTGAACAGGAAGATTTTCGCCTTCAACCAGCACCTAGATAGGATCTTGCTGAAGCCGACCGCCGAGGCCTACACAGGCCTCACGCCGCTGCCCTTGCGGCGTGGGGTGAGCGACTTCTTTTCCAACCTGGATGACATAAAGGTCATTCTTAACGAATCACTCCAAGGCCGTGTTCGTCCAGCACTTCTGGAGACTGCTCGCTTTGTCGTGAATTCCACTTTAGGCATGGTGGGTTTGGTCGACGTGGCGACCCCTATGGGCTTGCGGGCCCACGGCGCGGGCTTCGGTGAGACCTTGGGGGTGTGGGGTGTGCGTAGTGGTCCCTATATCGTTTTGCCGCTGTTTGGACCGAGCGATGTCCGCGATGCCCTTGGGCTCGGTTTGGACAGCTTCGCGAACCCGCAAAGCTATTTGAGTAACCCGTCGGCACTGTGGGGCACCTATGCGACCCAACTCGTCGATACGCGCTCGCACTACCTTCATCAGGGTTTACTGATGCGGCTTGCCTCCGGTGGTCATGAATACAGCTTCGTGCGCGACGCGTTCTGGCAAAAGCGACGGGCGCTGATGCGAGCGCGTCGCAGCGGGCAATAGGATTCCTTTTCTTGTCTTATCCGGGTAAACTCCACGGCTTTCTGCGCCTTAACGGGCGTTTCATTGGGGGTAATATGGTAACGATACGCTTGGCCCGTCGTGGCGCGAACAAGCGACCTTTCTATTCAATCGTCGTGGCGGACAAGCGTCGCGCGGCGAGCGGCGCGTTTATCGAGCGGGTCGGGTTCTTCAACCCGGTGGCGAGCGGCGCCGAGGAGCGGCTACGCGTCGATCGCGAGCGGGTCCAGTATTGGCTGGAGCGGGGCGCCCAGGCGTCCGAGCGGGTCGTGGGGCTGCTGAAGACCGCCCCCTGACATTATGCCCGATCAGGCACCCCGAGACTGGATCGAGGTCGGTCGTATCGTGGGGGCGTATGGCATAAAGGGGTGGTTGCGCATCCACCCCTACACGACCCGGCCCGAGGCAGTGCTGGACTATCGGCCTTGGCGTGTGCGTCGCAAGTCCGGTGTAATCGGGCCGCTGACGGTGACCGTAAGTCAGGTCCACGGCAAAGGCCTCATTGTAGAGGCCGCCGAGTGCGCCGGACGGGATGACGCCGAGCAGTGGGCGGGGGCGGTCATAGAGGCCCCCGTCTCGGCCTTGCCTGAGCTTCCGGCGGGTGAGTATTACTGGGGTGAGTTGTTGGGAATGGCTGTCCAGACTGTTGGAGGCGTTGCGCTGGGGGCGGTCCATCACCTGCTCGAGACGGGCGCCAACGATGTGCTTGTCGTCCGTGGGGCAGATCGCGAACGGCTCATTCCGTATGTCCCAGCCGTCGTTGTCCGGATCGACAAGGACCCAGGGTGTATCGTCGTCGACTGGGACCCGGACTTCTGATTTGGGGGTGGCAAGCCCCGCCAGCTAGAGTGAGGATTTATCGAGAGGGCTTGCTAGTGGTGGTCGCGGTACGACTGATGCGGCGGGCGTGGGGGTATACGACAGCGTCCATGCCGAATATCGGATTGTTGTCAGGGTTTACAGGTCGAACTTATACTGTTCGGCTCGGGGTGGGACATGGTCCAGGCGCCGGTATTGCGGGGGGCGAGTCGTGGTCCCCGATCCCTGGGGTGAGGGATGCCCTAAGAGCGCGAGCGCTAGCAACCCACCGAAGCGATTCATTCCTGCGCGATGCTGGAGTGAGCGCCATAGGAATCTCCGGTCTTTAGGCCGGCCGGGGAGGATGGCAGGTGGAGATCGATGTTATAGGGCTGTTCCCGGAGGCGGTGCGCGGCTTCTGTGATTACGGCATTGTAGGTCGGGCGCGGCAGCTTGGGATCGTGACGCTGCGTTTCTGGAATATGCGGGATTTCGCTCACGACAAGCGGCGGACCGTCGATGACAGGCCCTATGGCGGCGGCCCAGGGATGGTTCTGATAGCTGAGCCCATCGCCCTGGCGGTGGAGGCGGCCAAGGACGCGCGTGATACCGCGTCCGTGCTCTATTTATCGCCAGCGGGCCGACCGCTCGACCACGCGGCGGTCATGGAGCTTGCGGCGCGCCCGAGCCTTATATTGCTGGCGGGACGTTATGAGGGCGTCGATGAACGCGTGATACGCGACACCGTGGACGAGGAGTGGTCGATCGGGGATTATGTGCTCTCCGGCGGCGAGGCGGCGGCGGCGGTGCTGATCGATGCGGTTGTTCGGCAGCTGCCTGGCGCCTTGGGGCATGAAGATTCGGCGCGAGAGGATTCCTTCGTCGCCGGCTTGCTCGATTGTCCGCATTACACACGGCCCGAGGATTGGCGTGGGCAGCGTGTGCCGGAGGTGCTGTTATCAGGCGATCATGCGCGGATTCGGACTTGGCGTTTGCGGGAGTCTCTGGGGCGCACATGGTTGCGGCGGCCGGATCTCCTGGAGGCGCAAGAGTTGGATGGCGAGCAGCGAAGGCTGTTAGAAGAATTTAAACAGGAGTATAGGGGTTAAGGCTATGAGCAATATTATCAAAGAACTGGAAAGCGGATTTCTGAAGGCGGATGTCCCACAGTTCGGTCCCGGCGATACGGTTTCGGTGCAAGTAAAGGTTGTCGAAGGCGAGCGCGAGCGTTTGCAGGCCTTCGAGGGTGTAGTCATCGCACGCAGGAATCGCGGCATCAACTCGTCTTTCACAGTTCGCAAGATGTCCTATGGCGAAGGTGTGGAGCGCGTGTTCCCCTTGCACAGCCCCAACATTGCCAACATTGAAGTGAAGCGCCGAGGCGTCGTGCGGCGCGCCAAGCTCTATTATCTGCGCGAATTGACCGGTAAAGCCGCCCGGATCCGCGAACGCGTGTAAGGCGCCTTGCGTGGGGCGGATGACGAGATGGCCGCAAGCTCGCCGGATGCCCCACTGATCGAGGACTTCCTCGATTGTCTGCTGACGGAATCCCGCCTGCGCCCCCATACCCTCGATAGCTACAGACGAGACATGGAAGCGTTTGCCCGCTACCTGGGCGAGCGCGGTGTGGCGCGGGCCGCACGTGCCGACATTACCGGATACCTAGCCGCCGAGGTCTTGGCGGGCCGCAGACCGCGGACCGGCGCTCGACGCCTGTCGACGCTTCGCCGTTTTTATCAATACCTGCTCGTCCGTGGCGTGCTATCCGAGGACCCGACTGAGGGTGTCGAGGGCCCACGCCTAGGGGTGAATCTCCCGAAGTCGCTGAGCGAAGAGGACGTCGAGCGCTTGCTGGCGGCGCCCGGGGATGAAACGCCCGAGGCGCGGCGGGACCGGGCGATGCTTGAAGTCCTCTACGCCACCGGTCTGCGTGTGTCGGAGCTCGTGGCCCTGCGGCTCACGGAGGCGGATTGCCAGGCGGGGATCGTGCGCGTCGTGGGTAAGGGGGGGCGAGAGCGTCTCGTGCCTTTAGGGGAGGAGGCGCAGGCGGTGCTCACGCGTTATCTGGTGGATACCCGCCCCCTTTTCTTGACGGGTGGCGCCACGCACCCGGCGATTTTTCTGACGCGGCGCGGGGCGCCCATGACGCGACAGGCTTTCTGGCATAACATCAAACGCTATGCGGCCAAGGCCTGCGTGAAAACGCCGTTATCGCCCCATACCATACGCCATGCCTTTGCCACCCATCTCATTAATCATGGCGCGGATCTGCGGGTGGTTCAGCTCCTGCTCGGCCACGCTGATCTGTCGACAACGCAGATTTATACGCATGTCGCGCGCGAGCGGCTGAAGACTGTTCATGCCCGCCATCATCCGCGTGGTTGAAGGGGCCTAGGGACCGTTGACTTCGATGAGGTCGGGGATCTCGTGCTCTTGCTCGAGACGGAAGGCCTCGCCGCCCATGGGTGTAGTATAGCCGAGTATGGCCCCCGTTTGCCGTACGACGGCCCGCCAATTGACGGTACGGACCCGGCGTCTCAGGACTTCGGAAAGCTGTGCGGCTAGGCGGCGCTCTTCGCGGCGCAGGACCGAAATGCCATAAAAGGAATCGAGGGACAGGTAGGCAAAAAGGATGGCGATGCCCTGCATGAGGACGGCGGGCGGACTGAGCAGGATTGAGCTTAGGGCCGCGACGATCGCGGCGATGCCGGCGACTTTCCCATACGACCGCGATCGCTCCTGAGCAAAGCGGTTATCGGCCAGGCCTTGACGCAGTTCGTCCTCAGCTACAGCCGAGCCCGTCTTGTGAAGCGTGTAGTAGTCCTTCAGCAAGAGTAGTAGTCGTGAGAGGCGTTCGCGATGGGCCGGTTTCTGTATGCCCACATGTTCCATGTCCGCCATCCGGCTTGCTGCGAATTCATCCCATTCGTATTCTCGATCGTCGCGGCCGCTCTGGTCTATGGCGTGGTGGCACAAGTAGCGCATCTCCAGGATCTCGGCTACCTCGATCGGAAAGCGCAGGCCTACAAGTCGCCGATAGAAGAATGGAAACGCATCGGGGGAGTTGGGGAGTTTCGCGAAGTATTCAGATACGAGCGGCTTTGAATCCATAGCTTCCTTGTGGGTCTTTTGCCGGATGGACGCGCGATGGAAAGCTTCTCGCGTATTGTATCAGAGATTCGCGGTAACGCATGCCTTCTCATGCATTCGGAGATGCGGGATGGGTGCTAAGATAAGGTAGCCGAAGGAGGATCTATGGCGGAGCCAACGGGAGACGGTCTGGTGCTGGCCCTTGGCGCCGGGGGCGCGCGGGGTCTGGCGCACATCGGCGTCTTGGAGGTTTTGGCTGAGCACGGCTTGCCGGTGCGCGCCATCGCCGGCTGCAGCATTGGCGCTGAGATTGGCGCGCTCTATGCGCGCTATGGCGACCCCGCCCGACTCACGGAAGAAGCCCTTGGCGTCGACTGGAAGCAGACCTTGCAACTCTTTTTGCCCGACGCCGCGGCCATGGGCGGCGTCTGCTCCGGGCGCAAGATCATGGCCTTCCTCGAGGCCCGTCTGGATGGCGCCACCATTGAGGAGTTGCCGCTACCCTTCCTGGCAGTGGCGACCGACCTGCATAGTGGTGAACAGGTCGTGTTGCGCTCGGGCCCGGCGGCTGGGGCTGTGCGCGCCAGTCTTTCGCTCCCGGGGCTCTTGGCACCCTATCCGTGGGAGGGCCGGCTTTTGATCGATGGCGGCGTGGTGAACCCCGTACCGTTCGATGCAGCGGCGGACGCGTTCGGGGCGCCGGTCGTAGCGATTGCTGTCCACCAGGGTGCGCGCGGGCTTTCGGCAGCGCCGATCAACCCGCGGCCGGCAAGCTGGCGGTCGCAGTTGCGCGCTTTGCTTGACCAGCCGTGGGTGCGCCGGGCTCGACCGGTCCGCGCATGGCTGGAGGAGCAACTTACGGAGCCCGCCGGCGTCCGGTCCTTGCAATGGCGGGCGCGCTCGGTTCTTGCGCAGGCGGTCAATATCGCCCAAGCGCAGGTGGTTCAGTTGCGTTTGTTGGCCCGACGCCCAGCCCTCTATCTTCTGCCCGATGTCGACCGCATCGGGCCGTTTGAGTTCTACAAGGCCCGCGCCGCGATCGCCGCCGGCCGCGCGGTCGCGCGCGCTCATCTCCCCGACCTGTACGCCCTGCTGGCGTCTGCGCGGGGGCAGTCAGTGCATCCCGCGGGGACGGTCATTCACCGCTCGCAGCCGGGGGGATAGGCCGCAGGGTCGGTCAGTCGCGTCACCTCACCAATCCGAATTCGGCGAGGCCCGGGGCGCATCGTGTCCGATGGGTATGGGCGCACTCGGCGCGACCCAAGTCCGATGAGGGTGTGCGTTTGGGTTTCTAGGGAGGCGGGACCAATAGTCATGCGGGAGCGGGCCCGGGCGCACTATCAGGGTACGCGCGCCGGGGCGTCCTTTTGGTAGTAGTAACCATCGGCCCAGTTGATACTCAAGGCGCGTCTATGATCGGCCACGGATTGATCAAGGGCCGCGGTGCCAAAGAAATGTCCCTGGGCCCAGTCGATCCCCACACTGGTCAGTAGTTCGACCTGTTGTGACGTCTCCACATATTCGGCAAGGGTCGTGATGCCAAGGTCAGCGGCCACGGCGTGAATGCCGCGCACGATGGAAAGGACGCGAGGCTCCGCTATGCGCGAGATGAGGCGGCCGTCGATTTTGAGGAAGGATATGGGTAGATCGGCCAGATATTGGAAAGAGGAATAACCGCTACCGAAATCGTCCAGCGCAAGCTGGACACCAAAATCGACGAAGGGTGCGAGGCGCTCGCGTGTGACATCCATGTTCTCAAGGAGCTCACGCTCAGTGACCTCGATGACAAGCGGCTTGACTTCCGCCGCCTCTTTGCGGGCGAAGCTTGTCTTGGCAGAGGCCAAGAGGTCCATGAGCAGGCGCGGGTAGCGGAGCAGATCCCCGGATACGTTGACGAAATGGACGATGTCTTCGTCGCCGGTCTGGCGTCTCGCCAAGGCCGACAGCAGCACGGTCCAGTCGATCTTGTAGGTGAGGCGAAACTGTTCGGCAGCCTCGATAAATTCGTCGGCGGCCAGCACCTTGCCGTCGGCTGTCACGATGCGGGCCAAGGCCTCCTCGGCCACGACGCGGCCTGTGCGCAGCTCGACGATGGGTTGGTAGGCGGGTACAACGCGATTTTCACGCAATGCGGTCTCAAGGACCGCGCCCATCCGGAATATGCGTCGTTTGAGGTGTTCGGCCGCTACAATGCGTTCGCGCCCCCGACGCTTCGCTTCATAGAGGGCCTCGTCGAGGACGTTCATGATCTCTTGCGGGGCGGCGCCATCCTGCGGGACGCACGCGATCCCGATGCTCACGGTGACGTTCAGGACATTATTGTCGGCGGCGATGACAAGCCCTGAGATGGCCTCATTCAAGGTCTTCGCCGCAGATCGCGCCTGGCGCGGACCGCAGTCATGCATGATTCCGAGGAATTCGTCATTGCCCCAGCGGCCTACGACAGCGCTACGACCGAGGCACGCGCGTGCGGTATCGCAGACCCGGCGCAGAACGCGGTTCGCAAAGGCATATCCGAACCGGTGGTTGACGAGACGGAAGCGGTCGATGCTAAAAAGGATGACGGAGAACGGCACTTGGTTGCGTTCCGACCGTGCACAGGCCAGCTTGAGTGCTTTGGTAAGAATCGTCCTGCTCATAAGTCTACTCTCACCTTAGCCTCCGCGAAGCGCCGCGAAAGCTGCCGCTAGGGTAGCGGAAAGGCGTGATGGGCGCCACCGTTGATCGCAAAGGGCGCCCGAAGAGGCGCGCCGGGTTGGGATGACCGTCAGGAGCCTTGGCCAAGAAGGCCGCGCAGGCCTTTCAGGTGCGATTCCCCATGCGCCAAGCGCTCTTCGGGGGCCTTTTCTTCACGGCCGTCCCAGAGCAGGTCCTCGGGGGGCATTTCGGCCAGGAAACGGCTGGGGCTCGTGTCCAGTGGCGCCCCCTGCTTGCGGCGTCGCCGGGCGTAGCTCAGGGTCAGCGTCTGGCGCGCACGTGTGATACCGACGTAGGCGAGTCGGCGCTCCTCTTCCACTCCGGTCTCGGCGAGACTGGCCCGGTGGGGAAGGATGTCTTCCTCGAGCCCGACCAGGAACACGTGGGGAAACTCCAGGCCTTTGGCGGCATGCAGGGTCATGAGGCGCACGCTCTTGCCATCGGGCTCGCGCTCGCGGTCGCCCATGCCGTTTAGGATGAGCTGCGCGACCACCTCGTCGAGCCCGCGGCCGCTCGTCTCCTGGCCTAGGCGGTCGACCCATGCCAGGAATTCGTCCAGAAGCTCCATGCGCCGCCGGCCGGCGCGCTTGTCGTCGGCGGTATGCAGCAGATGCGCCTCGTAGCCGATTTCGTCCAAGGTCTCGCGCAGCAAGGCGCCAGCTGTGGTCGCCCGCGCCTTGGCGCTCAAGGTTTCCATGAGGAGAGCGAAGCGATTCAAGGCGGCGGCCTGCGGTGCGGCCACGTATTGCGCAAGCCCGAGCTCGCGACAGCAGCGCAACAAGGATTGGCCACGGCGGTGCGCATAATCACGCAGTCGTTCGACGGTCGTGGGGCCGATCTCGCGTTTGGGGACGTTGCAGACCCTCAGGAAGGCAGAGTCGTCAGAGGGGTTGTGGATGAGGCGCAGATAGGCAACTGCGTCCCGTACTTCGACGCGATCGAAGAACGAGGTCCCTCCGCTCAGGAAGTAGGGCACGCGGTGTTCACGTAAGACCTGTTCGAGCGGCCGCGCCTGGTGATTGCTGCGATAGAGGATGGCGTAATCGCCCAAATCGGCCTTGCGGACGAATTTGTCATGCAAGAGTGCGGTTACGACGCGTATGGCCTCGTGCTCTTCATCGTCGGCGACGAGGACTCTCAGGGGGTCGCCAAAACCAAACGCACTCCAGAGTTTCTTGGGGAACAGGTGGGGGTTGTTACCGATCACGGCATTGGCGGCCTTCAGTATCCGTCCGGTCGAGCGGTAATTTTGCTCGAGTTTGATGACGGTGAGATTCGGGCAGTCGTGTGCGAGCCGCATGAGATTCTCAGGGCGTGCCCCGCGCCAGGAATAGACCGATTGGTCATCGTCGCCCACCGCGGTGAAGGCCTGGTCGGCTAAAGCGCGTGCTAGGCGGTATTGTGCATCGTTGGTGTCTTGGTACTCATCTACCAGGAGGTAGCGCAGGCGCTCGCGCCAGCGAGCGCGGGCGCCCGCGTCGCCGCTCAAGAGGCGCGCCGGGAGCAGGATCAGGTCGTCTAGGTCTATGGCATTGTAGGCGCGTAGGCGCTCGACATAGTCGGCATAGACTGCACCTTCGTCGGGTGACTCCTCGGCCGCGAGCTGCGGCATGATCGCTGCGTCCTTCCAGGCACGGATGCGCTGCGCCACATCTTCTGGGGGCGTGTCCTTTCGCAGGTGCTCGCGGCAGAGCTCCTTTACGAGCGCATCGGCGTCGCGCGGATCAAGGAGCGTGAACCCACGCCGTAAACCCAACGCCTCGGTCTCTTCACGGATGATCTTGAGGCCCAGGGCATGGAAGGTGACGACGCTTAAGCCCCGGCGGGCGTTGGCGGGAAGCAGCGCCGATGCCCGATCGCGCATCTCCCGCGCCGCCTTGTTGGTGAAGGTGACCGCGGCGATGTGAGCGGCGTCATAGCCGCCGTGCGTTATGAGGTGGGCGATCTTGCGCGCGATGACGGTGGTCTTGCCGCTACCGGCGCCGGCTAACACAAGCACGGGCCCATGGATGAGTTGCACGGCCTCGCGTTGCTGATCGTTGAGACCGTCCAGAATTTTCATGGAGGCAGTCTAGCGGGGTCTGCGAGGGTCCACAATCTTGACATGTCGGACGGTTCCCGCCTTGCGCGCGCCCGTGATAGTCCCGAATCGGTGGCTGCACGTCTGTGCCCTGGCCGTCGTTAGAGCGAGATCGTCTCCATGTGCGGCACGTACTCCTCGGGGACTGGGAAGTTACTGAGATCCTTGGCTATGGCAGCGCGCAGGAAGGCGTCCACCCACCAAAAAATGTCATACTGGCGTACGAAGCGCTTCAGTTTATGCATGCGCGCGCGCCGCTCCCCGGGGCCCATGACGATGGCGCGCTGTATGGTCTCCGCGACCTCTTCGACATTGTAGGGGTTTACGAGTAGAGCGCCCTTTTGCAGCTGAGCGGCTGCACCCGCGAATTCGGAAAGTATCAATACACCGTTGTTGGCTGGGGTCGCCGCGCAAAATTCCTTGGCGACCAAGTTCATGCCGTCTTTGAGTGGGGTAATCAAGGCAATCTCGCAGGCCCGGTAATAGGCAAGGAGTTCCAAGCGGCTCAAGCTCCGGAATATGTAGTGGATGGGGACCCATCCCGACTGCGTGAATTGGCCGTTGATCTCGCCTACGAGTCGCTCCATCTCCATCTTGAGCGCGTTGTACTTTGGGATGTCCTCGCGGCTAGGCACTACAACTTGGATCAAGGTGGTGCGGTGATGCAATTCCGGGAAGCGTTGGAGCGCGTTGCGAAAGGCCTCGAATCTATGACAGATGCCCTTGGTGTAATCGAGGCGGTCCACGCCTAGGATGACCTGCCGACCGGGAAGGTCTTCGTGGAGTTCACGGGCTTTGCGAATGACGGGCTCGGCCTTGCTTCCGCGCGCGAACTCCTGGTAGTCGATGCCGATTGGGAAGGTCCCGACCCGCAGCTCGCGATTACCGGCCCGCAGCGTGACCACCTGTCCCTTTCCGGTGACGGACATATCGGGGGCCACAAGGCGTACGCACTGAAGAAAGTTCCGCCGGTCGCGCAGGGTCTGGAAGCCGATCAAGTCGTAGTCCAGGAGCGCGCGCAGCAGCGGGAAGCGCCATGGGAGCTTCATATAGATATCGAGCGGCGGGAACGGGATATGGAGGAAAAAGCCCGTCCGGGCACTAGCGCCCTGAGCACGCAGTTCCTGGCCCACGTTCATCAGATGGTAGTCGTGTATCCAGATGAAGTCCCCGGGGCGCGTGGTTTGCATAATGACGTCGGCAAACCGGCGATTGACGCGGGTATAGGCCTCCCAGTAGCGTGGCGCGAAATTGCAATGCGATTGTAGGTCATGGAAGAGCGGCCATATGACTTCATTTGCGAAGCCATAGTAGAAGTCCTCCTTATCACGCTGGTCGAGCAGGACGGGCTTCAAGGTATATCCGGAATGACGAGTCGCCTCTTGTAGGAGACGAGACAATGTCGCGGAGTCGGCCTCGGTTGTGCCAGGCCATCCGATCCATATGCCGCCCCGGTTGCGCAGTACCGGCGCAAGCGCGCTTACGAGCCCGCCGGATCCCGGCGTGAACGTCCAATGGCCGTCGACCAGCTTTACAATGACAGGTAAACGGTTGGATACAACGACAAGCCGGCCGCTGCTGTGCGTCATGTCGTTCATTGCGGCTCCTTGGCAGCCGCCGGAGGTGCATATTGGATATGGACTGTTCCTTGGCGGGAGAATTCGATACCGTGATCATGGAAGGCGCGGAATAGGGCCAGATTGATCGCGTGCTGGACATCCATATAGACCTCGGCATGATCTTCATTCACTGCGTACGCCACCTCGAAGACGAGCCCCTGGGGTTGGTAATCCTTGAGGTAGGCCCGTAGGAACCGGACACGGCCGTCGCTCTTTATGACGTCTTCCGCGACCCGGGTCGCATTCGCCAGGGTCTCGTGTCGATTTTCATAAGTGAGATAGAGTGTAAACATCAGCGTGCGCTCGCGCATCCGCTTGTAGTTACGCACGCGACTCTTTACGAGATCGGAATTCGCGATGATGATCTGCTCGCCTGTGGCGCTGTGTAAGTGCGTCGTTTTGAGACCGATATGCTCTACCGTGCCCGCAAAGGTGTCTATGGCGATATAGTCGCCCAAGACGAACGGTTTATCGAACAGAATGGACAAGGACGCAAGGAAATCGGCGAGCGTGGTTTGCAGTGCGAGCGCGACTGCGACACCGCCTACTCCAAAGCCCGCGAGCAGCGCCGTGACGTTCACGCCGAGATTGTTTAAGGCGGCAAGCGTAATGATGACCCACAGGAGGATCGTCGCGATCAGTCCGAGCGCAACTACGACCGTCACCCGTTCGCCGTCGCCGGTCTTGGTCCGATAGTGGTCGGTGCCAGCTTTTATGAAGGCGTGCCCCCAGAGGGCAAGCTGGATGAACAGGGCGGTGACGCCGATGTCGATGAGCCGCGTGCGGGTAGGCGAGGTCAGGTTCAGGCGCTCCGAGGCGGCGACGAAGGCGAGGGTGGCGAGAAGCCAGGAACTCGTCTTGCTCACCGTGCGCTCGAGGAGTGCAGGCAAGCCGATGCGATGGCGACTCGCCATCCGCAGCGCCTTTCGGCTCACGTGCACTGCGGCCTTAAGTCCAATGAAGACCGCCATGAAAAGTAGGGTAGCGGTAAGCCATGAGAGCGCTGAGTGTCCCGAGAAGCGGTCGCGGGTGAGCCGCTCGGCTTCGATGTGCCAAGGATACGGGATCATCATTGCGCCGCCGTTATCCACGCGCCCAGGAACTCGCGCAGCTCGTCTGGTGGGCGCAGCCATAGGTGGGCGCGCGAGGGCCGTGGCTCGGCGCGCACGAGGACGGCAAGACCGTCTTGTGGCAGGGCCGCAAAGGCATCCTCGTCTGTGAGGTCGTCACCAAGATACGCCATAAGCGCTTGCGGGTGGCGCGCGGAAAGCTCGGCGATCGCCGTGCCTTTGTCGCGGCCACGGGCACGGAATTCATATCCGCCATCGAAGGCCAGTCCCTGGAGGTCCCCGGGCAGCTCCTGGGCGAGCTCCGAGGCGAGTGCCGCAAGCCGCGCTTGGCCGTCTTGGTCCTCGCGTCGCCAATGAATCGCCACGGTCCCGTGTTTGCGCTCGAGCGCTCGCTCAAAACCGTGGGCGGCGATACGTTCGGCGGCTTCGTGGAGCCATGTCCCGGCCTGTAAGGTGAGGGGCGTGCGGGTCAGCGTACCGCTCGCCGCACGATACTCTTGTCCATGGGCCCCAAAGATCTCCACGGCGGAGAGTGGCAGCCGTCGGGCGAGTTCCTCGGCGGGACGGCCGGTGACGAAGGCGATACGGGTCCCTTGCCGTTGCAAGTCGAGAAGTAAGGGGGCGACCCCGGGGTAGAGCGTGGCGTCGTCACGATGGGCGGTAAACGGGGCGAGGGTGCCGTCGTAATCCAAGATCAGCAGGCGCTCGCGCGCGGCCGCGAGCCTCTCCCAGAAGCGCTCCAAGGGTCTTGTCGGATTCAGAAGCTTCACGTCGTCACAGGCGCGATCATCGGATCGCGTACCATCCATTGCCGGGATACAGCGGCGATATACATCGATCGGTAGCGATTGTGGGGGGGGTGTCGCATTGTGGCCCGAGAGTCTTGGCACGCGCGTGGACTCCTTCCTTGGTGTGTGGCCATTATAACCTTTGACGGGTGTCGGGGCCACGGGCACGGCGGTCCGGGCGTGGTTTGCAGGCTCAGGGTTGAAACGCCATACTAGGCCCGCCAACCACCCTCGATTACTGCCGAAGACCTTGAATCGTATGAGCATGCCCTTGACGCCCCGGATCGTGACCCCGCTGCCCGCCGATCAGGCGGTCGGGACCTTATGGTGTCACCAGACGCGCATAGTGCGTGGTGTAAAAGTTTTGCCGGACGCCCTCGAGCGGGTTTGCGTGTCGTCCCCCGGTGGGGCAGCGCTTGCCCTTGAGAGGTGCCTATGAAAAAGTCAGCCTGGCTCCTGGTTCTGGCGCTCTGCGCGCTCTTTGCGCCGGGACTCGTCGCGGCTGACCCCTTGCCCTTAGCCTTGCGCACGCTTTTTGCGCGCGAGCACGTCCCTTTAGACGGCATCAGCATTTATCTGCGACGCATCCATGCCCGCAGGCCTATCCTCGCCTACCGGGCGCACACACCGCGCGATCCGGCCTCGGTCATGAAGCTTGTGACGGCGCTCGTGAGCCTGTATACGCTCGGGCCCAGCTATACCTGGCGGACGGGCGCCTACGCACGCGGACCCATCGTTCACGGCGTCCTTCACGGCAATCTCTACTTACGCGGGGGAGGGGACCCTTACCTTATTACGAAGTCGTTCTGGGACCTCTTGCATGGGTTGCGGAGGCTTGGCATACACGACATCGAAGGGAATGTCGTACTCGATCAGCATTACCTGCATGCCCCTCAGGCGCGGCGCGGGGCTTTCGACGGTTTACGCGACCGAACCTACAATGTGCGCCCGCAGGCGCTGCTCGTCAATTTCCAGGCAGTCGAGTTTCGGTTTCTGCCAGAGGTCTCCCGAGTCCGCATTCTGCCCGATCCATACCCGACCACGCTGCGCGTCGTCAATCGCTTGCGGCTGGTCGACGGGCCCTGCGGTGATTGGCGCGCCCAGGTCCATCTCCGCATCGCGCACGAATCATGGGGCAATCTCGCCATCTTTCAGGGGCGTTATCCGCGCGCCTGCGGGCTCCAGCACCTCTATCGAGTCACCGACAGCAATCGCCGCTATGTTTCGGGGGTCTTCGCCGAGCTCTGGCGTGAACAGGGCGGGATGTTGCATGGCGGCTTCAAGATCGGGCGGATTCCGCCGGGTGCGCGGCTCTTGTATCAGGTCCACTCTCGGCCGCTCGCCGATATCCTGCGCAGTGTGGATAAGTACAGCAACAACGTGATGGGGCGACTGCTCGTCATGACGCTCGGGGCGGTCAAGGAGGGTCTGCCGGGCACCACGGCGAAGGGGCTTGCCGTCATGCGTGCATGGCTTGCCTCCCATGATCTGCGTCTGCCGCACCTCGTGTTGCGCAACGGTGTCGGGCTGTCGCGGTCCGAGCGGATCACGGCCGCCGAAGTGGGACGGATACTCCGTTACGCTTATAATGGGCGTTACATGCCCGAATATGTCTCGTCCTTGCCGATCGCCGGGATCGACGGAACCTTGCGTTACCGTTTTCTGGGGTCGCCGGTGGCAGGCCACCTTCACGGTAAGACCGGCACGATCGATGGCGTGGACACCTTGGCGGGCTATCTGCAGCGTGGCGGGCGGCGCTATATCGTCGTAGTGCTCGAGAATTACCCGGCGGCCGATACGGAGCGGGGGTTCCGGGCCGAGGACGGGGTTATCAAGTGGCTATATGCCCGTAAGTAAGGAGGGGTTGTGACGAAATACGTGAACGCGGTCATAGGGGAGGAGGCGGGAGATGCGAGCCTGCCCATCCTCGAAGGGACGCTCGGTCCGCAGGCCGTGGATATCCAGTCGCTCTATGGGCGCCACGGGATTCTGGCCTATGACCCTGGTTATCGTTCGACGGCGTCTTGCAAGAGCGCCATTACCTTCGTGGATGGCGATGCCGGCATCCTGGCCTATCGGGGCTATCCGATTGAGCAGCTCGCCGAGAAGAGCCGCTTTCTGGAGGTCGCCCATCTCCTGATGTTCGGCGAGTTGCCCTCGGTGGCCGAGGGGAAGGCGTTTCGGGATTCCGTGTGTCAGCACAATCTGCTGCACGAACAGGTGATCAGCTTCTACCGCGGTTTTCGCCGCGACGCGCACCCGATGGCGGTCATGGTGGGTGTCGTGGGCGCCCTGTCGGCGTTCTATCACGATGATATGGACATGCGCGATCCGCAGCAGCGCGTAAACGCCGCCATCCGGCTGGTCGCCAAGATGCCGACCATCGCCGCGGCAAGCTACACCTATAGTACTGGGCGCCCGCTGCGTTATCCGCGCAATGAATACGATTACGCCGGCAATTTCATGCAGATGCTGTTTGGCATGCCTAACAGGGACTTCGTGGTGGACCCGGTCCAGGTGCGGGCCATGGATAGGATCTTGATTCTGCACGCCGATCACGAGCAGAACGCCTCGACCTCCACGGTGCGCATGGCCGCATCCTCCGGGGCCAACCCGTTTGCCTGTATTGCCGCGGGCATCGCGAGCCTCTGGGGTCCGGCGCATGGCGGTGCAAACGAGGAAGTGGTCAAGATGTTGCTCGAAATTGGCACGCCAGAGAACATCCCGAAGGCCATCGCCCGCGCCAAGGACAAGAGCGACCCCTTCCGTCTTATGGGTTTTGGCCACAGAGTCTATAAGAATTTCGACCCCAGGGCGCGTGTCATCCAAGAGAGTGCGCGCGAGGTTCTAGCGCATCTCGGTCTCGAAAACGACCCTTTGATGGCGGTGGCCCTGGAGCTCGAAGAGATCGCGCTGCGCGACGAATATTTTATCGAGCGCAAACTCTACCCGAACGTGGATTTCTACTCGGGGATACTCCTGCGGGCGATGGGGATACCGACCAAGATGTTTACTGCGGTGTTTGCTGTGGCGCGGACCGCCGGTTGGGTCAGCCAATGGCTCGAGCTGCATCAGGACTCGAGCCACGGGATAGACCGCCCCCGCCAGTTGTACGTGGGTCCCAAGCTTCGCGATTATCCCGGGATTCCGGGGTAGAGGGGGTGGCAGGGCGGCCACCCGACCCCGCAGGTCTGGCGGCCGCCCGGTCCCTATGCGTCAGGCCGGCTGTTTGGCGAGGAAGTGCGCCGCCGCCTTGGTGCGGCGCAGGTAGGCGTCGCGGGCGATCGCGATGTCCTCGAGGAAATAAGGCAGTTCGCGCAACAGCAGGGCCTGCGGCCCATCGACTAGGGCGGTCTTCGGGTCGGGGTGGAAGTCGACCAGCACCATATTGGCGCCGGCGATGATGCCCTGAGCCGTCACCTGCTGAATGTCCAGGAGCCCGTCCGGTCCGCGATCCCGCGATCCCACCGAGTGCGAAGGATCGATGCATACCGGCATACGAGTCAGGCGCTTGACCACTGGCACATGCGCGAAATCCACGAAGTTGCGGTGCGGGTCGCCCATATTGGTCTTCATGCCGCGCAGCCCGAAGATGACGTTGCGGTTGCCTTCGCTTGCGATGTACTCGGCGGCGTTCAAAGACTCCTCGAGGGTGATACCGAAGCCGCGCTTCAAGAGGATTGGGAACTCGTGTTGGCGGCCCACGATCTTCAGGAGCTCGAAGTTCTGCGTATTGCGGGTGCCGATCTGGAGCATGACACCGGTCGGCGATCCTGTCTGTTCCAGGGCCTCGCGAATCTCGTCGAGGTGCGAGTCGTGGGTAATCTCCATGGCGATCACGCGGATGCCGTGCTTGCCGGCCAGATCGAAGACCCAGGGAAGGCAGGACGCGCCATGCCCCTGGAAGGAGTAGGGGTTGGTGCGCGGCTTGTAAGCCCCCATGCGGGTACAGACCTGGCCATTCTCCACCAACGCCTTCATCATCTCTTCGACGTGCGCGGGGTTGTCGACCGCACAGAGACCCGCGAAGACGTTCAGCGTGTCCTGGCCGAAGCGTACGCCCTTGTATTCAAAGCCTGTCGGGCGTTGATCGTCGTGATGGCGACCCAATATCCGATACTCCTCTTCTATGCTGACCACCCGCTCGACGCCCGGGAGGGTCTCAAGCTCATGGGAGTCAAACGCGCTCGTATCCCCGATCAGATAGACCTCGGTGAGGGTGACGAGGGCCCCGGTCTCTTCGTGCACGCGCAGGGTAATGCCAGGCTTTTGCCCGAGAAATGCCATGAGTTCCTGGAACTCAGGGCTGTTTTTGGTTACGTGGGATTTCAAGACGACGATCATGAATAGTCCTTAAGGCGGCATCACAGGCCGGGCGCCATTCTAACAAGTCTCCCGCCGTGAGCCTATCTTGCCTGCGCTAGGGCCTGCAGGCCCCTTGCGCGGCCCGGTTCCGGGAAATGTTGACGATACGGGTTAGGATTGTTTTGGGGCTGCGGTTGACGTAGCATAAATTTTGCGTTCCTTGGAACGTGGCGGCATGGTGTGTCTCGCTGTTCGAGGCGCCGATGGCGCATACCCGAATCACCCGCGAGGCGGGAAGGCAATGGAAAAGAGGTTTTTATGCAGACCGGTACCGTGAAGTGGTTTAACGAAGCGAAGGGTTTCGGCTTTATTACGCCGAGCGATGGCAGCGCAGACGTGTTCGTCCATTTCTCGACCATTGAGGGAGAAGGGTTCAAGACGCTTGCCGAGGGTCAAAAGGTCGAGTTCGAATCGACCAAGGGGCCCAAGGGAATGCAAGCCGCGCGCGTGCTGCCGCGTTAGAGGCAACACGGGCTTAGGCAGGATCGGCGCAGGCCGGTCCGCATCCTGCGTCGCGCTCATCTCGCGAGCAGGACGTTCGTTGCTAGGCGCCCGAGCACGTGATAGGCGTCAGGGGCGGGTGCGCGCCTTGTGCCACACCTAAGGCGGGAAGCCCGTTTGCAAAGAGCGGCTCCCGCCGCGCGCGTCCGTAGCGCAAGCGGCCATCCGGATCATGCCGTTTCGAACCGTCGCCTGCGTGCGGCGGGATACTCGCGCGAAGCTGGGTGCGGCGCGGCCAAGCCACGCGGGTGCCGGGATTTTTGTTTGCCGCAGATGGCAGGCGCCTCAGAGAAGGGATTCGCGTCCACCATCCATCAAGGCCGAAAACCACTTCCCGCGCGGGCTTGTGGACTGCGGGGCCCTTTCTTAAACGTGGATCGTGCGCTCAAGGGCTGCGCGTGATCCAATACTGTCCCCGTGAAGCGCATAAATCGCGTCGCCACGTTGCTAAAAGAGGGGGTAGCACCCCAGATCATGGTCCGGCAAAAACTGTCGTAGCGATCGCGGGTTGCGGAGTCTGTCGCAACCTGGTTGAGCGTGTCCCGAAGAACCCGCCAAGGCTCCATGCGAAACGCCCGAAACTGGTTGCCGTAAGTCGTTTGATCGCGCGTAACGGTATCCGCCAACAAAGGGGCTATGCGATCGACGGAAGCGGATTCGGGGGCACGTTCCAGAATGTGGTAAACGTCATACAGGTGGCGCACCAACCGGTCATCGTAAGCGCCGCGCCCGAATCCCGCCTGATCTTGGGCGGTTCGTCGCAGGTAGCCCACCAACTTGTCGGCCACGGTATCAGCGATACTCACCACGGGAACGACTGGGTAAGGTGCGAGGGGTCCTCCTTGCGGGGCGCCAACACGATCTAAGACCGTGCGTAGCGGTTTAATCTCAATCTGGGAGATCGGCTCGAACGCGGTGATCTCAAGCTTGATGTGGGGACGCAGGGCCTCGTCTTGTGTGGCAAACGAGCTCTGATAGGCGAAGTGGCCCATGATATACTCGTTGCCATTGCGTCCCTTCATTTCGTCATCCAAAGGAAATCCAGCTTGGGTGACGGCGCTCTCGATCGCCGCCTTTACTGCCGACAAAAAGCGCCGCTTAGGGCCCTGCCCTATGATCTCGGGCGGCAATACGATCCGGAAATCGGCATCCTCGGACATGCGGTCGATCACGCCATGAGCCTGGGAGAGGGCGGTGCCACCACAAAAGATAATTTGGGCACCCAAGGGAGTTCCGGCCTGGCAAACGGCGGCTATCACGTCACGGACGAGGATGTCTTTTTCCAGCATGGATTCTGGGAGACTGATGATCCCTTCATTTTAGGCAATCTGAATCGCGCGAACTTGGTTATCGTCGAGACGCTTCATAGAACACGGTCCGTTTCCCGAAACCCAGCTTCCCCCGACGCGAGCGCGTCCGATATCGAAAGCCAACCACGAAGGAACTTGTGTGGTTCGTTTCGCATTATAGTCGCGCGTAGCGCTGTTGGGACGAGGATCCAAGCCCATCTTGATCAAGACCTCCTTAACGGAGGCATCAATTCCTGCAGTGGGAACGGAACGTTGAGTCCACGCGCTTTTTCCTGCGCGGGCATAGGCTCCGTATCCCAACCGCACCAAGACTCCATCCCGCACCAGAGAAGCCAGGACTCGTGTAATTGAGGAATAACTCACCTGAGGTAAAGCCTTTGTGAACTCGGCGCGCAGGAAGGCGTTCTCTTGGGGGCGAGAAACTAAATAGGCTTCTACAGCTTGACGAGTCTTGGGCGTTTTCATGGGGTTCTTATCCAAAATTAAACCTATCCAGATAGGCCCATCGTTCTCCACAGTTGCCTTAGAGGGTAAGCTCGTCCCTCGCGCGGTTTCGCCACAGCAGGCTACTTTTCCGCAGATTGCCATCGACAATTACCGTAGCGTGCAGAAACTCTTCCGCGAATGGGAGACGGAAACCAAACATCCTATTGGCGCTGAAGTACCCTGCAAGCCCTGACGTCACGAGACCACAGGGGATATTCGTTCGTCGACCTGCGGAATGTAAGTCCTGAGTCAGATGCGTGCTACGCACGCGCGGCTCAGCGTGGGCGTTGAATTTAAAGCGCGGTGAACGTGCCCATTGCGTGAGCGGCCCGTTTTTTCTTGCGGAAGGGATCCGGATAGGGCTTGGCGCCCCCTAGGCTCTTTGTAAGACCTGGGCGAAGAAGCCGTCTGTCTTGTGG
>JAJYHM010000051.1 GCA_021784755.1 Pseudomonadota bacterium
GGCGGGTCTGGCCATGGGCCCGCAAGACCCGGCTGAAGGTCGATTCACTCGCCAGATACACGCCTTCATCGGCCCCCACGTAACGGGGGTTATCCACGAGCTTCGGCACGATCCGCGCAGGCGGCATGGCTGCAAAGCGCGGCTCATTCGCGACCGTGAGCACCGCTTGGCGCTCGGCCGGGGACAGGGCATGGGCCGGCGTTGCGCGCCTGGCGTGAGGGCGAGCGTCTGCGCGGATTTCCCCTTCGGAGGCCTGCCAGCGCTGGAGCGTCCGAAGCGTGATGCCAGCGAGCGTGCAGGTGGGCTTCCAGCGGGCGCTCGCCTCATGGGCCTCCTGGATGTTGTGGGCTAGGATTTGGCGATCGTTCAGCGCAATCTGTCTCCGCGCCCTCGCGAGTATCGCCTAAGAGTTTTTTTGAAGCTACCCGCAAGGCGGCGGTCTCAGCCAGGGCCTTATCCTTGCGGCGGATCTCACGGGCGAGCTCTTTGATGCGGCGCTTATCGGCCCGCTCAGGCCCGCTGCGTGTCTCTTCGGGTTCTGAAAGCCCCCGGATTGCTTGGTCCTGCCATGCCTTGAGGTCGGATGGATAGATCCCGTGCTCGCGACACCAAGCCCCTTTCGCCGTCTCATCCAGGGACGCGGTCGTGATCACGGCCTCGAGGCGGGCAGCAGCGGTCCATGCGCGTTCTGTCTGGGGGAGGCTCAAGGCTTCGGATCGCCATCGCTCTAGGGTGACGATCCCCACCCCAAGCTCCCGGCTGACAAGCTCTACAGACGCGCTCTCGGGCGGCAATAACCGAGCCACTGCCCGGTCCTTAAATCGTTGTGCATATCGTGCCATCGTCTTCTCACCTCGCCCCCATTATAGGATTTATTGAGGCGACAACTCCTGTGACACAGGGGGTCAGATAGAGGGCATGATCGCGAGCCAGTCCGCTTTGTCCTCTCCAATCTGGCAGCAGAGCAACGGCGGCAGTCGGTTGTTGGTCGGCAGTCCTCACTAGCAACCCTAGATGCTGCTGCTCTCCGGAAGCGTAAGGTAGAGGGGCTTCTATGGTCTGCGACATTGATATTCTCGTGTGAAGTGGGTTCTCCCGGTTCAATCCAACGCCCTCACATTACGCACCGCCGAAGGCGGTCGCGTAGACGGAACTATTTCGGTGACAGCGGCTTCTCGTATGGATACACGCGCAACACACCAAAATGCGCCTTCTCAGCGCCAGCGGGTATGTAACCCAGCGCCTCGTAGAACGGACGCGCGCGCCGTGTGCTTTCCAGCCGTAGCTTCGGTAAGTCTAGGGATAGTGCATGAATTTCAAGGGCCGAGTGGATGCGGCGCCCAAGGCCCCGATGCTGATAGCCGGGGGATATATACAACAGGCGTATCTCGCCGCTGCCATGGAGGAGCCCTACTCCCCTCACGATCCCTTCGCTCTCCGCGACCACGCAGAAGTTTTCAGGGTTGGCGATCCACGATTCGAATGATTCTGGCCTCTTGTTCGCGAGCCATCGATCCAGCGTAGCCCTATCATTCTGATGGTCGACCTCGCATAACACCGTGATTGATTGACGCACGACTTCCATTGCGGGTACCGCGTCTTGATCGGTAGCGGGGCGAACCCTATCGATCTCCCGCACCCTAATGTATGAATTCACCGGCCGCCGCGGCTTTTCGCGCAGCTCCGGTGGAATGATAGGTTGGGCCACGGCTCATAAAGTAACCTTCAGTTTCCGACCGCCGCTTATGACAAAACCCTCACGCTCATAAAATGCTAAAGTTCTGTGGAACTGCGGCAACGGCGGAGTCGTAACCTCCAGGCGTGTCCAGCCCCGTGATACGCCAAAAGACTTTGCATGAGACACGAGATGAAGCCCCAATCCATGTGCGCGATGCTTGGGGCGAACGTAAAGTTCGGGAATGGTGCCGAATGCGCCCCCTGCGTATAGGGCATAGCTTTCATATAGAGCGATAAATCCCGCGAGCCTGCCACTTCCGCTACGAGCGACAAATACAAAGTATTTCTCACGATCAAAAAAGTCTTTGAGTCTGGAAGTCGTTTCGACAAGGTCAAAGTGGAACGCTTGAACACCAGTAACACTCATGATTTCGGTTAGCAACTCGCCAACCATTACCGCGACTTCTTGCGCGTCGCGAGCGATTGCTTGCTGGATCGTGAATTCTGTACTCATTTCAAGTCCGTAACGGATATGTACCACTTTGGCTTCAGGCGACCAAAGGCCGTTCTTCGATTAGTATGCTGACCCTTCGTTGAGTCGAGTACGTAGGATCGCCAGTTTTGACGAACGAACACACCGTTGTCAATCCGCGGCGGTTTCACAGCATCATGTATCGCGCGGCCAGCTGGATCGAGTCGGGGCTGACCCAGGGTTACCGGCGCATGCGCGAGGGCTACAGCGCCGCAAAGGAGGCGCCCAAGCGCGTGTGGGTGCGCCCCTGAGTCGCCCCCGCACGCCGTTGACCCGCCCCGGTCGGAATGCCCTTCCTCTGACCAGAGTCCCAAAGCTCATGCTCAATACCGAACGGATGCGGGTGCTGCCCCTGTGCTTTACCACCATCTCGGATCCGCGTCGCGGCCAGGGGTGCCGCCACCGCCTGGCGGCGGTGCTCGCCCTTACCGCGGGGGCCACGCGGTGCGGGATGCGCAGCGACAGGGCCATCTCGGGCCGGGCGGAGGCCTTGGGTCAGTCGGCGCGTCGCCGTTTCGGCGGTTGCCACGAGCAGGGGCGTTATGTCGTCCCCAGCACATTCGTCATTCGCGATTGCCTGGTGCGCATCGCGCCCGAGGCGCTCGATCTAGCCCTCAGCGCCTGGACCCAGGCCTGGGGCGCAGCGGATACGGCGCTCGCGATCGACGCTGAGGGTCGTCAAACGCACATTATGAGCGTGATCGGCTCCGGCTCGAACACCTGCCACACCCGAAAAGTCGGGTCATTGCGGGTAATCAGCCGCGATGAGGCCAAACGCACCAACGGGGTCGGCATGGCGATCCCCTTGCGCGACGGTTGCGCGATCGCCGGGAAGGTCATCACGACCGATGCGCCCTGAAGAGTCTCGAGTCGATGAAAAGGAAGGGCAACCCACTCCCGCACCCGCCCGCACCCCCTGATCCTTGTTTATACTCATCAGGGAGGAGGCCACAAGCAGGAACCACGTTTAAGAACAAATTCACCGTGCCCCGGGAAGCGCCGCTCATTCCATTCCTCGTCCTCTCCCATTACACTCAAAAGAGAGTTGGGGCGGGAGCCGGAACTCAGGATGCCTGAGGGCGACAAGCAGGTCGGCACTCATTGAGCGCGGGCTCTCTTAGAGCAGTGCGATGTGGGGCTTTAATGAGTTGGGTGGCCCACATCCAGCGCGGGCTTGAACCGCCAAGCAAGACGCGATCTCTATCCATCCCATGGCGCCCCGCCGTTTTTCGTCACCTTGTTGGCGCAAGTCACAACGTGCTTCAGGCAGCCTTCAGTTATTCGGAAAGGTCGGTCGTCTTATACAACTTTTCAGATTTGCCGAAATCAGGCACACATGGATATCAGGAGCCCACTGAGTCATGGATAACACCGATAGTACCGGCAACTCCGACCGTATCGAGCGTAGCATAGTCATCCAGGTCCCGCGCCGGCGCGTATGGCGTGCACTCACGACCCCTGATGAGTTCGGGCGCTGGTTCGGTGCCAACCTGGAAGGTCAGGTTTTCGAGGCCGGGCAGGGCGCGCGCGGGCCACTGGTTTACCCAGGATACGAGCACATCGTTTTTGATGTGATCGTCGAGCGCATAGAGGTGATGGAGTTATTCTCCTACCGCTGGCATCCGTATGCCGTCGATCCTTCGACGGATTACGCGGCTGAGCAGCCGACGCTCGTGACATTCACGCTGGCGGATGCCCCGCGCAACAGTACTCTGCTCACAGTGGTGGAATCCGGGTTCGACCTTGTGCCTCTGCACCGCCGTCTGGAGGCGTTCCGCATGAGTAGTCGCGGTTGGGAATACCAGCTGGATAACCTCATGCAGCATGTCGTAGCGAGGCCCTGAGGGGCAGACTGCCATTTGGTATGATGCAGGCTTGCAAAGGGGCGCAGGTGCATGCGAACCGTTTGCCATCCGGTTGCGGCGCCCGGTGATCCCCTCCGGCTCGGTCGCGCCGTCGCACGTGGCACGCCGGAAATCTTGTCAGATCGCTTGAACCCGCCGCTGGGTCGGGCGCGGGCCGCCGCGTATCGTGGAAGGGTCGTTGCATGGTCCAGGCTCGCGCCTCGGTGTCGGCTAAAGCGATGCCCTGATGGCGGATTCCCGCGGTCGGTAGAGGTCACCCGGCGGCGCTGCCCGTGGAGAAAGGACGCCGTAACAGACGGTCGATATCAGGTGCCGCAGTCGCGGCTGATGCGTGTCAAGTCGACGTACCGTTACGCGCCGCGCCCTCGCGGGGTGATCTGCGCGGGGGCCTTGCGCCATTGTGCCGCCTATGACGTGATCCATTTCACGCGGCGGCATGCCGTGCAGCAGGACGGCGGCAGCCGCGAGCGCTGCGAGCAGAAAGAGCGCTTCTGTCCCCACGGAGCGCATCAAGAGCCTGAGAGGCCTTTCACCGTGGTCGTGCGCGGTGGTCCCATGCCCCGCTGGGGTCGAGACGGCGGCGCGGATGGGGGGCACGAATAGAAAGCGATTGACGGCACCCAGGGCCACGGCCACGGCGACGAACGCGAGTTTCACGAGCAGGACGTGCCCGTAGCTGGAGTCACGCAGCGCCGTCCAGGTTCCCACGTAATAGTAGGCTGAGAGGATGCCTGTGATCAGGATGCCTATCAGAGCGACGGTCGCCACTGACGAGAGGCGAGTAATGAGATTGGCACGTACAGAGGGAGAGATCCGCGCTTGCGGTAGGCGCGGGAATACGGCAACGGACATCGTGAATACGACGCCCGCCCATACCGAAACCGCGACAAGGTGGATCCAGTCCACCCATTCCGGAAGGGTCCAGGATCCCTGGTCGGCGGGATGGCCGGTGGCGCTGCGGGTGAACGCGATCACGGCTGCCGCCGCGAATAGGAAGGAGGCGGCAACCCGCCGCCGTTCGAGGTTGCGACCGATATACCAGGCCGCCCACGCCAGGAGCAGCATGATCGGCCGGACTAACCACACACGACCAAAGGGCGTCTCGCGCAGCACCAGGGGGAGCCAGTGCGCGACTTCGCTTAGGCCCTGTCGGCTCATCTCCAGGGTGCGACCGACAAGGAGCGTTATACTGCTTAAGGTAAGCGCGGCCAGCGCGGCTCCTGTGAAGCGCCAAAGTCGGGCCTGAAAGGCGTTACGCGCCTCTTTGGGCAGGACCCAGAGCGTGGTGGCCAGGGGACCTATGACGAGGACGAGGGCGATAATGTCGAAGGCGCTGACCGCAATATAGGGAACGTGCGCAGACATGTGCCTAGCCGCGGACCCGGAACATGTAATGCCCTGCAGTATGGTGGCCGTCCAAGGCGATGACACTCCAGTAGACGCGGTACTTACCAGGGACTAAACGCTTGACGGTCGTCTCCAAAAGCCGGTCGTGGCTTCCTCGGACGACGTGTCCGTGCCCGAAGCTTACGACCTGTCCGGTCGCGTTTTTGACGATGAGTGAGCAGAAGAGCGCCTCAAGTCCAGCGTCAAACCAAATACGGACATGGTGTGGTGATGCCTTCACCGTCGCCCCGACTTGGGGCCGCGAACGATCAGGGAAGGCGTGTGCCCAAGCTCCGGATGGGAGGAGCAGGGCGAGCGTGAGGCTTACGGCTATGGATCTCTTGGCCAATGTCGACATGGGTTACGAAGCCCTGGGACCTGCCCCAAAGAGGGGCGCGCCCAGTGTATGGGGAAAGATGTCATCCAGATAAAACCCTATGCCCACAATAACCCCCACGCCGTGGCCGCTTGCGCGGTTTGCCGGCAGGGTCGCCTCTAGGCCGACCTGCCCGTAACGTCCGAGCCAGACGAAGCCCGGGTTGATGGTGCCGAGAGTGTGCCCTGCAAAGGGTCCACTTGTATAGGTCTGCATGGCGCATTCAATGAGCGGTACGACATTGTTGAAGGGGGCATGCAGTCCGATGTCGCGCACATAGGTTTGCAGATAGGGGACACTGTATTGCACGGAGAGCCCCCAGCTGAGAGACCGCGGGACGGCTGCGATCGACGGGATGTTGGCCGCGATCATGCCGGTGACCGCGAGTGGCCGCAGCATCCTAAAGCGGCTCGGCAGGTCGCCAAGGCCGCGGCCGAATAGGAGCGTCGGCGAAAAGATCGAGTAGGGCGTGGCGACCTGACCGCTGCCCGTATGGTTCAGGGACTCGTTCAGGGCGCCCGTGATCAAGGTCTCCTCGCTGTCGCTCTTCCAGAGCCCGTAATCAACGCCTATGGCGACATTGCCGAAGCCGGCCACCGCTTCGGGGCCGCTCACGGCTTGGTAGGCGTCGCCTATGGTCAGTGCGAGGTTGCGTGTAATGGTCTTTGATTCGGCAAGCGACGTAGTCGAGGCATAGGGCGCAGGGCCCCCGGGTGTCCCGCTCAGAGCGGCGCGTCCCCATCCGATGTCGAATTCATCGGTGACCCCGGGGTCGGCGAAGGTGAGCGTACCTGGGAATACTCGCATGCCGACGACGGCATGGGCGTAGGCCGTGGTCCATAGGGCGCAGAGGGCGAGTCCGAAGAGAATCGCGCTTTTTTGCAAGGACATACCAAAGAACCTTTTAGAGAGAGGTTGCTCAACACCGACTTTTCGCTTGCCGAGGATGATACTCTCCTGGCAGCCGGCTCGGGCATTTTGGGCCATGAAGCAAGGGACCGCAAGCGGCCGGCTTTGGGAATTTGGGGGAGAAGATCGGTTTTTGTTGGGCGTTGGGTCCGGCAATGGCGGCCATATAGTCGACGATCCTGTCGTTCTCCATATACTATGGGGAGCGACTGCGGCCTATGGGTCTTGGTCGTGAACATCATGCGGCGGATTCCAGGTGGGTGGCGACGTGTCCCGGCCCGGTTCACTCTGGCGGCGCATCGTCGGCTCCGCCGGTCTGCGACCCAAGAGGGCGTGTAGGGTGCGCCGAGTGCGGTTTTCGAAGCGATGGAGAGGATATGAGCGAGGGAGGAGTCCATGTCCATGCGCCTCATGAAGAGTTTATTCACGAGGCCGCGGGCGGTCACCACAAGCACCACAGCCTAAACCAATGGGTGGCGATCTTCACGGCCATCCTGGCTTCTATTGGGGCCATCGTGAGCTACCAAGGGACGCGCATCATGAATGATGTGCTCCTCTACAAGAACGACGCGATTCTGCAAAAGACCCACGCCACCGACCAATGGAGCTATTACCAGGCGGTCAGTACCAAAGCGCACGTCATGCAAGTGGCCGTCGCCCTGGTTGCCCCCAAGAAGGCTGCGCCTTTTCAAAAGAAGATTCGCAAATATATCGCACAGAAGAAGGTGATCAAGGCCAGGGCCGAGGCACTGGAAGCAGGCTCACGAAAAGCCGACCGCGAATCGGCGCGACTTGATCGTCCGCACACGGGCATGGCCTTGAGTCTCATCTTTATCCAGATCGCCATTTCACTTGCGTCGATCACCGCGCTGACTGGACGCAAGTGGCTGTTCATCGCAGCGGCCGCGGCCGCTGTTTTGGGTGCCGGACTTTGGGGCTACGCCTTGTGGTTGGTCTAAATAGTTGCGTGGGGGTGACTGGAGTGCCCTGCCGCCACACGGTTGCCGGCCGAATGGCCGGCATTGCCGGCCGAATGGCCGGTTCACCACCCCTTGAACCACTGCGTGGTTACAGGCAGAGCGCTGTGGCGTTTTCTGGTAGCACCGCGCCCGCTTTTCCGTGTCAGGTATTTACCCGCTCTCCGATAATACGCTCCTTGTGTGTGTAGATGGTCATGCGTCCTTCACGTGCGTAGGCGACCACTGTGATACCCGCCCGCTCTGCTGTGCGTACAGCGAGGCCACTTACGCCCGAAATCGCGGCTACGATCGGAACGCGCAGGCGGGCCGCTTTGTGTATGATCTCAAACGTCAATCGAGATGACACCGCTAATAAGCAAAGGTTCGATGGGTTCCATGCGTGGCGCACGGCCCAACCGGCGACTTTGTCGACGGCATTATGTCGGCCTATGTCCTCACGGACAACCCGATGGTATTGCTCAATCAAGATGGCGGCATGGGCTGTACCGGTGCGTCGATTGATTTCTTGGCCAGATTGCATATCTTTCAACGCCTCTGCGATCTCGTCGATTGACATGGCCACTTTGTCGTAATTTGCTCGCAGACCTCTAGGCGCTCGTCCATGCGTGGTACGCCACATAGCCCGCAGCTGCTTGCTCCAATGACGCCACGGGTCCGCTCACGGGCCCTTTGCGCCATCGATTCGGTCAGTTGGACGTAGGCGGTGTAGATATTCCGTGATTCCACGATCTCCCAAGCCAGAACGTCCACGGCGCCACGGATCAACCCATCCGCAAAAAGAAATCCCAATAAAAAGTCCTCGATATCGCACGGCGTCACCATCATGACGGCGTAAGCTTTCCCATTGATGACGACCGATACCGGTGTTTCCTCTAACAGATCCTCCTCCCTTTCGAAGACGCGCCCGTCACTTTGCCGAACGGTCGCCGGGCGCGGATCTATGTTTGCTTGGCTTGATTGTCCGCGCATAAAGCCCTCCCTTTGTCAGTAAGACTTACAAGAACCCGACGGCCTTCATGGATTTCCCGCACATAACCCAGGCCGCCGAGCGCTTCTGATGCACCCATGAGCGCCAGCAGTCTCTCTAGCCTACAAAGGGAGGCCCCCCGGCTCTGCCGGGGAGGCAGTAAAAGTTTGACAAATAGGGGAGTCCATCGACGAAACTCCCATTCGTGAGCCGCCAAGCTAACGAAGAGGAAATTTCACGATGG
>JAJYHM010000011.1:0-6913 GCA_021784755.1 Pseudomonadota bacterium
CCCGCATAGCGAGCCCGTCTATCCCCACCCGGAAGTCAATCGGCTCGCAGTGCAGGTAGATGGCCAGCGGCTCTATGAACATGCGCATGGGAATCACGCCTCCAAGGCCATAAGGAGGGCGGCCACCCACGCCGGGGACACCGCAGATGACAACGTCATCGTGGCCTGGCCGACCATGAGCGTGACCGTATCACCCACGTAGTGGGGGCCGCATGGCTTGGGATCGACCGGTGCTGGCAGGCCCCGGGGTGTGGCCGCCACCGGCACGAAGGCCGGCTGCGAGGCGTCCGGCGTCTGGAAGGCCGCGCGCAGGCGTCGGCGATACCGATAGAAGGGCGACATGCTGATCCCCCGGCGAATACAGAAGGTGGCCACACTCTCGCCGAGGGCCTCCTGCTCTCGAAAGATCTCCGGGTCTCGATGTGCGTGCGTGAGTCGCTGGTATTGCCGTCGGCGCAGCGGAAAGCGACCGGGATGTGACCATCGGCATTGACGGTGAGGATAAAAAGTAACTGCTTCAGGTCCGGGCGATGCGCCTTCGAGTGCCCGTAGGTAAAGTGCCCTTATTCGCAAGCGTGATCACGTGATCCCGTCTATCCTGCCCCACGCGGTCTCTGATGGCGCCCGCCAAGAAAAATACCGCTGTCGAGGCACCCAATTGCTACACAAAAAGGGGTCGGGGCCCTCTGGGATACTGACCAATCTCTAGGATCGGATCGCCTTAGTCTGTGTGCAGAACACGGCAGTACCACGACCCTGCAGCTGCGGCCCTGCACCAACCCCTTCAGCCACGAAGCGCTGGCCTATAGACTCCACGTCAGTAGCCGCCGCCCGCCTGGGAGAGTCTGAAGGCGGTCACGATCGCGTATGTCGCGGGAACGAGGGTGGCCAGGACGGCGATCCCAAGGGCTCGCGAACCCTGGAGACGGTATCGGTGGGCGGCCATACTTCCGGCAAGGCCCGCGATGATCGAGACAAAAAGGCCCGCGACCACCCCTTCCGCAGCGCCTGCGTAAAAGCGCAGATCCACCAAGAGCACACTCAAAATGAAGATAGCAGCTGGTACCCCCTCGAGCGGCGCGGCCCGACGCGTCAGGCGCGCGATGAGGATCGAGCCGCCGAGAGCTGCGGCCAGGGCCGCTGCGAATTGCCCCAAAAGGACGCTACCGGACAGCGGAGCCGCAAGGGCACACGCCAAGGAGACGACTAACAACGCCGATGCTAAGGCCGGTTGCGCGACGCCCGCGGCGCCGGCGACGGCCCAAGGAAGCGCCCACAGGATCGTGACGCCCACACCCGTCGCAAGCGCCAGGGGCCACGCTTCGTGATTCAAAATGGGCCAAAGCAAGAGCGCTGCGGCAGCGGCCGAGGCGAGCACACGGGCAAGCTGTGCCATCGCCCCCCTTTTCGTGGTGTCAGGCAGGGAGTCGATGGCCACAAGCGCCAAGATAAACCACGGCAACCATGACAATACGGTGGCCGGTGGGAAAGTGAAGTTGCGATAGGTCTCGAAATATCCAGCAAGAAAGGCCGCGGGGATCGCGAAAAGCGCCAGACGCCTCCCGAGGTGGGGGGTTCGGGACGCCAAGACGGCACTTAAGACCGCCACCAACATCGCTGCTGCGGCCGGCACCAGCACGGCATGAGCGAACTCGGCTTGCACGAACGATGAGCGTAGCAGTGCCCACATAAACAATCCCCCGTCCCCGCGACTTGGGCCTAAGGCCAGCTAAGGCGCCGTGCGCACGCCCTCGATGTTCACGTGCAGATGCACGCGATCGCCGATCATGCCGAGATAGGCCTTCATGCCGAAGGCGCTGCGTCGGATGGTGGTGGTCGCCTCATACCCAGACAGATAGCCGCCCCAAGGCTTGGGGAGCGCGGCGACGGGCCCGGCGCCGATCTCGCGTACCCGAAATACCACCGGATGCGTGACGCCGTGCAAAGTGAGGCGGCCGTAAAGCAGGCCCGCATGCGCCCCCTGGGGGTGGTAACTTGTGCTCTGGAAACGGATGGTCGGGAATTCGCGCGCATTGAAGAAGTCCGGACCCTGCAGGTCGTGATCACGCATAGCGAAGTTGGTGTCTATGCTCGATGTGGCAATGCGGATAGTGACCCGGTCACGCGCGGGCTGGGCCGTATTGAAGGTATAGGAACCGGACATCTTGTCGAAGCGTCCGACGACCACCGCGACACCGGCGTGTCCGATGGTAAACCACGCCAAGGAGTGGGCGGGGTCGATGCGGTAGGTCCCGTTGGGGCTGCCTGTCAGGCGATGGTAAGGGGCGGCCTGTGCGAGCGGCACAAGCGCGCCGGAGGCGGCGCATGAGATAAGCGCCAAGCGGAAGAGACGAGCCATGCGATTCGACGCCATACAATATCTCCTAGTGTGAGAGGCGCACCTAAGGCACGGGCCTGCTGCACGGCCCCCTGGGTCACACAGCCGCGCGATACCGATGCGAACGCGACCAAATTCCGTAGTTAGATAGTCGCTATACGGACTATATAGCCCCGCGACGACACTGTCAACATCCTTGGGGACGACGCGTTAGCGCTCGACGAAGCGCTCGCGGAGGCGGCGCAGTTGAGAGCAGGTTCGCTCCAGTTCCGCCGTCTCCAGGGGAAGAAAGGCACGCTTTAGGTATTCGATATGCTGCGGGAAGACCTGCGCGAAGAGCGCCTCGCCCGCGGGGGTCAAAACCGCGTGAAAGCTGCGCCGATCGGCCGCCGGGACGCGCCGGAATAACAGCCCCTTGGCCTCCAGGCGATCGATGATTCCGGTCAGAGTGCCTTTGGTAATCAGGGTCTTGCGCGCGATCTCACTCAAGGACAGGCCGTTGGTGTTGCCAAGGGTCGCGATGACGTCGAACTGCGCCGGGGTGAGCCCCATGGTGCGGACATGCGTGGCGGAATAGGTCGAGAAGGCATGGTAGGCCTCCGCCAGCTCGCGCAAGACGGCAAGAAAGGGCTCGCGGGCCGACGCCGGCTGGGCACCGACAAACGCGGTCAGCGCACTCGCTTCTTCCGAAACCCTCTTCGGCATGCCCAAGCCCCCCCGATAATACCGATAGAGATAGTCGCAGCCTGGATTATCGCAGAAGCGGCGGCACAAGGCGACACGGGGCCTCTTCCAACATGAGATGAGTCTAGGGGAGGGCCTTTGTGGGGATGCGCGGGACCCTTGGTTCTCGTAGTCTTGCCCGATGTCCGGCGCTTCGACAATTCCCCCGGTCGAGCGTCGGGTCCCGTTGTCTCTGCGATTCGCTTCCGGCGGGGGCCCCACCAGGAGAAACCTTATGTCGCGATCAAGCGGCTCTTTATTTTCGAAACGCACACTGCTCGGCATCGCGCTTGCGAGCGCCCTCCCCATTGTCGCCTTTGCTCAGACGAGCAATGCCCCCTCCTCGTCCGCGCAGACGGGAAGCGCGCATTCCATGATGGGGAATGGGTCTATGGGTACGCCGAACAACACGAGCTCGACCCCCATGAAAGGGAAACCCGCAGGGAACGCGCGGGTCAAATCGATTCAGGCGGCCTTGAATCGCAAGGAGCACGCGCATCTGGCGGTCGACGGCCTGATGGGCAAGCAGACCCGGACAGCGCTTGAGAAATTCCAGAAGGCGCATGGCATCAAGCCAAGTGGGCGCCCCACCAAGGCCACCCAGAAGGCCCTTGGCATGTAGCCTAAAGCCCGCCGAGGCAAGGGGCCCCACGATCGCGCAGATAGCCTACCGTGGGCGCCCCCGAGCCTTTCTTGAGTTCCCCGCTCCCGTTTCACTCAACCCGCAATTACACCGATAGCGCCTCACAACACGGCTACACGCAGCGTCCTGTAGTCAACTCAACCTGGAGAAGACCTTATGGCCCGTTCTTTTTATCCGCTCTTACAGAAGCGAATTTTGTTAAGCATCGCGTTCGCCTGCGCGCTACCGGTCGCCGCTTTCGCGCATAACGCGGCACCCAGAACCGCGTCCGCGACGGGCGCCATCAACAGCCCCATGGGCGAACACCAAACGCCGGGCAAGGGTCCCATGACGGGCGCCGCCGAGCCCGGCGGGAATCCCAGGATCAAATCCGTACAAGCGAGCTTGAATCGCGCGGAGCACGCGCATCTTGCGGTCGACGGAAGGATGGATCGAGCAACGCGGGTCGCCATCAAGCGATTTCAGAAGGCGCATGGTATGAAGCCGACCGGTCGCGTCAACCAGGCCACCAAGAAGGCCCTCGGCCTATAGGTCAGCCCGCCACCATCCCTCGAGGCTTTGACCCGCGCAAACCACACCCCCACCCATGACCTTTGGATGGGGGGCTTTGAGTCCGCCGATCGAGGCCCTTTTACCGGACCATGCGGCGTTTAGGTGCGGACGGGATGCTCCTCGTCGCCACCCGTCCCGCCTTGACTCTGGCGGTCATGACTGTGGTCCTTACCGAGCAGCATATACATCGCCGGTACCACAAATAAGGAGAACAAGGAGCCAAGGCCCAGCCCCGTAAAGATGACGAGGCCCAAGGCAAACCGGGCGGCGGCCCCAGGGCCGGTCGCGAGCAACAACGGCACCACACCTATGACCATGGCCGCCGTGGTCATCAAGATCGGCCGCAGACGAATGGAGGAGGCCTTCTCCACCGCCGCGCGCTTGCTCAAACCCTCGCGTCGCTGTGCCTCGTTCGCGAATTGGACGATCAGGATCCCCTGCTTTGTGATCAGACCGATCAATGTGATGAGACCGACCTCCGTGTAGATATTGATCGTCCCAAGACCCAAACTCAGGAAGATCAAGGCGCCACTGATCGACATGGGCACCGTGACCATGACGATGAGCGGGTCGCGGAAGCTCTCGAACTGCGCGGCGAGCAACAGGTAGATAAGCAGGATCGCCAGGAAGAACGTCACGAGCAGACCATTGCGCGTGTGCATGAACTGACGCGACTCACTCGCGTAATTGACCGTAAAGCCCGTCGGGAAGATCTTGTGGGCCTGCACCCGCAGATAGGACAAGGCCTGCCCCATCGTGACCCCGGGCATAGGAACCGCCTGAATAGTGGCCGAATTCAGCTGGTCGAACTGGGGAAGGAACTGAGGCTGCACGTCCGTCGTCATAGACACAAGGGTCGACAAGGGGACCATGTGTCCCCCGGCTTGCAGATAGAAGCTCTTCAAGAGCCCGGCATCCGCCCGGAACCTGTCGGAGACCTGCGGTATCACCTCGTAGCTGCGACCCTTCAAATCGAAACGATTGATGTAATTGCCACTCAAAAGCGGCTGCAGATTGGCTGCGATGGTCTGCATATTGAGACCGAGGGCGGCTGCCATACTCCGGTGGATATGCAGCACGATCTGCGGGTCGTCGTAGCGAAGATCCTTGGCGACATAGGCGAAGAGCCCGCTGCGCTGGGCGATGCCGATGAGATGATCGGCGACTGCATCGATCTTCTTGTAGCCGGCGTTGCCCTGGATGACGAACTGCACAGGCGGGCCACCCGCCGAACCCGGGAGCGAGGGTCTCTGGAAAACAGCGAGCTGCAGGCCCGCGATATGGGAGACCTTCTGCTGCACCAGGGGCTGAAGCTTCATGGTACTGATCGACCGTTTGTTCCAGGGCACGAGATGCATGCCGGCCATCATCTGGTTGGTGCCGGCACCCGCGGGCGAGAATCCGGTGATCATGAAGCTCTTGTCGTAGACCTTGAAGCTCTGGAAGTCGTGGATGACCTGCATTCCGTACGTGCGCAGATAGCGAGGGGTCGCGGTGGGCGGCGCGACCCCGGCGACGAAGATGATGCCCTGATCCTCCTGGGGCGCGAGTTCCTGCTTGGTCGACGCAAAGAGAAAATAGACGCTGACAAGCATCACAGCCGCGAACAGGAGCGTCGCCGGCCGATAATCGAGGCTGCCGCTCAGGACCCGGTCATAGCGCTTGCGCAAGCCCTCGAAGCGCTCGTCTATGAATCGCGCGACACCATGCGGCGGGTTTTTCGTCAGGACCCGGGCGCTCAGCGTGGGCGAGAGCGTAAGTGCCACCACCATGGAAATCAGTACTGTCGCAATCAGCGTGAAGGCAAATTCCGAGAACAGGCTCCCGGTAAGCCCCCCCATGAAACCGATGGGCGCAAAAACCGCCACGAGAGTGGTCGACATGACGACGATGGGCGCCAGGAGTTCGCGCCCCGAAAGCAAGGCGGCATCGATCGGGCTCTGTCCTTCCTCGATGTGGCGATGGATGTTCTCGACCACCACGATGGCGTCGTCGACGACTAAGCCTATGGCCAGGACGATGGCAAGCAGGGTCAGGAGGTTGATCGTGAAGTGCATCATCCACATGAGCAGCCCGCCGCCTATGATGGAAAGCGGGATGGCGATCGCCGGGATCAAGGCCGCGCGCAGCGAGCCCAGGAAGAGCAGGATGACCACTATGACCACGATGAGCGTAATACCGATGGTCGTCAGAATCTCGTGGAGTGCCGCCGTTATGTAAGTGCTAGCATCGTAGGGCACCCGAGCGTGCAACGCCGGCGGGAATTGCGCCTTCAGGCGCGCAAGCTCGTGGCGCACCCCGCGCGCGACTGTCAGCGAATTGGCCTGCGGCGTGGGCTGGATGCCGATATAGGCGGCCGTCGTGCCGTTGAAGAAGGCCTGGGTCGTATAGGACTCCGCGCCGAGCACCACGCGGGCCACATCTTTCAGCCGCACCAAAGTCGGCCCGTTCTTGGCGATGATGAGGTTGCGGAAGCCCCGCACACTCGAGAGGTTGGTGGTCGCGCGTATGACCACACCCCGCGTGGCGCTACGCGTGCGGCCGACCGCCGATATGTAGTCATTGGCGGCGAGCGCCGCCGCGACCTGCGCGGGCTCGACATGGAACGCCGCCATCTTTATCGGGTTTAGCCAGACACGCATGGCGAAGGTGTTGCC